>JBGCDW010000190.1:0-15401 GCA_045105775.1 Aureispira sp.
AATGTTACCTAAAAAAATGGAATATTTTTATTCAGATCAAGGCGAAAAACGGAGTCTTAGCGGGCTAAGACGAGTATTTTCAACGATGAGCTGGAGGAAAATAACCGTTTTTTGGTAGTAGTAATTTTGAACGGCTACTTAATATTAGACAATGATGACAAAAATTAGTTGTTTTTTATCCCTGAGTGCCTTGAAAATTAGTAGGATTTATAGATCGCTGTTCCTTTTGTCTGTAGCAACACCTCATAAGAAGGTATAGTATCTAAAAAAGAAAACGATTTGCGTACTCGATCTATCAGACAACAATAATTATTGGGGCCATTGGTCACTAACAAATATGGTACTTTTAGGGTACTGTTATAGCGCGCTATTTGCTCAAAAGTACTTTGAGTAATTTTTACATTGGCCGCTTTGCATTCTACCAAAAATACAGGCTCTAACCGTTGATTGAACACCAAAATATCACAGCGTTTGCTCATGGTATTTACAATTAAGCCCATTTCTACACGAATCCTATTCTTGGGATATTGCTTTTCCTCTACCAAATAGTGCAATACCAACTGGCGTACAATTTCCTCTGGGGTCAATACCAACTGTTTTTTTCTGCAAAGGCAATAAATTTGTGCTATGCCCTGCTCTGAACTCAAACGTAAACGGTCCTGATACTTTAACAAATCAATAGATAGAAGCATGATTTAATTTTAGTCAAAACAAAAAATCTACGGCTACTTAGGTTTCAGAAATGCGTTTATTACTTCATTTTGCAACAACCTTCTCTGAATACTTCTGTTAATAATTAGCGGCGAAGGTACTATTATTAATCCAAAGAATTTTTATCTTTGCCACCATTGTCAAGACAATTCTATTTGGTATGTTGATAATTCAATGGTATCACATACTCTTATACTTCTAAAATTATACTACCATAGACTACTCAAAAATGAAATTATCACAGTTTAATTTCGACCTACCAGAGAAGCTTATCGCAGAATATCCTACCGAACGTAGAGACGAATCTCGTTTGATGGTGGTGAATCGCGAAGAAGGCACGATTTCACATCATATATTTAGAGACATTCTCAATTTTTTTGATGATGGAGACTGCTTTATACTCAACAATACTAAAGTTTTCCCAGCGCGTCTTTACGGCCAAAAAGAAAAAACAGGTGCTAGAATCGAAGTTTTCTTGCTTCGTGAACTAAACAGTGACATGAAACTGTGGGATGTGCTCGTAGATCCTGCGCGTAAAATTCGTGTAGGCAATAAGTTGTATTTCAACGATGAAAATGGTGCAGAAATTTTGGTGGCTGAAGTAGTTGATAATACTACATCTAGAGGTCGAACCATTCGTTTCTTATACGATGGTGGCGATGTTGAATTTAAGGCACACTTGGACAAATTAGGCCACACGCCATTGCCTAAGTACATCAACCGCCCTGCCGAAGAATTGGACAAGGAGCGTTATCAGACTATTTATGCCTCTGAGGTAGGTGCCGTTGCTGCTCCAACAGCAGGGTTGCACATGAGCCCAGAAGTAATGAAACGTTTAGAAATCAAGGGGGTTAATTTTGCTACCTTGACGCTACATGTTGGCTTGGGAACGTTTAGAAACATTGAAGTAGAGGATTTGTCTAAGCATAAAATGGATGCAGAATACTTCAAAATAGATCAACCAACTTGTGATATGGTCAATGCTACCATCCAAGCAGGTAAAAAACGTTGTGCTATTGGTACTACATCTATGCGCTCTATCGAGTCTGCTGTATCTGCCCATGAAATGCTAAAACCAGCTGAAGGTTGGACCAACAAATTCATTTTCCCTCCTTACAACTTTAGTATTGCCAATTCTATGGTGACCAATTTCCACTTACCTAAGTCGAGTTTGGCCATTATGGTTTGTGCTTTTGGTGGATATGATTTGATTATGGAAGCTTATCAAGAGGCGATCAAAGAAGAATATAGATTCTTCAGTTATGGCGATGCGATGCTAATTATCTAAGTTATAACCGTCAAAGACTTGATCAAATAAATTATTTAGAAGGTTGTGCTCACAGAGTACAACCTTTTTTTATACGTTTTGTCGAATGCTATTTTAATAGTGCCTCACAAATGCTTATTTTGCGCTCTCAAAATGGTAATCCCATGTTCTTACTTTAAAACGAATGTACAACTATGAAAAACGCACCTTACTTCTCTTTACTGCTTTCCATAATCATTATTGGAATGATGGCTTGTAATAGACCTGCTAACAATAACAATAAAGAAGAAGTCCAGAAAGAGTCTACAAAAACGCTCAATGCCAAAGACGTTATTGGAAATTGGGTAGTAAGCAGTCTTTTATTAACAAATCAAGAACCGATCAATCCCAGCAAGTATTATACGCTTAATATTACTGCTGAAACCATGGGAATTCCACTGGATATCAATCAATGTGGAACCAATTACCAAACAAAAAAAGATAGTTTGATAGTAGATCCTTTTATGATGTGTACAGAAGCTTGTTGCGACAGCAAGGAAGCCATTCAAATTTCCAAATTCTTAAGTGGGCCTTTACACTTTTCGATGACCAATGGCCTCTTGCAACTTTCTCACAAAAAAGGAACCCTTACACTAAGCCCAGCCAAAGCCGATTTGATAGGCCATACTTGGGAAGCTGTCAATTACCAAGCCTTGAACAGCGAAGAAAAACCAGTTACTTTTAGCAAATCTTACACCCTTTTATTTGAGCCAATGAGTGCCGTTTTGAAACTGGATGTTAATAGTTGTTCGGGAGCCGTTAGCTTCAGCAAAGATGCGTTTGAAATCGCCAAAGGATTGGGTTGTTCTCGTCAATGTTGCGATAGCAAAGACGGCATTTTACTAAAAGATATGTTGACAGGTAAAAATAGTTATATTCTCAATGGTAATGCGATGACAGTAACCACTGTTGACCATAAAATTGAATTCAAAAAAATAGCAAAAGGAGAAGAACGATAAGCGTTCCTTTTTGTTCTAAGAATAATTGTTATTAATATTTTTTTCTTGATAATTATTATTCACAATCCCTCTAATTATGCAAGCACTAACTATAGCTGATAAAACATTCCAATCTCGTTTGTTCACAGGAACAGGCAAATTTTCGTCTAACCAATTGATGCGAGATGCCCTCCTAGCTTCTGGGTCAGAGTTAGTGACAGTAGCACTCAAACGAGTAGACATACACAATGAAGAGGATGATATTCTCAAACACCTTCAACATCCACACCTGCACTTGCTTCCCAATACCTCTGGGGCAAGAACAGCCAAAGATGCGGTCTTTGCCGCCCAACTGGCTAGAGAAGCGCTGGAAACCAATTGGCTAAAATTAGAAATTCATCCTGATCCCAAATACTTGCTCCCCGATCCAATCGAAACGCTCAAAGCAGCAGAAGAATTGGTTAAATTGGGGTTTGTAGTGCTGCCTTATATTCATGCAGATCCTGTCTTGTGCAAACGCCTAGAAGAAGTAGGAACGCAGGCAGTGATGCCATTGGGCTCTCCTATTGGGAGTAATAAAGGGATCAAAACCATCGATTTCTTAGAAATCATCATCGAACAATCCAATGTTCCTGTCATTGTAGATGCAGGAATTGGAAGCCCTTCAGATGCGGCCAAAGCACTTGAATTGGGAGCAGATGCCGTGCTCGTCAACACAGCTATTGCAGTATCTGACAATCCTATAGAAATGGCCAAAGCCTTTAAGCTAGGCGTAGAAGCAGGCCGTATGGCTTTTGAGGCTCGTTTGGCCAGCCCTTTTAACCACGCTTCTGCCAGCAGCCCTCTAACCTCTTTCTTGGAAGAATAATATTTATTTTAACAACGTCTATTCTATGCTTTCTTATCAGCGCACCCTTTATCTGGTTATTTTATTATTAATAGGAATAACAGCTTGTAAACCAACCACGGAACCCAAAGGCTTGATGACGCTCCAAAAACAAGCGTTTGGAGACTCTGCTATGGTCGTTTCGGCTCATCCTCTCGCTACGCAAGCAGGCGTAGACATTCTCAAAGAGGGCGGCAATGCCATTGATGCCATGGTCACGGTACAATTGGCCTTGGCGGTAGCTTATCCAAGAGCAGGCAATATTGGTGGTGGTGGTTTTCTAGTTTATAGAGCAGCTGATGGCAAGGTGCATACCCTCGATTTTAGAGAGCAGGCTCCCCAAGCAGCTGATAAAGATATGTACTTAGATGAGCAAGGCAATGTAATTGACTCCTTGAGCCTTTTTGGACATCTGGCTTCGGGTGTACCAGGGGCGGTAGCTGGAATCTATGAAGCGCACCAAAAATTTGGCAAGCTTCCTTGGAAACGTCTAGTACAACCTGCGATTGAATTGGCCGAACAAGGGCTATTGCTCACAGAAAGAGAAGCGGAAGGACTCAATAAGTTTCGCCCACTTTTTGAACGCGCCAATGCTCATAAAAATGCTTTTACGCCTGATAGGGTCTGGAAAGTTGGCGACAACTTGCGCCAAACAGACTTGGCCAACACTCTCCAACGAATTGCCGAACAAGGCCGTGCAGGTTTTTATCAAGGCAAAACAGCCGATTTGATCGTGGAAGATATGAAACAACATGGAGGCATCATTAGCCATGATGATCTCAAGAATTACAAAGCAATTTGGAGAGATCCTGTCAAAATCCCTTACAAGGAATACACCATTTGGTCTATGGCTCCTCCCTCTAGTGGAGGTATTTGCTTGGCCGAATTGCTCAATATGGTAGAGCCTTATCCGCTCAATGAATGGGGATATGGCGATTCGCGGGCCATTCATGTCATTACAGAAGCCGCTCGTCGCGCCTATGCCGACCGTGCAGAACACTTGGGAGATGCCGATTTTTATCCTGTGCCTATTGCCAGCCTAACCAGCCAAGCCTATGCCGATGAAAGAATGCAGGATTTTCAAGATAGCATAGCTACTCCAAGTGATAGCATTTCGCACGGAACGCCTTATCCCAAGGAAAGTGACCAAACCACCCACTATTGTATTGTGGAT
The DNA here is from genome assembly GCA_045105775.1 of Aureispira sp. Taxonomy (GTDB): domain Bacteria; phylum Bacteroidota; class Bacteroidia; order Chitinophagales; family Saprospiraceae; genus Aureispira. The sequence continues at coordinate 5,016 of JBGCDW010000190.1, forward strand.
GCAGCAGGCAATGTGGTATCTGTCACCACTACTATCAATTCTAATTTTGGTAGTAAAGTGGTCATTGATCAGGCAGGATTCTTTATGAACAATGAAATGGATGATTTTAGTGCCAAGCCAGGCGTACCCAATCAGTTTGGTTTGTTGGGCAATGCAGCTAATGCCATTGCCCCCAATAAGCGTATGCTCAGTTCTATGACCCCTAGTATTGTAGAAGAAAATGGCAAATTTTTGTTGGCTGTGGGCAGCCCTGGGGGCTCCAAAATTATTACCACAGTCTTTCAAGTGATTACCAATGTCATAGATTTTGATTTGTCCTTGGAAGCCGCCGTACAAAACCCACGCTTTCATTTTCAGTGGCATCCCGACACGCTTTATTATGAGCAAGATGCCTTCTCTCCACAACAATTGGAACAATTGCAACACTTGGGGCACCACCCCAAAAAACGTGCTGACATTGGGCAAGTAGAAGCGGTCTTGCAGCTTCCCGATGGCCGCCTAGAGGGCGTGGCTGATCGCCGAGGCGACAACCATGCTGGGGGTTGGTAATTTTTGTAGGGCGCAATGCAATTGCGCCCTACAAAAATTATCGCTTATTCACATAGCGCAAACTCACGCGTGGTGGTACGGTAATTTCTACTACAGTTTCGTGAAAGCCAAAGTCATCGGAGTTTATTTTGCCTGATAAATCACGAGCCATTTGCAGGGTGCTGAGAATCATCCCAAATAGTCGTTTATCTTGGTGTTTTTCTTTGAGGGCAGCAAGAGCCTCTTCGTCTATTTCGTGGCCCATTAGGAAGTTGACTTCAATGACGGGGCTTAGGGCTATGCCTATTCTGAATTCCTGTGTAGGGTAGCCTGCTTCTTCCAAAAGGGGCAATACGAGCAACAATTCATTGACAATATCTGCTGCTTTGTTGATGGTGGCAGGGCCAATGCCTCCCATTTTATCCACGCCTTCTTTTATTTTGATGGCGGCTTCTTCTGAAGATTTCTTCAGAAATTCGGCTGTTTTTGTCAATTGATCTTTTAGGCTTTTTTTAAAATCATCCATTGTTGGAATCGTTTATTTTTTAGTTTTTGTGTAAATAATTACTACAAGGAGTACCAAAAAACTAGAAAAAAAGTTGCAAATCTGCTGACTTTCTTCTTACTTTGTAATTCAAAGTACTTTTAATAGTTATCATTATGGATCAATTTACAAAAGAAGAACAGTTGCAGCAATTGGCTGAGATTCGCTCCTTGATGGAAAAATCGAGTCGTTTTATTTCCTTGAGTGGTTTATCGGGAGTTGGGGCAGGGATTTGTGCCTTGGTGGGGAGTGCGATTACGTGGTGGCGATTGCAACAATACAATTTATCTACTGTAAATTATGCCGAGCAGAAAAGTGCTTTGTTGGGAGAATTGTTGTTGATTGCGGGGTTAACCTTGTTGGCTGCGCTGGGTGTCGCTGGCTTTTTTACTTGGCGCAAAGCAGGCCGTCAGGGCCAAGGCTTGTGGGATCAAAGTACCAAGCAGTTGTTGGGCAATTTGTTTATTCCATTAACAACAGGCGGCTTATTTTGCTTAATCTTGCTTCGACAAGGCATGATTAGTATGATTGCCCCTGCTACGCTCATTTTTTATGGTTTGGCACTGGTCAATGCCAGCAAATACACCCTCAATGATATTCGGTACTTGGGTTTTTGTCAGATTGCACTGGGCTTATTGAATGCCTATTTTATTGCTTTTGGCAATGGCTTATTGTTTTGGACACTTGGATTTGGTATCTTGCATATTGTTTATGGGATTTACTTGCACTTAAAATATGAGTAAATAGAGTTGACATAATTATTATGATAGAGAATCTAAATAAAGTCTTTGAAAGCCGCGTACGCTTAGGCATCATGTCCATTCTAATGGTCAATGATTGGGTGCCTTTTAAGCAACTCAAAACCCTGCTCCAAGTGACAGACGGCAATCTGGCCTCTCATCTTTCGGCACTCGAAAAAAAGACGTTGATAGCCGTATACAAAGAATTTGTCAACAAAAAACCCCTAACTACTTACAAGGTTACTTCAGAAGGTCGTATTGCCTTCCAAAAGCATTTGGCAGCCCTAGAGGCATTGATTAATAAACAATCCTAATTTTTTTATCTTTTCACTTTGAATTTCAAAGTACTTTATCTTTCTAAAAATCTAACTTATGAGTATTATACAGTTTCACGAGCGTTTAGGGGTTAAAATTCGTCTAGCAATTTTGTGTTTTATCTTCTTATTGGTGATGGACAATTCCATGCTGTTTGATATACACCTCTCTCCTACTTATGAATTATCAAGCAATCTAAGTACTTGGTTGACTGCATTTTTGTTACAAGGCGACTTTGTAGATAGTTTTTCTTTTCAATTGGTAGGCATTCATTTATTGTTGCTTTTTTTGTTATTAGGCGCTATCAAGGCACCTTTTAGGAATATTTGGCTATTGCAAGCGGCTTGGCTTACGATTGCCTTTCTGATTGTTATGTCTAGTTATCAGATTATGGAGGCGAGCAATATGATAGCTGTTGGACTCAATGCCTTGTTTCAAAGCATCAAACTTATTCCCTTGGGTTTGGCGTATTATTGGACCAAGCAGTTGGAATTGCCCTTAGTATTTTAGGTGCTGTTCCTATTTAGTAGGAGCAGGAAGCATGTTGATTTCGACCGAGGCCGCTCCATTTTGATAGCTAATAAGCGTTTGCATAGGACGATCTACCATCCACCAAGGCGCGGAAGGTTGGATAAGAATAGAGGCTTTGCCATTGAGCCATTCTACAATGACTTGGCCTGTGGCATTGCTCTCTTGTCCATTCATATCCATAACAAAATCAGAGCGATATTGCCCCTCAAATGGGCGACGGATATCGGGCAAAGGGGGTGCAAACGTGATGCGTGTACCTTGTTCTTTCTGGTTCCATTGTTGGGCATAAACGACTTCTAGTTCTTGACTATTGGTTCTATTAAATTCATAATTTAGGGTTCTAAAATCATTGAGCTGCTGTATGCTAGTTTTTTGGGGATTATTGGCATAATTCCAGATTTGCTCTACCGTGGTATCTTGTTTGTGATGGGTGGTAATAACTTGATACTTCTTATCGCCTTTTTTGAGATCAAATCGCCCACTGCTCAGGCCGCCTTGTGTTTGTTGGAGTGCCATCTGAAAAGGAACCAAACCCAGCAATTTATCCATTTTGTAAGGAGTCCCATTATAGCTAACACTCGCCTTTTTACCAAAATCTCGATACGGCAAATCTAAGGCTACTAACAATTGATTTCTGGAATGCCCCATAGTAGAGCCATTGCGTTTTTTTTGTGCCGTTTTAGGATATTTTCCTTGATAACTCGCCTTGACCATCGTGCCTTTGATGTTCTCATACTCAAACACCAAATCCAATTGTTTGTCCGTGCTGTTGTCGGTAATTTTTACAGGATATTGCTTGCGTACAACAGGCAATTCGGGCAACCAACTTTGAATATTGGGAATATCGGCCACAATAAATTGATCTAAACTGCCTTCTTCTGCATCTTTCATGATCCAGATATCCCCTTCGGGAGTGGTTAGTTTAGCATACTCGTGCATGTTCCAATCGGGATGCTTAGACACCAAAATCAAATCCAATTCGTAGGTTGCCGCCCAAACTTGTACAGGCATGACTGGAAAATCAACCAAAGGTTCCCCTGTGTATTTCACTTGATGAGGGGTTCTTTGGTAAAGTGTTGCTGCACGCTCCTTGGCATTGAGTGCTGGCCCTTCGGGAAGCATTCGTTTAAGGCTTTTGCAGGCCGTAAAAATTTGAGTCAATAGCATAATCAATAAAACAGTAGTAAGTTTGGTGTTGCTCATAAGAAACAAAGTAATACACAAATTGAAATAATAAGGCTATTCAGCTACAAAATCCAAGGATGCGGAATTGATGCAGTAACGCAAGTTGGTAGGTTCTGGCCCATCGGGAAACACATGCCCTAAATGCCCATCACAACGCCCACAAGTAACCTCTGTACGCACGATACCATAACTATCATCACGGTATTCTGTAACGTACTTTTCTTGGATGGGCTGATAAAAGCTAGGCCAGCCTGTACCCGATTTGAACTTGGTCTTGCTTTCAAATAAGGGCAATTGGCAAGCTGCACAATGGTACATCCCTTCTTCTTTGTTGTCCCAATATTCACCTATAAAAGCACGTTCTGTTCCTTTGAGGCGCAAAATACTAAATTGTTCTGCCGTCAACTGGGCGCGCCATTCTTCTTCCGTTTTTACAACCGCTTTTAGCCTACCCGAATCGTCGTATACAATTGCCTCAGTAGAAGCACTAGAGGGAACGATCACTGACCTACTTTTGTCCCCTTTTACTTCTTTGGATTGGCAAGCGCCCCAAGCTAGACATAGAATGATGGAACAGGCTATAAGGCTAAATTTATGTTGCATTAGAATGATTATTTGTAGGTATAGGACAAAAAACGTTATGTAAATGTGGCTTCGTGTTTTGTTTGTTTAAAGTTATAATTTTTTTGTTGTATTAGACATTATTACGAATAGCTTTGCAGCGAAAAAAGCATCTTTTCCCCTCACTCATCGTTAAAAATTAATTCCATAGCGCTGCTATGAACTAAATACGCTAGTACTTTTGTACCTTTTAGGTACAACCCACGCAGATCGCTTTGCGAGTGCCTTGATTGATGAAAAAATCTCACTTTTTTGTCCCTATACAATTCCATTCGTAATAATGTCTATTTAACAAGCTTATCTAAAAACTGAAACTTTTTGCTTTTGTTAGCTTGATACACTACTTTTGTATCTTGTTTTTTTCATCAAAGCCTTTGGAGCAATGTCTGAATTCAGAACCTTATTTGACCAGTATAGTTGGGAAACCGTTAAGGAGAGTATTTACAGTAAAACAGCAAGGGACGTAGAAACTGCCCTGACCACGCACAAGCGAACCTTAGAGGATTTCAAAGCCTTGATTTCGCCTGCGGCTGCCCCTTATTTGGAGCAAATGGCACAATTGAGCCAACAATTGACGCTCAAGCGTTTTGGGCGCACCATGCAATTGTATATTCCCTTGTATTTGTCCAATGAATGTCAGAATATTTGTACCTATTGTGGTTTTAGTTTGGATAATAAAATTGCCCGTAAAACACTCAATGGAGCCGAATTATTGCAAGAAGTAGAAGCCCTCAAAAAAATGGGCTACGAACATGTATTGCTGGTAACAGGGGAGGCCAATAAGACGGTAGGCATGGACTATTTCAAAAAGGCATTGCAATTGATTGGGCCGCATTTTGCCCAAGTTTCGATGGAGGTGCAGCCCTTGGATGAAGGCGATTATCGCGAATTGCTGCCCTTGGGCTTAAACACCGTACTGGTGTATCAAGAAACCTATCACAAAGAAGATTACAAAAAACATCATCCTAAAGGCAAAAAATCCAACTTTTATTACCGTTTGGCTACGCCTGATCGTTTGGGACGTGCTGGGGTACACAAAATTGGCTTGGGCACCTTGATTGGCCTAGAAGACTGGCGCACCGATAGCTTTTTTACGGCCTTGCACTTGGATTATTTGGAACGCACCTATTGGAAAACCAAATACACTTTGTCGTTCCCTCGTTTGCGCCCATTTTCGGGGGGCTTAGAGCCCAAAGTGGCCATGAATGATCGGGAATTGGTGCAATTGATTTGTGCGTACCGAATTTTTAATGAAGAAGTGGAATTGTCTATTTCTACGCGCGAAACGGAAACGTTTAGGAATAATATTATCAAACTGGGCATCACTTCTATGAGTGCAGGCTCCAAAACCAACCCAGGGGGCTATGAGGTCGCGCCGCAATCCTTGGAGCAATTTGAGATTTCGGATGAGCGTTCGCCTGCCCGTATGGTGAAAATCTTGCAAGAACAGGGCTATGAGGCGGTTTGGAAGGATTGGGAGGCGGCTTATAAGGAGTAAGGTGTAGAATTTTCACATAAACAATAAGCTTAGTAACAGGAAATTGACATTGCTATTATTTAAAAGTTGATAAACACAAAAAACTATAGTTTTTTTTATTAAATTTAGGATATACCACCAATAAGATTATTTGCATACAATAACATTTACTCGTGTTTTGCAATGAATTGATAATTAGTGTGTACCTGTTTTCCAATCATCAACTTAATAGCAAGCCATCCAAGAATGAAAGCTTTTCTATCCTTTATTATCTTGATGATTTTATCATCGCCAATTTACAGCCAGTATAACCGTGACCAGCCTTTCTTTGACAGACAAAAGAAAGAATACAATCAATGGTTGGAGGCAAAAGGCTTTAGTCAAGCTTTTCTTGCTAGTGCCGTCAAAGTAAATCAGGAAAATGTGGTTTTGGTCTTACAAAGCCAATATCCTGAAGATACGTTGCAAAAAATTTGGCTTCATTTCAAGCGTGCGTATTCTACCAACTACCAAACACGCATTGCCGAGGCATTATTTGATGAATATGTCTTTATGTTTGATCTCCCCGACCAAACAGCAGCTATTTCAATTACCGACCATTTGGGGGTAGAAAAAATTCGTATTTCTTATGATGGGTCTGTTAATAATCACGAACAGTTTACCCATACCTTGGCAGGTGGCAATGTGAAGTTGTCCGTACAACAACTCGCCAAACCTATATCTAAGCAAATGAAACGCCCTCTTTCTGAAAATGAAAAGCTCCATTTCATACGAAAGCAACTAAGTAGTTTTATTATAAATTACTATAAGGATAAAGGCACTCCGTTGTGGTATACGGCACGTATTGATACTACTAAAGCCTATTACAATCAATTTACCTACATCATTACTTGCTTAAATCATGAAATTATTGATGATGGCTATTTTGAGTATATACAGTTCAAAGTACAACTTGCATTACGCGAGGATTATGTCGATGTTCGTTATGACATAAAAGGGAAGTATGCTTCTGGTTGGTTTTGTCCAGAAAAAAGACAACGATTATATAAGAGTATGGAAACACATCATGAAGAAGCCTTGAACAATTATAGTGAAGATTTTGAAAAGAAGATCGAGGCATTTTTAATAGGTTATTCAAACAGATAAGTGTATGAGTGCTATTTCAAAAAATATTAATGCCATTAGATATAACATTGCTAAACAAATAGTTGCCTGTAATATTATACTTATATCATTTAGTGTAATTGGTTTTTTGTCGGGGGGATTTGATCACGACGAATTCTCAGGCATTATTGCCTTGCTCGTTTCTATTTCGGCCATATACATTGCTCCTGTGACTCAGTTTATTGGAAAGCAAATCAGTGGGGAAGTGGTCGCTACCAAGGATATTGTTTGTCAAATACCCTATGGCAAACTTATTCGCACCATTATTTTTATCCATTTTGGTGCTGTTTTAGGGGTGTTGGTTTTAAAGGCTTGGCCTCTCATCAATTATTGGGACATGAACATACTAATAACACTTATTGAGGTGGTATTTGGGGCGTATATTGGTCATATTATTACTGCATTATTTCAATTAAAAGATAAAAAGGAACAATTATGAAAGCTGTTTATATTTGTATTTTTTGTTGTTGGAGTTGGGTGGTTTTGGGGCAGAGCAGTGCGGAGGATTACTATAACAAAGGAGTAGGTCATTTTCAATCAGGTGATTATACTAAAGCTATCAAAGATTATGATATAGCTATTCAAATTGACCCTAAATATGCTACTGCCTATATTGGCAGAGGAGCTGCAAAATATCATCTAGGCCGATACGCTGACGCTATTAAAGATTATGATACTGCTATTCAAATTGACCCTAAATATGATCTTGCCTATCATAACAGAGGAAATGCAAAATATAATCTAGGACGATACGCTGACGCTATTAAAGATCATGATACTGCTATTCAAATTGACCCTAAATATGCTCTTGCCTATATTGGCAGAGGAATTGCAAAATATAATCTAGGACAATACTCTAACGCTATAAAAGATTATGATACTGCTATTCAAATTGACCCTAAATATGCTCTTGCCTATATTGGCAGAGGAACTGCAAAATATAATCTAGGACGATACGCTGACGCTATTAAAGATTATGATACTGCTATTCAAATTGACCCTAAATATGATCTTGTCTATTATAACAGAGGACGTGCAAAAGATAATCTAGGGCGATACGCTGACGCTATTAAAGACTATGATACTGCTATTCAAATTGACCCTAAAAATGCTACTGCCTATAATAACAGAGGACGTGCAAAAAATAATCTAGGACAATACTCTAACGCTATTAAAGATTATGATACTGCTATTCAAATTGCCCCTAAAGATGCTCATGCCTATCATAACAGAGGAATAAATTTCAAACAATTAAATCAATGTGAAAAAGCAAAAGCAGATTATCAAAAAGCGGTCAGCCTTGAACCCAATAACCAAAAGTACAAAACAAGTTTATCAAACTTAAATTGTGTACCCCCCTCTAGCAAGTTCAAAATATGGGCAGTAGCCATAGGCATTGAAAAATATGAATATGATAGCCATCTCACAGATTTAGATTACCCTACCCAACAAGCGTATGAATTTACAAGAACGCTGGAACGACAATATTTTACAGGAGAGCAAGAAATTCCTGTTTTAATCAATAGCAGAGCCAATAAACAGGCTATTTTTGAGACTCTTAAAGCAACCTTTGTAGACAATGAAGCGGTAGGCATCAATGATATGATTATACTGTATTATTCGGGGCATGGTTTGCAAAACAACTACTATGCAGGTATTTGTCCTTATGACTATTTTGAGTTGAATGATTTGATTACAGATAAAGATTTGATCGATATTATGAAACAAAGTAAAGCCAAACACAAAGTCTGTATTGTAGAGGCTTGCAAGACAAAGATGAATGCAATGAGTCCTATTTCTCCTAGACAGATTGAACAATTTAATCAAAAAAGAAAGCAATTATCTGGGGCTGTTGTTTACATCACTTCTACTAAAGTTCATTCAGATTCGTATGAATATCCTGACATTGGAGGTGTATTTTCTTATTACTTTCTCCAAGCCTTAAAAGGGGAAGATAAAAGTGTGGATAAAAACCAAGATCAATACATCAGCTCCAAAGAGTTATTTGATTATCTAAAAATAAAGGTACAAGCTAGAACCAATCAAAGACAAATTCCTCAAATTAATGAGGAGGGCTATACTGCTGATATTCCTTTGTTTATTTTGGATGATTAGAAAATACTTCCCCTCTACTGCATGGGCCAAACCCAAGCCCCTTTTTTATTAATATAGCCCACTTTATTGGCTTTTTCTACCCGAAACAAGCCGTTGCCTACTTCCTCAATTTGCTCATATACAGGCTCTAACAAAACCTCTCCTTGATCGTTTACAATGCCCCAAAACTTATTGATAGTCACGGTAGCTGCGCCTGCTTCAAAATCGGCAATATGATCGTATTTATCGGATAAGATGGTCAAGCCCTTTGTATTAATCATTCCCCATTTGTGGTTGGGCTTAACTAAGGCCACTTGATTGTGGAAAGGCTTGGCGGCTCTGTATAATAAGGGCGTTTGGGGCTGGGCATTCTCATGGATATAAGCATAGCCACTGTTGCGTTTTTTGAGCAGTGCTAAACCTTGCTCATAGCCCAGAATCTTGTCGTGAATGATGGGCATTACTATTTGTCCACTGCTGTCTAGCACGCCTGTTTTGTTGTAGGCTTTCCAAACCACCGCTTTGCCTGCTTCAAAATCAGAAGCTTTGACGTAAGTAGCAGGGATTGCCACTGCACCTTGTTGGTTGAGATAGCCATAACGCCCTTTGTTGTTCTTAAATCGAGCCAAGCCCTCCGAGAATGGCTCTATGCGTCTAAAATCCTCCTTGCACACAAAACTACCTGTGGTATCAATCAGTTTCCAGTTGAGATTGCGGCGAAAAATGCTTTTCTGCCCTGTGCCCTGCATTCGGACGGCCGCAAAACCCTCTGAGAATTCTTTGATGGCTCCAAAAGAGCGTTTGCCCACCCATTTTCCTGCGCTATCCACCAAACGATAGCGTTTGCCTACACGCACTTTGGCTAGGCCGTATTCATTGAAGTCGGTAATTTTCTTGAAGCGTTTTTTGGGTTTTAATACTATCATTCCTGTGTGGTCTATGACTCCCCAACCTTTTTGAGAAATGCGTACCACGGCCATGCCTTGATGAAAATCTTTGAGTTGGCTGTAACGCCCTTGGAAGAGCAATTCACCTTGTGAATTGATGTAACCTCTTTTGCCTTTTGGCAATTGCACCCAAGCTTTGCCTTCCGAAAAATCGCCCACTCTAATGTATTGGGGTTCAACCGCTACCTGTCCATTCTTATCATAAAAACCCCAACGATGTTTTTTCATAAAGGCGGCACG
>JBGCDW010000191.1:0-11039 GCA_045105775.1 Aureispira sp.
CCCATTGTTTGAAAGCCTAAGCTCTCTAAGCGCAGCCAAGCCCCCCAAACCCTCTAGCTTCGTTATCCCATTGTTTGAAAGCCAAAGCTCTGTAAGCGCCGTCAAACCCTCCAAACTCTCTAGCTTCGTTATTTCATTGTTGTCAAGCCAAAGCTCTGTAAGGGCCGTCAAACTCTCCAAACCCTCTAGCTTACTTATACCATTGTTTGAAAGCCTAAGCTCTGTAAGCGCCGTCAAACTCTCCAAACCCTCTAGCTTCGTTATACCATTGTTTGAAAGCCCAAGCCCTGTAAGCGCCGTCAAACTCTCCAAACCCTCTAGCTTCGTTATCCCATTGTTTGAAAGCCTAAGCTCTGTAAGCACCGTCAAACCCTTGATATGTTCAATTTTTTTAATTTGATTATTCCTCAAATTCAAATTCTGCAGCCAGTGCAATTCTCCTACAGCAGGGGGGATATGATCTAGGGCTAGGCCGCTGAGGTTTAGGCTAGGGCTTTTTTGGGCGCGGCATTGGGCTATTCTTTGTTGTGCTTCTTTGTGCATGGGTATTGTATATAGGCTTATATAGGTGCGATGGTGAATGATCGGTTTAAGATAGTGTTTTATGCTTAAAAATAAGATAAATAAAGAATGTACTATTTTTGTTTTGGGTATTTTTAAACAACTTCAAGAATTAATTAAATTAGGATCTATTCTAATCAACCGATCACCAGCTACTGCCTTATGAACATAGAATTGTTAAGAGAATATTGCTTGTCCAAACCCAGTGTAACCGAATCCATGCCTTTTGGGCCCGATGTCTTGGTATTTAAAGTCGCCAATAAGGTATTTGCCTTGACCAATTTGGAGTGGGAATATTTTAGGGTGAATCTCAAATGCGACCCTGATCGAGCGGTAGAATTGCGTGAAAGCCATCCAGAAGTGCAACCGGGCTATCACATGAACAAAAAGCATTGGAACACGGTAGATTTTGAAGGCAGTCTTCCTAAATCGATGCTGCTCGAATTGGTCGATCATTCCTATGATATGGTGGTCAAGGGCTTGCCCAAAAAAGTGCGTGCCAGCCTCCAACACAAGCCATAATTCGGTCTGGGTTTTTACCTTTTTTCAACCTTCAATCAGGCAACAAAACGCTAGTTTTTGGTATATCAAAAAAGCTTTACTTGTTATTATTTTAAAAATATGATAGGGTTTTATATTGCTGGCAAATAAAAATTTCAAAAATATTTTTTTCGATTAAGCTGCTCTTTTTTGGGGCAGCTTTTTTTGTTTTCATCAGTTCATTCTAGAGGTTTTTGTGCTTTGTTTTTGATTTGATTAAGTCACAATTGTCACTTTTTTGAAGAATAAAAAATATTTTTTTAACGTATTTTTTAAGCTAAGAGATAACAAGGCTTGCTGTTAGACGGAGTGCTTTGATATATTTTTTTTATAATTTTAATTGCGTTGAGTTTTTGTGTTTTTTGGAGTAAAATACTTGAAAATGATTGTTTTTCAGTGTTTTGTGCTATTGCTTTAAGCAAAACAATTAGCTGTTTTTTTAACAAAGCCCTATTATTTTATCTTCTGTTTAAAGGCAGGAGCCTAATTTTATATGGTTTTGGTTTGTGTTTTTATTATTTGAATAATTGTACTATTTTTATAAATTTTGTGTCACAAAGAATTTTAATTTTGTACTAAAATGAAAAAATTAGTTTATCTTTAATTTTAACTGATCTAAAGTAAGGTGAATTTTAATAATTAATTATTTTTTGTTTTGATTTAATTTTTGAAGGTTACTTTTTTAAAATAAAACCATTTAAAAAAAGAACAGTGCAAGTTGCACTTTCTGAATCCTACCCATCCCATGACATATTTAATTAATAGTAGTCAATTTCCCTCATATTGTTAAAACACATTCTTATGCCAAGAATTTTCCAATTAAATAGACAGACCATCTATTTTTCTATTTTTGTTTTATGGTGTTTTTTACTATTCCCGTTTCATGTAAAAGCTCAAATTCCTGGAGGTGTTAATACTGGCTTGGAGTTGTGGCACAAAGGGGAAGATATTCCTAATCCAGCTGCTCCTGGGACAACAACAGGCAATCAGAACTGGCCAGATGCTAATCCAAGTAGTCCACTTTCGCCCTCTGTTTATACTAACCCATCTGGTTCTGTTTATGGGGTAAGTGACAATCTGAATTTTAATAGAACGCTAGATCTGAACGATGAGTGGTGGCAATCAAGCTTAGACATTAATAGTTCTTCGTTTTTTAGTGGAGTGAATGTATTTACAGTTTTTAGGCCAACAGCCCCTGGCAATATTTATCTGTGGGGTAATGGAGCTGCTGGTCAACCAAATAGAGGTAGACAAGCCTATACAGAGCAGTTGACAGATGGTTCGGGGCTTCCTTCAGCTTATAATGTAGGAGGAACAGGATTTAACCCTTACATTAATTTTATGGAAATAAGAGAGGGTATACCTAGTAATCCCCAAACTTCAAATATTTATTTAAACGGGGGGTATTTAGTAGGTATTCCTACTTTAAGTACTATAGAAAGTCCTGGAGATGTTACGCCTCATTTATTTATTGGCAAAGCTAGTGAAGATGACAGCCCTAGCTTCAGTAATGGTTTGGATATGGAGTTGGCAGAGTTCATCGTATATTCAGGAACATTAACTACAGAAGAAAGAGTAAAAATCACCTCTTATCTGGGTATAAAATATGGTATTACTTTAAGTCATAATTATGTTTTATCCAATGATTCTATAGCATGGGATATTGTGGCAGGAGCTGGATACAATAATAATATCATAGGTATAGCTAGAGATATAGATCCACTTCCCAATGGTAGTAATGGAGATTTACAGCAAAATCGCTCTAGAAGTGAAGAAGCTGGTGATGATTTGGAAATCAACGCACTAGCGAACTATCAAAACACTACAGGAAGACGTTCATTAATGCTAGGACATAATGGCGCACAAACAAACAATACGAATAATATTAGTATAGATAACAACTTCTTTAGAAGAGGGCGTCGAATAAGACGTGTTTGGCGTTGTCAAGAGACCAATGATAATGGTAATTATAGTGATTATACTATTTCATTTAACAACACTATTAGCTTGCCTAGTGGATTTAATCCCAATAATATGGTTTTACTGGTTTCTACTGATGAAACCTTTAGTAGTAATGTCATGGCTTATCCATTGCGACCTAATGGTTCATATACAGGAGCTACTGGAGTGGACATGCCTGCGGGTGTGTCTTATATGACGATAGCACAAATGGAAACGGTAACATGGGTACATACGACTGCTCCTAATAATAATATTGGCGGTGGAAGTGTAAATACCTTGAGCGATCAAGTACTGGGTATAAATGACATGCAGGGGGCAAACCTAACTGGTAACAACCCTACCTTTAGCTCCAATCCAGCTAACTCTTTTATGAACTTTCATCCTTATGTAACCTTCAATGATGGGGGAAATGATAACTGGATAGAACGTGATGAAGTAGTTGGGTTTGCTAGAAATGCAAGTTCCACCTTTTTGGTTATGCGTAATGATAATAGTGGTGGAAATAATCAAGTTATGCTTTCCTATGCTACAGAAAGCAGCCCTGGGAATACTGAACATAGTGGAAATACGTTAAGAATAAGGCGACCATCTAGTCTAACTGTTGATGTTAATGGTAGCGGTGGTGGTTATGATAGTAATTGGGATATGACAACGAATAATGAAGTACGTGTTATATCTCATGTACGGGGCAATAATTCGAATGATCGTGTCTCTCTTAATGGTAGTGAAGCTACAAGTAATTATAGCGATTTTGAAATTATACGTTCCAATGGAACCCTAATTATTGGGCAAGAGCAAGATGATATGGGCGATCCTAGTGATTTTAGATCTGGCGAACGTTTAGAGGATGATTTTGCAGAGCTAATTACGTTTAATGAACGGTTATCTCCCCTAGAAACTCAACAAGTGCATTCGTACTTGGCGGTAAAATACGGTCTGCTGTTAGCACATGATTATATAGCTGCTGATGGGGATATTGTTTGGGATAGAACCATTAACACCGATTATAATAGAACAATAGGGGGTATTGGTAGAGATGATGTTATGGGATTGGATCAGAGAAAAACACGCAGCCAAAAAGCAGACCCTGTTGTTACGATAGAGCACCCCAATCCATTTCCAGCAGATGATTCTTATTTGTTATGGGGTTCTGTATTGTATAGTTCAGGGACTACACCAGCTGATTATGATGTTATTGGTACAACGGGTGCTCCTCAAGGTTTTGAAATTTCTGAACGACACTGGAAAGTTTCTAATCCCAATGATAGAGTAGGATCTGTTATTGTAAGAATGGATATTCCACCCTCTAGGGTAGGAAATTTAGTAGGGGTAAAATTGCTTAAGAGTACCAATCCTGACTTCTCTGTAGGACTTTCAGGTTCTGTATCTGGAACAGTAGTTGGATCTTCCATTGAGTTTACCGTTACTTTCTTTGATGGAGAGTATTTTGCTTTAGGATTTGATACGGACTTGTTTTATACTAATAATGAATTGAATGCTCCTAGTAGCTTTGAGGCTTGTGCTGGCGATAGTGTAACTTTTAGATACCGAGCACTGAGCACACATCCACAAGATGTACGTTTGAAAAGTAATAGCACTAGTAATCCCTTTACTTATGGGCTAAATATAACGGTTTCCAATCAGCAACCTGATAGTGTTGGAGTAAGAGGGGAAATTGCTTTTAGAATTCCTGATGATGCAGTTACAGGTAATATTTTGTTTTTGGATGCACCAGGCAATGGTAGTGTGATTTACAATAGTAATATGTTTCTTACTATACACAATCCTACTGTAGCTTTTGTTCCAGAAAACAACCCTATTTGTGCCGATCAAAATATGGAGTTATTTGGATTTCCCGAAGGAGGAACATTTTATAGCTCCATACCAGGATTAATTAGCCCTTCTGGAGATTCTTTATATGGTTTGGGAGCTGGTTGGTCGGCTTTTCACGATGATTCATTGGTCGTGGATGTTACTTATCAGTATTATGCCAAATATACCAATGGGCTTGATTGTGCATTTCCAAGAGAAACGATGGACAGTCTTGTTATACGAGACAATAGGTTGAGTAATTTAGCTTTTAGTAATGTAATCAAACAGCCTAATGTACCCCTTGGAACTAATGATGCAGCCTTGGGTGTGAATAGAACTACTATTGTCACGGTTATACCTGATATTTTTGGTTCTGGAGCAGGTTTTCCACATCCATTCAACTTTACAGGAACTTATGTTACAGGCAATAATGTATTCTTGACGGATATCGCTGAACAAGCATCTACTAGACATGCTGTTACGTTTAGTTTTAACAACCAAGGTTGTACAGCATCCGAAATGGATACTATTGATATCTTAAGACCATTGGTGATTGAGAGTCTGCCCGATACCTTGTGTGCAGGATCTGCGGCGTTCCCATTTTACAGAGATACGATCAACAGTCCTTATTATATTGATACAGTAGGTACAGATACTATTGAATACAATAAAATAACCAATATTCGTACAGTAGATCCTAATCAATCACTCGTAATTAATATTTTAAGTTCTATCCAAGGTAGCGAAATATTCGAGTTTATTCCTAGTGTTATCCCCTCTGGAGATGTCTTAGTACAGGTAATTATCACTTATGAAACTACGACTACAAGCCCTGGTGGAACCAGTACTCAAAGTGCTGATGCAATTGCCAATATTGTAATTAGGCAGCGTCCAATACCAAGCTTTAGTTTAACAGCACTCAATTATTGTGGTACGGGAGCACCTGATACCTTGCGTCCAAGCCCTGCCTTTATCAATCCTTCTGTTACGTATTTTACGCTAGTGGCAGATGATACTTCAGGGGCATTTACTTTGAACGGTATATTAACTAACGATACGATACTAGATCCAACGCTCAATTATAACACGATTGTTCCTATTCCTAATAGAGATTTAAATCTACGATTGACATACACGATTAACCAGTACGGCTGTGCGGATTCGATTACAGTACCCGTAACGATTACAGCACCGCTGCGTCCTACCTTCTTCAAAAGACCTGCGTACTGCTTGAATGAAGACCCTGTACAGCTCAATGGAGCAATTTTGCCAGGGGGAGTTGTACGATCGAACACAGGACGGTTCCTGCCTGCTAATGGGCTTAATGATAGTACGGGGGTCTTTGATCCAAAAGTTGCAGGAGTTGGTATAGAGCTTGTAACCTATGAAGTTACAGATTTATTGGGCTGTACCTATAGTTTTACGGATACACTAGTTGTTAGAGAGCCACCCCAAATCAGGATGACGCTAGATAGTTCTAGAAGTAATACTACTTTTTCTAACCGAGCTAATAGTTTCTGTGGTAGTGTAACCGAAGTGGAGATGCGCTCTACCTTAATTGCTGGAAGTGCGATTGATTCGATTCGTTATTTTGGGGCAGGAGTATTGGACAGCACACTCAATCCTAATAGTGTATTCGTTGCACCAGGAGGACCTCTACAAGGAACGGGGGGTACTTTCCCGGTTTGGGCAGTTGTCACCGATAGTTTTCTGTGCAAAGGTTATGACACACTGATTGTTACCATTATTGCAGCCCCCTCGGTTGATATTGATAGTTTGTTTAATGATGTACCAAGTAATTATGGACCAGGGAACATTTATATATCAGAACATACCTACTGTAAAAGTGCGCCTATTTTTCTTTTAGACGGAAATCCATCTCACAGAAGTGGTGGAAATGCTACAGGAATTATATCAGGCTTTGGTGTGACACGAATTGACACCAATTATTACTACAATCCTAGTTTAGTGCCCTTTGGTATTGAGGTTGATACGGTAGTTTATACCTACACCGATGCTCTTGGCTGTGAGAACGAGGATATAGCTATAGTTAAGTTAGATTCTGTTCCTATTGTCACCTTAACTGGATTTGGAACAGATACGGCTTATTGTCTTAATCGTGCCCCTGTACAATTAACAGGTACACCTGATCTGAATACATCAGCAGGAATCTCCGCTACTTTTTCTGGTTTTGGGGTCAATCCTAATACGGGGTTATTTACTCCATTTCTGGCTGGTATAGGCCCTAAGTTTATTATTTATGAATTTATTGATAACAACAACTGTGTCAATTCTGACACGGCAATCATTTCGATTAATCCATTGCCCGTCCCAATGTTTACGGGATACCAAAATCAGTATTGTACAGCAGCACCCGATGATACGCTGATAAGTTTGAATGACACCATTACGGGTACTTATAGATTTTATGGAGCGGTTATACTGGATTCTGCGGGGATTCTACGACCCAACTTGGATACCACAGGGGGGAATACTACAGGAACGCGGACAATTTACTACAGTTATACCGATTCTTTGAATTGTAGCAATGTGGATAGTGTAAATATCTTTGTACACCCAACTCCAGAAATTGTTATCAATGGTTTGGATTCGGCCTATTGCTTTAGTGATCCAGAAGATGCTATTTCCGTATTTCCTTCAGGAATTTTGTACAATAATGATCTGGGCTTCTCGGTCAGTGGCAATACCATTACTTTTGATCCCGATGAGGATTCGGCAGGAGTCAAAACATTTACCTTTAGTCATGTAGATAATAATGGTTGTTCGGATACAGTTACAGCACGAACCTATGTGTATAAGCCGACACCGCCTGCGATTATTAACTTAGATACTTTTTATTGTGAAACCAATGATACCATAGCCATTAATGGCGCACCAGTAGGAGGAACCTTTACTGGGGCAGGAGTTTGGTTAGATACAATAACAGGTATTTGGGATTTTACACCGTCAGTAGCAGGAGTAGGGACACATCTGATAACGTATAGTATTGATGATATATTGACGGGATATATACTGGGCAATGGTCAGCCAGCCAACTTAGTTTGTCCTGCTGATACGTCACTCAGTGTTATGGTACGTCCGCTTCCACAACCCAAAATGTTGAGCCCAGCCAATAATAGTAGTTTCTGTAGCAATGATAGCTTACAACCACTAATTTCTATCAATTATATCAATCCAACTCGAAACTTCTTTAAGGATACCTCTGGAGGGGTTGGATTCACCACAGTTGCGATTGCAGATACGATTGGTTTTAATCCATTAAATGTTGTTTTCTATATTGATACTGTTTATCATTTTGACCCAAGTGCTGTAACTGGCAGAACGCATTTGATTACGTACATTGCTACCGATAGTACTTCAGGCTGTCAAGATAGTATCAACTTTACCTTTATCGTTGACCAATATACAGAACCCTTCTTTGCCTTGGATTCGGCTTTCTGTGAGTCGGCCGATTCAGTTTTATTGTTTGGTATTCCTGTAGGAGGAACATTTGCTAGAAATAGTGTACCTATTACAGTAACGCCACCTTATTTCTTCCCTAATCCGGGGTATGCTAGTGGACAGTTTTTGACGGGGCCCGTCTATGATACGGTCACGTACAGTGTTACAGATGGTGCTTGTGATGGAATAGATACACAGATTGTACAAATTAATCCAGTACCACAAATTAGTTTCTCTACACCATTGCCGCACAATACCTTCTGTTTGGGAGGTGATACGGTACTACTAATTACCAATAATAATTTAGGCGGTTTCATTAGTGGAAACGGAGTGCCCTTTGGAACACAAATCTTTATTCCAGATTTGGCAGGAGGTGGAAGCCACGCGGTGCGGTATTATTATCAAGATTCTTTGACAGGATGTGATAACGAGTACATAGATACTTTGTTTGTATACAGTATGCCAGATGTTGATTTCTCAGTAGACGGAGGCTGTCAGTTGGATAGTTTGGACTTTAAACCCAATAATAACCTATTAGGTTTAATCACGAATTCACAAGTAGTAGATTCTATCACTAGTGTTTTATGGAAATTTACATCTACAGACACGCTTATAGGAACGGCACAAAGTAGAACTATTGATACGGTTCAATACCGTTATGCAACAGCAGGCGTATATTATCCTCAATTAATTGTAGCCAATAGGCTGTACTGTGTAGATACACAAATAATCCGATTA
Source organism: Aureispira sp. (assembly GCA_045105775.1). Lineage (GTDB taxonomy): Bacteria > Bacteroidota > Bacteroidia > Chitinophagales > Saprospiraceae > Aureispira. The sequence goes on from JBGCDW010000191.1 coordinate 9,076, forward strand.
GTTGTTTCTCCTAAAGTAAATACCTATCCTTATGTAGAAGATTTTGAGGCTTCATCTGGAGAATGGTTTGCAGAAAGTAGAGATAGTGCACGGAGTTTGTTGTGGGAATGGGGATCAGATCTCAACCCACAAGGAATAGCCGCAAATTCGAATAACAATGTATGGGCTACTCAAACCAGTGCTGGCTATAGCGGAAATGAAGATGCTTGGGTTTATAGTCCTTGTTTTGACATTAGTACTCTAGATCGTCCTATGGTTAGTTTGGACTATTGGAGTTATACCCGCCAACAGTTTGATGGAACCGTAATAGAGTATCAAATGGCCGATGGTTCTTGGGCACCTTTGGGCGAAGTAGGTAGAGGTATCAATTGGTTCAATACAGCTTCTATTGCTGGGGAACCAGGGGATGAAGACAATCGTGTTTTCTCTCTAGGCTGGTCTGGCTTAAGTAGCGGCTGGCAGAATGGTCGATACAAATTAGATCGCTATAGAGGAGACAGCAGTGTTATAAGAATGAGAGTAGCATTTGCCTCTCTCAAACGTAATCCACAAAGCTTCCACGATGGCTTTGCCTTTGATAACTTCATTGTTAAGAACCGTACGCGTAATGTATTACTAGAAAATATGGTGCATGAAGAATATGGAAACATGGAGAACATCAACAACCGAATTTATGGATTGATTTACAATACAGACTTGGAGAAAGATGTAGTCTTATTGCAGTACCATATCGAAACGGCAAATGGACAAGGATCTGTGGGGGCTAATACTGATAAATTCTATCAAGACAATAAATTTTTGGGACAAACTAGAGCTTTTGAGTATGGTGGTCCTCCATCAGGACGTTCGTTTATCAATGGGGTAGATTCTAATATTACGTATATTTCAGAGTTTTTGACCGATGTTGATTTTGAGCAGGATATGCTAGAAACACCAAAGTTTGAAATCACTATTGATACCTTTGAGCATATCAACAATAATTTTAAAATTGTAGCCAATGTAACTGCACTAGAAGGTATGCCAACAGCCAATTATAGAATTTACACGGTTATATCAGAGGATTCGTTGAGATACCCTACAGGAAGTAGTTATGCTAGTGAAGTACATGCCGTAGCTAGAGAGAATGATGAATATCATTTGAATACCAATGTAGGAACTAACAATCGTTACAACAATCGTGCTTGGGCTGTAGGCGAAAACCAACGCGTAGAGTTTAATTGGGATCATTCTAGTAATGGGTTTATCAATTATGAACCTGGGGATTTCCATGCGGTAGTCTTTATTCAGAATATTAGTACCAAGGAAGTTTTCCAAGTAGCTACCACTAGAGAAGTCAGTGGTACCTGGGTGGGCATTAATCCTGTTGCAGCAGCAGAGGAACTAAATGAGGTTCAAAGCCTTAAATTATATCCTAACCCTGCACATGATTACTTCAACTTAGAATTTGATCAACTATTAGAACACGATTACCAATGGAAGTTGGTTGATATTCGTGGTGTAAATGTTAGAGAAGGAGAAATACGAGCTGGCAACGATCAACTGCGTGTTGATGGTCTAGATTGTCCTCCTGGAACATACATCTTACTGCTATACAACGATAATGTCTTTGTACAACGAAAAGTAGTCATTGGTAGACCTTAAATAGATCTCTTACCAAGATTATAACTATGAGCCACCTTTGCAATAAGGGTGGCTCATTTTTTATGCACGCCTCCTAATAATGACACCATGTCTAATTTCCAATTTCAAACCCAATATCAAGACTTTGCTTACAACTATCTAATTGCATTGCAATAATCTTTTATGTAAATAGGATTTTTATTAAAATAAAAAAGAAAAAAATGCACCAGTGCAGAACAAATAATATATCTTTATCTTTGGCAAAAGTAACACACATTGTTTTTAAAAAATTAGTTTTATATAAAACATTTTACATAAAAATTACGCTCTCAAATAAAAAAAAT
>JBGCDW010000192.1:0-28278 GCA_045105775.1 Aureispira sp.
TTTTCATCAATCAAGGCAAAAATTTAGTTCATAGCAGTGCTATGGAATCAATTTTTAACGATGAGTGAGGGAACCCCGAAGGGCTCACGAAGTAAAAAGATGCTTTTTTCGCTACGAATTTAGTCGTGATAATGTCTAATGGTTATCGTTGTTTTTTTGAAAAAACCTTGATGAGCTAAGATTTAAGCTCCAATTAGGTGTAGTGTTTGTGCTTCTATTTGTTGTATTAAGCCAATGTTTATGTAGTCTCATCATTAATCCATTCTTAAAATTGCATCTAGCTATGTTTGACAAGACAGATATGCCTTTTGTGCATCGTGATATTAGTTGGTTATCTTTTAATTATCGTGTTTTGCAAGAAGCAAAAGACACTTCTGTGCCATTACTGGAACGGATTAAATTTTTAGGGATATATTCTTCTAATCTGGATGAGTTCTTTCGAGTGCGTGTAGCTTCTATTAAAACCTTGATACGGTTGGGTAGAAAGACCAAGCGGCAAATGGATTTTTCTCCTGAACTTATCTTAGAACAAATCCGTGAAATTGTATCAAAGCAACAGTTGGAATTTGGGGCCATTTACAAAAACGAGATTTTACCTGCACTGGCCCAACACAATATTCATATCATTCGCCCTAAAAATCTTCAGAGCTATCATCATGCTTTTCTGGATCGTTTCTTTTCCGAAAAGATGATACAGCATGTACAGCCTATTTTGTTGGTAAAAGACAAAATTAGAACCTTCTTGCCAAGCAATGCTATTCACTTGGCTGTACGCCTCAAGACCGTGGGGAATTCCAATCGTTATGCAGTTGTTCGAATTCCAACTCATGTGTTACCGCGATTTGTCCAATTGCCTGATCGTGGAAGCGGGCGAAAAGAATTGATGCTTTTGGATGATATGTTGCGGTACTGTTTGCCAAGAATTTTTCCAGGGTATCACATTCGTTCGGCTTATTCTATCAAAATGACGAGAGATGCCGATATTTATATTGAAGATGAGTATTCAGGAGATTTGATTGATAAAATAAGAAAAGGAATTGCCAAGCGTAATATAGGCAAAGGAACACGATTTGTTTACGATCGTAAAATGTCGCTCAGAATGCTGCAATTCTTAATGTCAACTCTACAAGTAAAAAAAGGTGATTTGCAGCCCCAAGGAAGGTATCACAATAATTTTGACTTTTTTAAATTTCCTACCTTTAAACTGAAACATCTTGAAGATATTTCATTGCCTGCCTTGAGCCATCCTCAATTGGTTGGAACCGATCGTTTATTTCCTATTATTGATAAGCAAGACATCCTCCTCCACTTTCCATATCAAAAGTACGATTATGTTATTCGCTTATTGGAGCAAGCTGCACACGACCCTAAAGTTCATACCATAAAAATCGCACAATATCGGGTAGCGAGAGATTCGCGTATTATTGCAGCCTTGCGCTCTGCCATTGAGCAAGGCAAATCGGTAATGGTGTTTATGGAGGTGAAGGCTCGTTTTGATGAAGAAGCCAATTTGTATTGGGCAGAGCGTTTGGAGGCTTGGGGAGCAAAGGTTGTCTATAGTCTTCCCGAACTAAAAGTACATGCAAAACTATTGCTGATTTTGCGTGGTAAGAAACAATATGCTTATTTGGGGACTGGAAATTTTAATGAAAGCACTTCCCAGATTTATAGTGATTTTGGTTTAATGACTACAGACAAAAGGCTTACAGAGGAAGTAGATACTGTTTTTAAATATTTGGTATACAAAAAACGACCTGCAAAACCTTTTAGACATTTGTTGATTGGACAGTTTAGATTGCGTAGAAATATTTATCAACTCATAGAGCAAGAAATAGAACATGCCAAGGCAGGTCGAAAAGCATTGATTATTGTAAAATTGAACAGCTTACAAGATCCCCGAATGATTGCTCGATTGTATGAGGCTAGTAATGCAGGGGTGCAAATTAAACTGATTATTCGGGGTATTTGTAGTTTGGTGCCCAATCAGATTGGTTATAGTGAGAATATCGAGGTCATTAGTATCATTGATCGCTATTTGGAACACACCAGAGTGTACTATTTTTATAATAATGGTGACGATCAACTGTATTTATCCTCGGCAGATTGGATGACTAGGAACTTATTTTATAGAATTGAGTGTGCTTTTCCAATTTATGACGAGCAATTGAGACAAGAAATCAAAGATTTTTTAGATATTCAACTTAAGGACAATGTCAAGGCGCGTTGGATTGATGGCAAATTAACCAATGCTTACAAAGAGGATAATGCTTCTCCTTGGCGCTCTCAACATCGATTATATCTTTATTATCAAGGACAATTATTACCTGAAATAGACTAACAAACTCAATGACATTGTCTATTTTTGAGTGTTCTAACTACTAGAATTTATTTGCCTAAAAAGGCTACATATTAATATTATTATGTTGAAAAACGATTTATTTTTGCGTGCAGCTCGTGGAGAGCAAACCGAACGCGCTCCTGTGTGGTTGATGCGTCAAGCAGGACGTATTTTGCCACAATACCGTGCTTTGCGTGCGAGCCTTTCAGGTTTTAAGGAATTGGTAGAAACGCCTGAATTGGCCTGTGAAGTTACGATTCAACCTGTTGATGAGTTGGGTGTGGATGCTGCTATTATTTTCTCTGATATCTTGGTCATTCCAGAGGCTATGGGCTTGCCTTATGAGATGATTCCTGGCAAGGGGCCTTATTTTTCAAAAACCATTGACTCTCAGCAAGTTTTAGAACAACTTGTATCTGGTGAAAAAGCGGCTCAAGAATTGAATTATGTTTATGAAGCATTAAAATTGACCAAAAAAGAGTTGGATGGACGCGTACCTTTGATAGGTTTTGCGGGTGCTCCGTTTACTATATTATGTTATATGCTCGAAGGCCAAGGAAGCAAAACATTCTCTAAAGCTAAGAAATTTTTGTACCAGCATCCTGATCTTGCACATCAGTTGTTAGATAAAATAACAAGTTCTACCATTGCGTACCTAAAACTTCAAATTCAATCGGGGGCAGACTTGATTCAAGTGTTTGATTCTTGGGCTGGCGCACTCTCTCCACAAAGTTTTAGCACTTTTGCCTTGCCATACCTAAAACGAATTGCTACCGAAATTACAGAAGTTCCTGTTACCTTGTTTGCCAAAGGTGCTTGGTATGCCTTGCCTCAATTGGCTGAAGCCAATGCCAATGTTGTGGGCTTGGATTGGACACAAACACCTGAAGAGGTGCGGGCACTATTGGGCGATAAGCAAGTCCTACAAGGAAGTTTAGATCCTTGTGCCTTGTATGCCGATGCAGCTACTATTCGTCAAATGACCCAAAAAATGCTTCAAGGATATGGTGGACATCATATTGCTAACTTAGGACATGGAGTGTACCCTGATACGCCACTAGACCATGTTAAGGTATTTGTAGATACGGTAAAAGCATTTGATTATGCCTCTAACTTAATTACACAATAGTATGAGTTGGTGGGCAAAACTACGCAGGTGGATGACGTTTTCCTCCACGGCTGCGCCTAACACTATACCAGCCGAGGAAAGCGAAGTGCTTACGGAAGGTTTGGTAGAAAAATCGTTGGAAACAACAGTAGAACAGGAGCTGCCCTTGTTGTCAGAGGAGGAACAACAGCGCCAACAGATCAAGGAATTGTTGGCCAGTTCAGATATGAGTAACCACGAATTGGCCGCGATGTTTTTAATGGGGCTTCAACAAGGTTGGGAGGAAGATATGTACGCTCTGGTGGTAGGTAGTGCTGAAAAATTGACGTTTTGGGCGGGGCAAGAGGACAATGATGAATTCCTTCAACCAATCAAAGCACTACATCTTGGGCCAAGATTTTTTAGAGAGTATAGCGAAATTGCTGCTTTTGCTGCGATTATACCCAAATTAATCTATTTAAAAGAGTTGTACTGGGAAGCTAGTCATTATTGGAACCAGCATCCTATTCTGGTAGCGGCAAGCCAATTGCCCAATCTACAGGTATTGCATTTTTGCGATTGCAAGATGAATTATTTGCCTGATGCTTTGGTGGAGGCCACACAATTGAAAGCATTGTATTTGTCGGGGAATAAATTAACGGAATTACCAGAGCGACTAGAATTGCTCAGTGAACTGCGTGTGTTGGACTTGAGTTCTAATGCCTTGAAGAAATGTCCGCGTTCGATTGGCGGCTTGCGCCGTTTAGAAGTATTGCGTTTGCATAAAAATCCTATGGATAATATTGAACCCCGATTGTTGGGGAGATTGTATCGTCTGAAAGATTTGCGCCTGCCACCAGAGGTTGCTAAATCCAATTTGGAGGCACTCAAAGATTGGTTGCCCGATGTGGATTTTGAGCAATCGTATTGGAAATTTGAAGAATAGACCATTGGCACAACACACTATTATGAAAAATATATTTTTAGCAATTCTGATACTTGGCAGTGGCCTAATGGCTTGCCATAGGAGCCAACAACATACTAAGAGTAGTACGACGGTGCATAGTACGCACAAAGGAGAGCAAGAATTTCAGGCGTATCTAGATCGAAAACGCAATGATTTTATTGGTAAAAAAATTCCTAGCCTTGATGTCAAAGGAATTGATGGCAAAACCTACAATCCAGCCAAAATGCAAGGCAAAATAGTATTGCTCAATTTTTGGTTTGCTGCCTGTAAGCCCTGTATCACAGAAATTGCCAGCTTGAACGAATTGCAGCGAAAATTTACCAAAAGCAAATTGACCGTACTCTCCGTTAGTACAGATGCCCAAAGTATAGCCCAAAAACTAGCCGCTCAAAAAAATATGAATTATACGGTTGCAGCCGATGGAAAAGCTGCAGCAGAACGCCTCAATGTAGTGACTTTTCCTACTTCTTTTCTAATCGATGAACGAGGCATTATAAAAGAGGTGTTTATAGGGGCTAGTGCAGATGATGCCACACATACTTATTCGGAAGTAAAGCCACACCTAGAACAATTACTAAATTAGAAAAGGCTTACAAAAAAATAGATAATTAACCCTGCAAGGCTCAGTAGAGCCAATCCAATAAAAATCATTTTCAAGCGTTTGGCCTCTGCTTCTTTTAGTTGTAGGCGTTTGGCTTCAATTTCTTTTAGTTTTTTGAAAGAGGCTTTTTGAAGCACCAAAGGTTTGTCTTCATACTGAGCCGATACGTGCTCTTCTATAGCCAAAAAATCTCCTTTTGACCGTCTGTTCATCTTCAATGATTGATTGGCGTGTGCCATAAATCCTTCGCCTGCCATGGTGTTTAGTGTTTAGTTGTCTAAAAATATAGGAAGTAAGAAGATAAGTGCCCCTTTATTCCTTTCTTATTTAAATTTATTTTTTGGGCTAAAAGTTCCCTAATGCTATAGAGTTGGCTCAAAAATTGGTAAGCATAAGAGCAATGTTATCCAACAAACAACACAGGATACATGAGCTTCTTCTTAAACGGCTATTCTATTACACCTTCCAAAACTATTATCTATTTCACATTTGTACAATTTATAAGTTTTTGCACTAGGAGTTTTTCATCATAATAGTATCTTGTAAGATTATTATGGATAAAGGAAAGCACCATCACAATTAAATACCAAGTGGAATGGATAAGAACATCACAGTACTGTGGGCAGATGACGAGATCAGATTGCTCAAACCCCAAATTTTATTCTTAGAAAAGAAAGGTTATAAGGTCATAACGGTTACCAATGGACACGATGCCATCGAAGAAGTCGAGGAGCATATGGGTAACATTGACGTGATCTTTTTGGATGAGAGTATGCCAGGAATAACAGGGTTGGAAACCCTACCACGCATCAAGGAAATATTGCCTAGTGTACCTGTAGTGATGATTACTAAGAATGAAGAAGAAGGGGTCATGGAACAGGCTATTGGTTCTCAAATTAGCGATTATCTGATTAAGCCTGTCAACCCTGTTCAAATTCTAACCTCCATTCGCAAACTGATTGATTCTGATCGTCTGGTAAGAGAGCAAACGGCTACCGATTATCAGCAAGAATTTCGCAAGATATTTATGGAAATCAACAGTGGTTTGGATTATCAGGAATGGGCTGATATTTACAAGAAAATTATTCATTGGGAGCTCAAACTGGATGAATCGAATACCACGAGTATGTCCGAAATCTTAGCTACTCAGAAAGAGCAGGCCAATTCAGAATTTAGTAAGTATGTAGAGCGCAATTATGTAGATTGGATTAATGATGACAATAACGCGCCTGTCATGTCGCATGATTTGTTGCGTTCCATGGTTTTTCCCGATGTCAAAGAGGGTCGTCCAACCTTTTTCTTGTTGTTGGATAATTTGCGCTACGATCAATGGAAAGTAATAGAGCCTATTATTTCTGAATATTACCGAGTAGAGGAGGAAGATTATTTTTATAGTATTTTGCCTACGACAACACAATACAGTAGAAATGCTATCTTTTCGGGGCTGATGCCTAAAGATATTCAGGAGTATTACCCCAATTATTGGCTAAATGACAATGAAAAAGGGGGCAAAAATATGCACGAAGAAGCATTGATGGAGGAGAACATTCGTCGCACCTTTCGTCGTCCTATCAAGAGTACGTATTATAAAGTAACGACGGTTGAGAAAGGCAAACAATTGGTAGATACCATCCAAAATTGTTTACACAATGATTTTACAGCCATTGTCTACAATTTTATAGATATGCTCTCCCATGCTCGTACTGAAATGGAAATTCTAAAAGAGTTGGCTAGTGATGAAAAAGCTTATCGCTCGTTGACGCGCTCTTGGTTTTCGCATTCTGCTATATGGGAAGCCCTCAAAATTATTGCAGAACACGATGTACAATTGTTTATAGCAACAGACCATGGTAGCATTCGTGTACACCAGCCTTCTAAGGTAATAGGCGATAGAGAAACGACTACCAACTTGCGTTATAAAGTAGGTAAGAATTTGCAGTATGACCGCAGAGATGTACTAGATGTACGCAATCCAGGAGATGCCAAATTACCCTCTCCAAATGTAAGTTCTACCTTTATCTTTGCCAAGAATGATACCTTTTTCTTGTATCCTAATAATTATAACCATTACAATAAATACTATCAAAACACCTTTCAGCACGGAGGCATTTCTCTAGAGGAAATGATTATTCCATTGGTGAAATTGAGTAGTAGAAAGGGACAATAAACAGATTTAAGCCAATAAATTATCTTAGAAAAGCATCTCGAATTGATTTTGAGATGCTTTTTTAGTGTAGATTTTGTTTTTTATCCTAAAAATGAGCCGCAAGGATAAACAGAGCTTAAAATTGCCTTGTTTTTTTGGTAAGTAATAAGACAAAAGCGTATTTTCTTAACAATTAGTTGATCTGATTACTTACCTTTAAAAAATCTTATTCATCTTTTCTTTTGCAATATTATGGATGCCATTCATTCAATTCTATTTCCTACTAGCTGTAAATCAACAGAGATCAAAGCCTTTGAGTATACGTTGGCAATGGCCAAAAAATTTGAAGCGAACATAGAGATACTACATGTCTGTGAGCTAAATTTGGATGTAATGGTGCCTGGGATTCTGCGTTACCAGTTGGCACAAGAGCAAAAGAAAACCGCAAAATTGGTACTGGATAATTGGGTAAAGCAATTTGATTTGGATGGTATTCAAATCAAACAGGAAGTAGAATTAGGATTTGCCAAAGAAACCATTGCTAGATACGCCAACAAACGCAAAGATATTGAACTGATTGTGATGGGATCCAATGATAATCATGGTTTTAGTAAGATGATTCGGGGGACCGTTATTTCTACTACCATAGAAGATGTCTTTTGCCCTGTACTCATTATTCCCAAGGGAATTGTATTCCAAGCTATTAAGAACATGGCTTATGTTACCCCCGTAGTTGAAGATTGGAGACCCTCTTTTCCACAATTAAAAAGTATTGCCGCTCAATTTGATGCACGCTTGTATGTCACCCACCTCGCCAAAGGCCCCAATGAAGAAACAGAAGAGGCCGAACATGTAGTACTGGAAGATTATGCAGGAGCATTACATGCTTTTGTGTACAATGCCAATTTGCATTTGCTCGTAACCCTTGCTTCTGTTCGCAGCACCTTTCGTAAAATTCTACAATACAGCAAAGCCCAAAAAATGGCTTTTGAGACACTGATTCCTCTATTGGTACTCAAAAAACGCAAATAATTCTTCGTGCCCCAATAGGCTGAAAACTATCTTGCCCTCAAAAAAATTAGAATTACTGGTCGCTAATTCTCAAATAGCACGGAAATACAAAATGATTTAGTTATTTTTAGGAGCTTTTTGGAAGAAAAATTTACCAACCCCCTCTAAACGAGATGGATACATTGTGTTTAAAGGGAGTCGCTTGTAAAAAAAAGCTAGTTATTAATGTTTTACACCAATAGGAATTGGCGTTTTACCCAATACCTCACCGCTTCGTAATTATCAATAATGCTGCAATATATTTTTAAACGCATACTGATTTTTATTCCAACCTTCTTTGTCATCTCCCTGCTGATTTTTGGCTTAAGCAAGTTAGCACCAGGAGACCCTGTTCTTATTTTGATGGGAGCCAATGACAGCAATGGAGTAGGTCAGCGTGCAGATTTGGTCAATGGAGAGAAAGCCTATGCTGCTGTGGCTACACAGTTGGGATTGGACAAACCATCCTTTTATGTGTTGTTGACTTCGGCAGCCTATCCCAAGGATTTGTATCAAATCAAGAAGAGCAATCATCGCGAGACACTGAGTCGCTTATTAGATTCATACGGCAATTCAGAAGCTACAATGGCTTATTATGAGACGCTGAAGAGGGTGCAATACGAAGCCGCAGACTTGGAAGATGTACACGAGGACGATTATAAGCTGCGGAGTTTGATTAGAGAAAATATTGAAGCGTTGTTCAACGAATACACCGATGCTGCGATTCGCTTTCAATTGGAAGAAGTACAAAAAGCACTACCAACAGCATCCAACACCTTTGCTACCTTCAAAGACCGTTGGGCACAATTGATCAAAGATTATGATTATTTAATCAACCATCCTACTCCTACTCAACGTTATATTCCAACACTGCATTATTATGGCTTTGATAATCAATATCACACTTGGATGTTTGGAGATTATCCTTGGTTATCTAGTGTAGACAGCTCTGGCTATTTTAGAATAGAAGAACTCTCTACCATTATCAAAGATATTGTTCCTCAAAAACGAGCCAATGATCGTACGATAAGCCGTATTAGAGGGCAATTGCAACGCACCAAAAAAGCCATAGAAGTAGCTAATAATAGCTCCAAAGATAGTTTGCAAACCGCATTGGCGCAATTGTCTTTAGATTTGCAAGGAGCAACCACACAGCAACAAACGTATCAATCCAAATTGGATGTTTTGGGAGCAGAACGGGATAGTATATCTGCTGTTGTACCGCGTTATGTTAGCAAGGGCTTTTTGCGTGGCGATTTTGGGATTTCATATTTTGATAAAAAAACAGTAGCCAGCAAGATAGGTCAAGCATTGTATTGGACACTTATCATGAATCTATTTGCCATTCTGATTGCTTACTGTATTTCTATTCCTTTGGGAATACGGAGTGCTGTTTGGAAGATCAAAGGCCACAAGCGAAAAGATGCCATAAATACAACGGTGTTGTTTATCTTGTATTCATTGCCTAGTTTTTGGATTGGAACCTTATTGTTGGTCTTTTTTACAACAGGAGAGTACAGCCCTATGCTAGATTGGTTTCCGACTAGTGGCGCACAAGATTTGGAACTCGCACGAGATCCCAATACAACTTGGTGGGAGAAGGTGTTGGATGCTGCCCATCACTTGGTGCTGCCTATTTTTTGTATTACCTATGGTTCATTGGCCTATTTGTCGCGTCAAATGCGCGGTGCCATGTTGGGAGTGTTGCGCCAAGATTATATTCGAACAGCTAGAGCCAAAGGTTTGAATGAGCATAAGATACTTTGGAAACATGCGTTTAGAAATGCACTATTTCCAATCATTACCATGTTCAGTTCTATTTTTCCTAGAGCCATTTCGGGTTCTATAGCCATAGAATTGATTTATGCCATTCCAGGGATGGGACAATTAGTACTATCTTCTATTGTGGCGCGAGATTGGCCAGTGGTATTTACGGTGGTCATGCTGGTTGCTATTCTTACCATGATAGGTAATTTAATTGCAGATATTTTGTATGCGATTGTTGATCCACGTTTATCGTACAAAGCTTAAATAGGGAGGGAGATGAGGTTTTTAACAACAAAAAGAGCAGAACGGATAGCCCAACGCCAACAGGCTTTGCAAGACAAGAACTATTGGGCCATTGTTAGGCGAGATTTTTATAACAACCGTTTGGCCGTATGGGCCTTACGTGTGTTTTATGGCTTGTTATTTATTGCTTTGACCGCAGATTTTATTGCCAATGAGCGTCCAATTTATTGCCAAATCAAAATGGCACAAACACCAGTGGTCTTAAGTGAGAATAGCACCAGTCAAGTTCAGCAAGATACACTTCTATTGGCTTTAGATACCAAGCCTACACCTCTTACAAAGGAGGAGAGTAAGCAAGAGCAAGCGACCAAGGAAGGAAAAGGATTGGTGACCACTACCAAAACGATTAACACTACGGCATATAAGGCTGTTACTGCTTTAAAAACAGACTCCTCGCAAGCGTGGATTCAATGGGATACTACTGTTATTGTGACGACAGTAACAGTAGTAGATACGGTCATAGAAACCTATTTTCCAGTATTGCGTCAATATCTAGTAGATGCTGGGTTTGCGAACTGGGATCAACGATTTGTATCTACCAAGTGGCTAGAGCAGCAATATGAGTATGCTATTTTTCCGCCCATTACCTATTCTGAAACAACAAGAGATGCCCGCAATGGCAAATTCAAAAGCCCTTTTGGCGACCAGCAGTTTGAGGAAAACGACAATAGAGGTTGGCATTACTTGGGAACAGAGCGGATAGGGCAAGATGTAGCGGCAGGAATGATTCACGGCACTAGAACGGCTATGTTGGTGGGATTAGTAGCCATGTTTATCGCCTTGATAATAGGGCTGTTTTTAGGTTCACTGGCTGGTTATTTTGGAGACGATCATTTGAGATGGTCTATTATTGGAATTATTCTCAATACTATAGCTATAATTACTGCCTTTTTCTATACGTTCGTTATCAATGGCTATGTTATTAGTGATGCTATTGGATCAGGACAATTGTTGTGGGCTATTGGAAGTTTTATTCTTTCTATCGTAATTGCACTGGGTATAGCAAAGGTCATCGCTTTGCCCTTGCGCCGAATTCCTATGTTGGGCAAAAAAGTACGCATTCCAATGGATATTATGGTGATGCGTTTTATAGAGGTCGTCAATTCCATTCCTCTACTAGTCCTTATTTTGGCAATTGTAGGCATTGTTGAAAATCCCTCTGTCTTATTTGTGATGGTCATTATTGGTGCAGTAAGCTGGACAGGAATTGCGAAGTTTGTTCGAGCAGAATTGTTGCGTGTGCGTAGTTTGGAATATATAGAAGCAGCACAGGCATTGGGCTTCAAAGATTTGCGTATTATTTTGCGCCACGCTTTGCCCAATTCACTAGCACCTGTATTGATCGCTTTAGCTTTTGGTATCGCTACGGCTATTCTAACCGAAGCATTTTTATCCTTTATTGGAGTTGGAATTCCTGACGATCAAGTTACCTGGGGGTCCTTATTGCGTCTTTCGCAAGATAAATTTTCTGCGTGGTGGTTAGCCATCTTCCCAGGATTTGCCATATTTATTACGGTTACTATTTTTAACCTCATAGGAGAGGGGCTAACGGATGCCCTAGATCCGCGTTTACGTGAAACAACGGATGAAGGGACAGATTTGGATGGCATGCAAATGCCAGCAGCTTTTGATAAGAGCGGTGAAAGCTAGGCTATTTTTATCGTATCAAATAAAGCCAGTGCATTTTCAGTCGTTGCCGCAGCAATCGTTTCCACAGGAAGCCCTTTGGCATCGGCTAATTTTTGAGCAATAATAGGAATGTAAGCACTTTCATTGCGCTTGCCACGATAAGGCGTAGGGCTCAAGTAAGGCGCATCGGTTTCCAGTACAAAATGCTTCAAATCAATAGGAGCTACCACTTCATCCAATCGCGCCTTCTTGAAGGTTAAAACACCACCCAAGCCCATCAAAAAGCCCAATTCTATAATTTGTGCTGCCTGTTCTGCACTCCCCCCAAAACAGTGAAAAATGCCTCGGAAATGGTCTGTTTTTTCCTCGCGCACAATATCGATTAAATCGTCCATAGAATCTCGGGCATGAATGATAATCGGCACATCCAATTCCTTGGCCCATCTACATTGTATCCTAAAAGCATCTTTCTGCTCCTTCACAAAGTCCTTGCTCCAATAATAATCCAAACCAATTTCTCCTACCGCACAAAAGGGTCTTTTGTCCAACCATTCCTCTACAGTAGCCAGTACTTTCTTGTAATCGGCATCTACTGAGCAAGGATGCAAACCCATCATCGGATGACAACGCTCTGGAAATTGTGTCTCTAAAGCCAACATCGGCTCAATAGACTCCAAATCGATGTTGGGCAAGAAAAATTGCTCTACACCGTTAGCAATGGCGCGTTCAATCATGGCGGTGCGGTCTTCGTCAAATTGGCTGGCGTATAAATGTGCGTGGGTATCTATAAACATAGTATGTTGATAATTAGTGTTTTATTTAGAATTAAAAACAGATTTATTATGGGTAATTAATTCAGATTGCAAAGATAACCATTCCCATTAAAAAGAAGTTCTCAAGAGGAATAGTATTGTGTAGAATTATCCCTACAGAGAAAAAACTTTCAGAACTTATTGAAAGTTTAGAAGAAAAATTGGCAAATCAGGAAACATTTTATTACTTTTGAACGTTTACAAAACATAAAGTTTAACTAAAAAGTTGGCATCGTAAGATGAACAGTATCAACTGATCTGGTTAAACAGTTGTAACTATTACATAATAAGTCGTCCTTGTAATAAGGGCAAATAATAAAATCTAAATACAATGGTAACAGATATGGATCAGCAGCTATTAAAGGGTGGTGCATTCTTAGTGCAAGAAACAGACCCTTCTAATGTATTTATAGTCGAAGATTTGACAGAAGAGCAACGTATGGTGTTGTCTATGGCAAACGAATTTGCTGAAAAAGAAGTAATCCCTGTCTCTGATCAGATCGAAAGCCTTGATATAGAACTAACCAAGAAACTACTCAAAAAGGCAGGAGACTTAGGGCTGTTGGGAACCTCTTTTCCAGAAGAATATGGAGGTTACATGCAAGATTTTGAAACCAATATGGCTTTAACTTCTGTATTGGCAAAAACGCGTTCTTTTGCTTTGTCATTGGGCGCGCACACGGGCATTGGAATGTTGCCTATTTTGTACTTTGGTACCGCAGAGCAAAAAAGTAAATATTTACCTCCTTGTGTGAGAGGCGACAAGTTTGCTGCTTATTGTTTGACCGAACCCACATCAGGTTCAGATGCTTTGTCTGCCAAAACACAAGCAGTTTTGTCAGAAGATGGTACACACTATGTACTGAATGGACAAAAAATGTGGATCACTAATGCAGGATTTGCAGATATATTTACTGTGTTTGCACAAATTGATGGCAATAAATTCACTGGTTTTATTGTAGAGCGCGGTTGGGAAGGCGTAACATTTGGCGCAGAGGAGAAAAAATTGGGTATCAAAGGTTCTTCTACCCGTCAGGTATTCTTTGAGAATGTAAAAGTACCTGTAGAAAACTTATTGGGAGAAATTGGAAAAGGACATAAAATTGCCTTTAACATCTTGAATATTGGTCGTATCAAATTGGGGGCAGGTGTAGTAGGTGCTTCCAAAGAATTGAGTAATTTATCGATCCAGTACGCCAATGAGCGCAAGCAATTTGGTAAGAATATTGGTAGCTTTGGAGCTATTCAGCACAAATTGGCCGAGCAAGCGACACGTATTTATGCTATAGAGACTGCTGTAAATCGTGCAGGGCGTGATATTTCACGTATGGAACACCAATTATTAGATGAAGGAAAGCCATTGGCAGAAGCCTTGTTGGGAGCAGCTGAAGAATATGCCATCGAATGTGCTATATTAAAAGTATATGGTTCTGAATGCTTAGATTATGTAGCGGATGAAGGATTGCAAATTCATGGTGGAATGGGCTATTCTGAAGAAATGCATATGGCTAGTGCTTATCGCGATGCACGGATCAATCGTATCTTTGAGGGTACCAATGAAATCAACAGAATGTTGACCATTGATATGTTGCTTAAGCGTGCTTTGAAAGGAGAAATCGACTTGATGAACCCCGCGATGGCTGTTCAAAAAGAATTGATGAGTATGCCTCAATTTGGAGACAAAGCAACAGGATTATTAGCCGACGAGCACGGTTATATTGCCAACCTCAAGAAAATGTTCTTAGCTGTAGCAGGAGCTACGGTACAAAGCTTGATGCAGGATTTACAAACAGAGCAGGAAATCTTGATGAATTTAGCAGACTTGGCTTCTGAAATTTATATCTGTGAGTCGATGGTGTTGTCTACCCTAAAAGCGTGTAACGTACGTGGAGAGGCTGCTTGTGAAGGCGAATTGACTATGACACGGTTGTATATCAATGATGCTATTGAGCGCTGTGCTATCCATGCAAAGAACGCTGTTGCTGCTTGGGCAGAAGGCGATACCAAACGTATGTTGTTATTAGGTATCAAGCGTTTTAGCAAACACGAATTATTAAATACTAAAAATATGCGCCGTCAAATTGCCCAAAGTCTATTGACTGCCAATGAATATTGCTTTAAGTAAACCCAGTGCTTTAGCGTTATAAAAAGAAATTTGTTCATCGGAGAATCGTCTAGTTGAACAATTATTTTCATGGGAATCTTAGCAGAGATCTTAACTTAGGTTGAGGTCTCTGCTTTTTTATGGTGGATGTCTGTTTTCTAGATTATTTTGAAAAATAGAAATTTTAAAAGTCACAAATTTTATTTTTTTAAAAATATTTAATTGAAATAATTACACTGGTACTTTGTTTTTTAGCTTTTTTTAACAAAAAAAAGCATTTTAAAGGTGTTGTTAGTTTTGTATTTAAAAATTTATTGTAAAAGCAGTGAATTTTTTATATTTTTATAGGTGTCACTTTTTGTGTTTTTATAAGCGTTATTTGTTCCAAATAGATATCATCATTAGTCAATAAGATAAAAAAATAAGCCATGTCAAACGTTAGTACAGAGATCACCGCCAAAATCACAGAGATTGAAGAGCAAGAGCGACGAATGAGAGTGGTAATAGGGAGGCTGAACGATTCCTTAATGATTAAAAAATTCTCAGAAAAGCTTAAAGCATTAGAAAATGAAAAGTATAGATTGAGAACGCTAGCTGAACAAGGTATATCACTAGATCAAATGGTATCGCTTCCTCCAAGGTCTACTAGTAGTACTGTTACCAGTAATGGAACTCAGGTTGATACAGTTGTATCAGGTAATGCCAACACTAGTATTGTGGTAAACGGAGAACAAATCGTAGGAGATTCTACAGGGCGTACTACGCCTCCTATAACTAATTCAGAATCTAGTGTAAGTGTTGATGCGTCCAGTATAGAGGATAATGCAAATGCTAGTTGGAGTGTTGCTGCATCTGACTTAACTCCACCCCCGATTTCTGAGACACCACCAGTGCAATTAGAATCAATACCTAGTGCCAGATTGAGTAGTGTAGAGTCGAATGTTTCTACATCTGATTTAACTCCACCCCCGATTTCTGAGACACCACCAAGGCCACCAGAACCAATATCCAGTGCCAAATCGAGCAGTGGAGATTACAGCAATCAAAAAGAAGAAAAGGGGGAAGTAGAAAGAGAGGTTGAAGGAAAGGAAGGACTGATAGTTAAATTTTCAAAACCAAGTAAGAATCAAAAATTTGTATCAGGAGATGATGTAGCTGTAGTGATAGAAGCAGTATCAGGTGGAGCTATTAAAAGGATTAAGCTATATATTAATGATGAATTTATTAGAGGCGAAGGAGCAGCTCCTTATGAATGGGGGGCAGCAAATTCCAATTCGGCAAAAGATGATGCAAAACTATTTAATAGTTTACCGCCAGGCAGCCACACGATCAAGGCAGTGATAACCTCTAAATCAGAATTAGAAACTACTGAGGAGATTAATATTATAATGGAAAGTGCAAAAAAATAAAATAAGCAAGACGACACAAGAATAGGTAACTCTATTGCTTTTATAAAAACCTTAGCAGAGATTTTAATTTAAGTTGAGATCTCTGCTTTTTATTTTATAGAGCACCTTTTAGCAAAGAAGAATTAGGGAGCTCTTGTTTTGTCACAATAAATTATTTTTTAAAACTATTTAAGCTTTTTATTTGATGATAAGTGCCCTTAGGTTAATTTTTTTAGGTTTTTTTAAGCCTTAAAGATGTTTTTTGAAGCTTTTATGCTTTTGTTATTAAAAGTGGGTTTGATTTTTAGAAGATTTTTTATAATTTTATAGATGTCACAATAAAGGGTTTTTTTAAAAAAGTGGTTTTTGAAATTCACCCCAAGTAGTAAATAACCACTAGTTAAGAATATAAAAAAATAAGTCATGGCAAATGTTACTATAGAAGTTACCGCTAAAATCACAGAGATTGAGCAGCAAGAAAAAAAAATGAGATCAGCACTTGGAAGTGTGAAAAACCCTCAAGTAGCTACGCAGTTATCAGATAGACTCGGAGCGTTAGAAAAGGAAAAGACTAGATTGAGGACAATGGTTGAAGCTAATATATCTCTTGATCAAATGATTCCTTCAAAATTTGGTGGTGGCTTTGGCATACCTATGCCTTCTATGCCTAGTTCTAGCATAGGTGTTCCTACATCTTTTCCAACTCCAGGGTCAATATTAGAAGCACCGGTTGTAATGGAAGAACCGATGGTAGAGGAAGAGCCAATATTGGAGCCGATGCTAATGGAAGAACCAGTGGTAATGCCAGCGTCAATATTAGCGGAAGAGCCAGCAGTGATGGAAGAGCCAATGCCAGCGGAAGAGCCAGCATCAGGTAGTAATATAAGTGCGAATGTAAATGTTGCAACCGAAGGGGATGCAAATGTAAACGCAAACCTAAATATTGCAGCAGAAGGGGATGCGAATGTCAATGCGAATGTCAATGTTTCGACAGGGTGGGCAGAGCCAATGCCAGAGCCAATGCCAGTATTTGAGCCAGAGCCAATGCCTGTCTCAGAACCAGCACCAATGCCAGAGCCAATGCCAGTCTCAGAACCAGCACCAATGCCAGAACCAGCACTAATGCCAGAACCAGCACCAATGCCAGCATCAGAACCAGCATCAGGAGGATGTGGTTATAAGAAGAAAGACAAGAAAAAGTGTAAGAAGAAAGACAAGAAAAAGAGTAAGAGTAAAGATAAGAAATGCAAAAAAGATAAGAAACGTAAGGGAGATAAGAAGAAAAAGTGTGGCAAGTCTAAGAAGTCAAAATCTTCGGGAGGAAGTAAGTCTAAGAAATCAAAATCTTCGGGAGGAAGTAAGTCTAAGAAGTCAAAATCTTCAGGAGGTAGCAGTAAGTCAAAATCTTCAGGAGGTAGCAGTAAGTCAAGTGCTGGCAAATCTTCAGGTAGTACTAAAGTAAATGTTGATGTTAAGACTTCAAGATAAGGGTGAATAAAATATGGAGTTGCTGTATGAATGAAAGTATTATTTTTCAGTACAGGATAACCGAGCCAACAGCGAGTTCATAAGCACTCACACTCGCGAAGCGATCTAATAATTAGTACACCAGCTCATAATAGATATAGCTCTTAGAAGAGACTTTTAATTACTCTTGGCTGTAGTTTTCAGGCACTTTTAAAGTGCCTGAAAACTTATATCGCATTTTTTGCTTCCTACTTAGGTATTACTTTTTAGGAGTTGTTTAACAATGAAATGATTTAGCTTTGGTGCTCATTCGTGGTAAGGAGTGCTTTGTAGTGGCGTTTAACCAAGCCTATGAACTCATATAAGTATAAATCATGGAGCGATCTAATAATCAGCTTTGGATTAGTGTAGGTTTTGCCTAATAGATATCGCTAACTCTAGTATATTTAGGTTGGAGTAACACTATGAAGTTAAAGGAGTAGTGGAACCTCAGAATTAGAGCAATTAGACCATATTGATAATTGATTTTTTGTTTAAAATGCTAGATAATAACTAGTTAGGAATATAAAAAATAAGTCATGGCAAATGTTACTGTAGAAGTTACCGCCAAAATCACAGAGATTGAGGAGCAAGAAAAACGAATGAGAGTGGTACTTGGGAGGCTAACAGATCCTATTATAGTCAAAAAGATGTCAGATAAACTTAAAGGGTTAGAATCTGAAAAATATAGATTGAGATCACTAGCTGAACAAGGTATATCACTAGATCAAATGGTTTCACATCCTCCAACGTCTGCTAGTAGTACTGTTACTAGTGATGGAACTAAAGTTGATACACGAGTATCAGGTAATGCGAACACGAGTATTGTTGTTAATGGAGAACAGATAGTGGGCGACTCCTCTGGAAGTCCTGCCCCTGTGCCTAGATTCAGTTCAGAATCTAGTACAGGTGCTAGTGTAAATGTTGCTGCATCTAGTTCTACTCCTAGTGTACCAAGTGCACCCAAACCAGCACCAAGTACTTCATCTGGCACAACAGTTGACACCTCTATTTCTGCATCAACAACAAGTGGAGAAGCATCGTCTAGTTTAACTGCTGGAGTTAGTATAAGTAATACTTCAACAAGACCATCAACGCCAGCACCAGAGTCAATACCAACGCCAGCACCAGAGTCAACACCAACGCCAGCATCAGAGTCAACACCAGCATCTAGTTCTAGCACAAGTGTTAAAACAACTGTTTCTACATCGAGTAGTGAAGGTGATGAAGCTAAAAAAGACGAAAAAGACGAAAAAGACGAAAAAGGGTGCAAAAAGAAAGGGTGCAAAAAGAAAGGGTGCAAGAAGAAAGACAAGAAAAAGTGCGAAAAGAAAGATAAGAAGAAGAAAAAAGATAAGAAGAAGAAAAAAGATAAGAAAGACAAAAAAGGCAAGAAAGACAAAAAAGGCAAGAAAGACAAGAAAGGCAAAGAAGACAAGAAAGGCAAAGAAGACAAGAAAGGCAAAGAAGACAAAAAAGACAAGGAAGGCAAAGAAGACAAGAAAGGCAAAGAAGACAAGGAAGACAAAAAGAAATAATGCAAAAAGGTATAGGGAAAGCGGCAATAAATCTTCAGCTAGTACCAAATGTCAAACCTCATAAAGGGAAGTAATGTTTACGCAACAGTACAGAGCGGATGAAGGAGTTTTTTATTGCCGTATACGCCCAAGCCAAGGTTTGTCATATTTTTTCAAATAGCATCTAAATAAGAGTGGATAGGCAATAGTGTTAGTGTTTATTGAATGGCTCTTATGGTTGGTCAACAAACACATGATAAAGGCATGGCTCTTTGCTATCCATACTCAGGCAAGTACCCATGCACTTTAACAGCATTTACAAAATACTCAGAAGTATATTGGCTGACCTGATCCGTGTTTAAAATTTCAGGAATACCATATTGTTCTAAGAGCGGTTTGCATCAATATACACCTATCGTATTGGACAATAACCCACTAACAACAAAGCAAGGATATAAGTCGATAGTTGTCGCCAAATACCGACAACCGCCTCTAATTGAAATATAAGTAATATCTGTTGCTCCTACTTGATTCGGGCGCGTAATCGTCAAAATACATTGTAAATGTAGTTGATTTGCAGTAACTTAAATTGTTTTTAAATGCTCAGTTTTAGAAGATTCCTATCTGTCTGGTAACATTTTTATGAGAAGGGCTTTACTTCAACACTTTTCTTACTGATGTGAGTTAGTGTACTGATTATTTGATATACGATATCAAATAGATCAGATCGCTTCGCGAGTGCGAGGGCTTATGAACTCCCCATTGGTTCGGTTCGGCAAAACCTCCGTTAAAAAATAATGCGCTACTTTTAGCTTCCCCTATTACTCGCAATAGCTTGTTTGCGTTTTGCCTTTGTGCCATTGGCACAAGCCGTCCTAGTGCACTTGGTTTTTCCTCTTTTTTTAGACGTAAATACATTTTCTGCTCCTTCCAAAAATTGACGCTTCCAACAGCTGATTGGCGAGGGGACTAAATCGCATCTCTTCGCCAAGTCCGACATACTTGATACTACTTTCAAGGCTTCTAATATTATCATAGGCTTAAATCCAGATGCGGTTACTATGTACAACATCAATAGTTTAAAGGTGTATCGGCAGAATTATTAGAGGATGAAAAATTAAAAAAACAAGTAAGAGCGAATCAACTGTATCTGTTCAAATATGCCGTTGTAGATACATTTATGAAGATACTTATTGCCCAAATCGGATTTTTTTTTAGCGACTAAATACCCTTACTTTTTTGAAATAAAACCAGTTTAAATTTCGTATATTTGTGGCGTATTCAATTAAATTTTATTTGTATTTAAAAAGATACAAAAGAAAACAAAACATCATAAATACATGAAAAAAATAATTTATTTTGCATTGATAACTGTGCTCCTAAGTAGCTGTTCAGCTGTGTTTAATCCTAAATATCAGAAAATAGTTATTAATAAAGAAAATGAATCTGATAAAATTTTAATAAATGGTGAAGTGCCAAAAACCAAGAAGGGAAAGTATTTAGTTGAACGAAACTTTAGACCCAAGCAAATTACTATTGAGGCCGAAGGATTTCGGGATAATAATATGGTAATAATGCCTTACAAAGCATCTCCTTGGTTTATAGTATCTTGTGTGCCATTTGGTATAATTTGGGGGCTGCCTCCCCTTATAGATTTAATGTCGCCTAAATGTTGGGATTATGATAAGGAAGAAATAAGCTACACCAAAAAAGATGTCCTACAGGAAAAATTGCCAGATGCAAAAAGCATCAGAGTCAATAAAGTTAAGGTAGACCTGGTAAGAGATAGTATTAATTATTTGTTTTTCCTATCATACAAAGATTATCTCCGAAACAATCCGCGCAATTTGGGAGATGACGACGACGATGAGGGAATTAGTATTGGAAATACCATCTTTACGAGTGTGCTCAATAAATTATTGAGAGAGAAAGGATATATTGATACAACAAGAAAAGTATTAAAAACTAGCTATCTAAATAACTTATTGGTAGATGCTACGATTAATAGTTACACAATTCATGACATTAGACTTGCTGCTAGTGCTAATTATGATCTTGGAGGGATGGTTTATGTGGATTTATCCATAAACTGGGAAGTATTAGATTATTATGGGAAGCCTATTTATTCACAAACGACTACTTCAAGATCGGCGGAATTTATGATCGAAAACTCTACTAAGGTAGAGGACGTAATCACTAACGCTATAGGCGATGTTATGGAGAATGGTTTTACAGAATTTGTTAGTTCTGAGCAAGTGAATGCTTTGTTGTTTGATAAAAGTGAGTCGGATAAAGAAGACGAGATGAAAAATTTTAAAATATCAAAATCAAGTAAATATGCTTCTAAGTTATCAGAAAGTATAAAATCAACCTTAACGGTAACTTCAAAGGAGGGTTTTGGAAGTGGTTTTGTAATAAGTAGTGATGGGTATATAATTACTAATTACCATGTAATAGCAGATACGGCTGGACTAAAGGTGGTCTTGAACGATCAAACAGAACACGATGTAGAGATAGTGCGTGTAAGTAAAATATATGATTTGGCCTTGTTGAAAATTGATGCTAAAGGGTTGATTCCATACAAAATAAATCTTTCTAAAGACATTGAAATTGCTTCTGAAGTATTTGCAATAGGAACTCCATCTGCCGAAGATTTGTCGCAAACGGTATCTAAAGGTATTATATCTGGGGTGAGAAATATTGATGATACAAAACTCATACAGACGGATGCGAGTATCAACAGTGGAAATAGCGGTGGCCCGTTAGTGAATAGGAAAGGAGAAGTTATTGGAGTTGTATCGGCTAAATTAAAAGGTTTTGGGGTTGAAGGTGTGGCATTTGGAATACCAGCTTATGAGATACTAGAGAAATTAAAAATTACCATAGAGTAGTGTTTAGGCTTCCTTGTAAGTGCTGAACATAAACTATAAGTTATCCCTTAAGTGGGAAAAATTCTAAGATTGATGCACCAACTGATTGCAAGTCTTAGTCTGGAAAACGGCAGGAAATTTTTTTCTGCCGTTTTCCTGTTCTAGGGCACCACGTAGTTAGTAATCTTACGGGCAAATTTCCTGCTATGGTCAGCGAGTAGAGTAAGTACCAACGTCCATGACTATGGTAACAAGCATGAACAATTGGAGTGTGTTTTCCAAAAAACAACGTCTAGGCTGAATCCCCATAGTGGTTTTCCCAAATTTTTTAGATAATGAAGTGCAGCAAATATTGGATTTCTTTATAGATTTATTGAGCACTCTTATACCTGATTATGATGTGACAAGCATCAGTGATCGCTATTCCTTTCCAAATTCAGTTGTTGGGCTAAACGCAGCATACGCTCAACAAGTAGATTTTAGAAAGGCAGACTTTTTTAAGAAAATAAAACCCAAGAAAACAGATAGTGGTTATCCTTTTTATTGGCTGTATGCTTTATCGGCAAGATTTGAAATTAAGTAGTCTTCAAATAACAAGCATTCTCACGTAGCTATTTTTTATAAAAACAAATTGTTGCATTGGGCTTGCTTTTGGTTATTAAGTATTGTATCTTTGTAAGGAATATGGAAAGAAGACGATTAATACGATTTGATTGGGCCATCAAAAAACTCCTAAGGGACAAGGCCAATTTTGGAATTTTAGAAGGTTTCTTGAGCGAATTGCTACAAGACAATATGGTTATTATTGAGATATTGGATAGTGAGAGCAACAAAGAGACGGAAAACGATAAGCATAATCGGGTTGATATTCTTGTCAAAAATAGCAAGGATGAACTCATTATTATTGAGGTTCAAAACTCGAAGGAGTACGATTATTTTCACCGCATACTCTTTGGAACATCCAAAGCAATCACCGAACATATTACAGAAGGCCAAGCTTATTCGGATGTGAAAAAAGTGATCTCCATAACCATTGCTTATTTTGATTTAGGCCAAGGAAAGGATTACTTGTATCATGGAAAAAATGAATTTACAGGGGTGCATTTTAAAGATAAATTGAGCCTAGCCCCCAAACAAAAAGAGTTGTATGACAAGCAACAGGTTTTTGAAATATTCCCAGAGTATTGGCTGATTAAAGTAGAAAAGTTTAAGGAAGTTGCTCATTCTAAGATTGACGAATGGATTTATTTTCTAAAAACAGGAGAGATACAAAAGGACTTCTCTGCAAAAGGGCTTCAAGAAGCTAAAGCAAAGTTGGATACGCTTCATCTTTCTGAAGAAGAACGCAAATCTTATGCTTACTATCTCAAACGTTTGCGAGATCAAGCGAGCGAACACCATACTAGAATGGCTGACTATGAAGATGCTGTAAAAAAAGCTAAAAAAGAAGGCATAGAACGAGGCATAGAACAGGGCATAGAACGAGAGAAAGTGAATGCTATTCTTGGACTTTATAAGAATGGTGTTCCTCTGCCTGTCATTGCATTATCATTAAATGTAACAGAAGAATTTGTTCTCAAAGTGATTGAAGAACATTCATAAGATGGATAACTAGCTCTTATCAAAGAAAAAATAAGATACCTAGTAACAAAAGTGAACTATAGGAAACCCATCTTTTTCATTTTCATAGAACATTATCAAAAACTTTGCTGTTGCGTGGGTATTGATAATCATTGAATTAAAATCCAAGTCGTATGAAATACCTTTTAATCCTCTTACTAGGTTTGCCTTTTGGTGTCATTGCTCAATACGAAGGCATTTATGATTTGCCTTTGCCCGAAAAATTTACGGACTTAAAAAAGGGCATAGAAATCTACAGCACGCCCAATCCCAATTATGCCGAGTATGAAGATGCTAATGAACGTGCTATTGTTTGGAAACATGCTACAGTTATCAAAGCTACGGAAGCCATTACGATCAAAGAAACAGGGGCTTATCTGCTCCATAATGGAACCTGGCAATTGCGCGCGTCTTTTAATGCCAGAAAGACTAAAGAAATGTTTGACACCAAACGCTTGAAATTGCAACAAGGAGATTCTGTTGTATTTAAAGAGAATTGGCGATATGGCACGGTGACACAAACAGGCTGGAATTTTTGGTATGTCATTGGTAAAACTGCTTCTGGAGAGTTGTATTATGGCTATGAAATTTTAGAAACCAAAGGCAGCTTAGAAAATGGCACGCAAATATTACCCTTAAAACAAAAAGACAGCCAATTGAGTTGGTCGGGCAAAGCAGGTGATTCTGATTATACCCTCACAGGGACTTTGACTGATTTTACAGGACGATTGGTTATACAACAAGATGAATTAGAAAAGTGCTTTCTCAAAATCAATATGGATGCCCTACAGCATGAAATTCCATCTTTGGTAAATCACCTAAAGAATAAAGATTTCTTTGATGTCAAACAATATCCCGAGGCCTCCTTTCAAAGTACTAACATTGAATCGATAGGGGAACATACCTACAAAGTGGAAGGAGAGTTCTGCCTAAAAGGAATTTGCAACACAGAGGTATTCGAGATAAAATTGGCAGTGGATGAAAAGGCGTATACGGTGCAGTTTGAGGGAGCGGTAGATCGTACTCAATATGGGGTGCTTTATGCCTCATCCAAACAACCCGACAAGCAGTACTCGATTGAGGATACCATTCGTTTTTCAGGGACGTTTTCTTTTGTGAAGGATTATCCAGGGTCTATGCCTTGGAATACATTGAAGTAGCTGTGTTTGTTGGTGATTGGGAATGGACATATTAGTAAACAACTACATTATTATCCGAAAATCAATAGATTGGGAACTAGACCATAAGATAGAGCTGTTTAAACAATAACTACTATTTCCTCTAAACACTTATTCTTTCCAACCTCAACCTATGATTGAAACATTCAAGCAATTGTCTGATGAACTCAATGGAAAACTCCAAGTTCAAAAATCAAGATGGTATGATGGATATGCTTATTTTCCACTCAATTGTTACGAGCTAAATTTTGAGTATCAAACTGCCCAAGTCAATATTTTTTATGAAAATAGAGATTCCGAATTCTCTAAACCCTCTGCTCTGGATAGTGGGCTTTTTGGGAGTAGACATATTTGTGAAATAACGTGCAAATTATCAACAGAAAATACCTGTTTGCCTCCGTTTAGGCTAGAGGGCAGAGGCTATTTCAAGCGAATTTTTTATCCATTTGATAAGCCCAATTATGCGCTAAAATGTAAGGAAAAGCATTTTAGTAAATGGCTGGATAAGAATAAAGAGCTATACTCAATCTACAAAATAGTGGAAAATAGTTCTGAATTTGAACCCCTTATGATAGGTAAAATAATTCGTGGAAAATCCAACCCACGATACGAGCTACGAATTGCATACAATACCCAGCGTTCAAAAAAAGAGATTATAGAAATGTTGGTAACTTTTTTGAAAGCAATACTGAGGTATAAAAAAGGATAAGCCTATTAGACGTATTCTTATCACATAAAATAGCAACAATCCCTAACAACCAAGTTGGAAAAAATCAACACTTATAAGTAATTTGGAGTTCATTTATTGATTTTTTCAAATTACTTAAGTATGCAGTCTGTATTTCCAATACTCTTAATCATAAATTTTTTGACCTTGATAGCAAGTTGCCAACCGACCCAAAAAGACACGGTCAAGGTTTTCATCTTGGCAGGACAATCCAATATGGTTGGTTTGGGGAATAATTCGGCCTTGCCCTCTGCTTGGAATTGGAAGGAAGATTTCAAAAAAGTGTGGATTTATCAGGGCAACCCTGTAGTAGATGGGCGAGCCAATGGAGGGGTGGGCAAGTGGGCGGTTATGCAGCCAGGGCATGGTGCTGGTTTTGCATCCAATGGGCAGCAGAATTATCTATCAAGTAGGTTTGGTCCTGAATTATCCTTTGCACAACGACTGACCGAGTTGTATCCCAATGAAAAAATTGCTCTGATTAAATATGCACAAGGAGGTACTTCTATCGACAGTATGGCGGCGGGGCAGTATGGCTGCTGGGAACCTGATTATAGTGTGGTGAATCAGTATGATAATTTTTTGACCACCATAAAAGGCGCATTGGGCAGTTGGGATATAGATGATGATGGGAAAGAGGATATCTTGGTGCCTGCTGGAATTGTATGGATGCAAGGAGAGAGCGATGCTGCCTTTACAGAAGCGATTGCAGGCCGTTATTGCTCCCATCTCCAACGTTTGATGACATTGATGAGAACCCATTTGCAAGACGATACCCTACCTATTGTAATTGGCAAAATATCAGATTCTTACCAAGATCAAGGTCGGCCTGTTTGGAAGCATGGTGAATTGGTGCAGTATGCACAGGAAAAGTATGTAATGCTAGATCAACATGCGGAGATTGTACGCAATACAGCTTCTTATAACTATTTAGATCCTTGGCATTACGATAGCATGGGCTACGTGGATTTAGGAAAAGCATTTGCAGAAGCTATTTACTTACTGCAAAAAAAACGCTAATGGATTAGAGATTACATTCGCCTAAATGAAGCACAAAATACAGGGAAGGTGTACACAGTCGAGGTGTTTTATGAAGGCAATGCCTCTAACACGCTCTTACTTCCAATGCTCTTTATTGGTTCTAAAATACTCCCAAAGCTGTACAAAACGCTCGGCCGAACGTTGGATGGGCTGTAAATCTACGCCCTCTTTTTCTAACAAACGCCACTGCGAGGCCAATAAGCCAGGATGTGCCAAACCCTGCAATTCAATAGCTTCATAGCTTTGATTCGGATCAATAGGATAGCAGCCTTTTTTGCCCACTCTAGGGCGGCTGTGATTGAGCCAGCCATTAAAATCACTCTGAAAGCCGAGGGCATATTTTACTTTTTCAGCTTCGCTCAAATCTGCAAAAGCAAGCGTAGTGTCGCCCACAATAACCCCAATATTGGACTCAATATAAGCTTGTACCTCTTGATACATAAATTTATAAGAATCGACAGAACCTGCACAATGGCAGCCTGCTTTGGTGAGACTATCTTCTTTTTGTTGATAATAACTAGTGGGCTTATCCAATTGCAGCTCTACGCCACTAATGGGCAATGACATCAATCCCTGCAATTGATAAATGGCCAAAATATCTTCTCCACTAATAGCGCGAGCCGTGTTTTGAATGTCCTTAAAACAATCATGGGTAGAAAGTGGAGGAATACTTTTTTGGCGCATAAAAGCCAAGGCCTCTTTTCTAGTTTGTTGCTCCATGTGAGTCAAATCGGTCATAATTCCTGCTTGAGCGAGCCACTGTATGGCTTGTTTTCCTTTCTCTTTGAGTCGTCTTTTTTTCTTGGCTTTAAACGCCCCTTTTAGATTGAGCAGGGTTGTAAATAGCCCTGGGCGAATGGCTGCACTGCCGTATTCTGAGTCTACCAAATGCATGAGTGTAATAAATGCTACCCCCTGATTGGCCCAAAAATGGGCATCCTCTAAGCTATTGATGAGGCGTTTGGCACCTTCTATAGAGAAGACAATAATTGTTTTGTCTGTAGTATGATAATACCTTCGTATTTCTTCTGGAGTTTTGGCAACTACAAATTTATCGGCATGAGCTTTGGCAAAATTATTAATGTACTCTAATTGTTGCAAAATTACCTTTTTGGCTCTTTTAGGGCGTTTTACCCACTCGCTAGTCAGTGCTCCTGCCACTATAATTCTGGCTCCTTCATTCTGTTGCCAATAATTGGCATAGTTTACGTTTTTAAATTGATGCCTATAGCTGAGATGTGGTGGTTTCTTCTCCTCAAAGAATTCAAAACCTTTGCCAAAAAAACTATAAGGAACATGCATCGTAGGGTGCATTTGCATATCTATATAGGTGCGAATTTCTTGTTGGATGGAGTCTTGCGCGAGGAGTAAATGAACACTCAATAAACACAACAGTAATAATAATGTTTTTAGCATAGTTGTAAGTTGAAGGCGAATGATAAGAGCACAGCAATGGAAAATTAAAAAAATAAATTAAAATTTGATCAATAGACATTATCACGACTGGAGTTGTACAGAGACAAAAAGTAAGGTTTTTTCATCAATCAAGGCAAAAATTTAGTTCATAGCAGTGCTATGGAATCAATTTTTAACGATGAGTGAGGGAACCCCGAAGGGCTCACGAAGT
>JBGCDW010000193.1:0-17362 GCA_045105775.1 Aureispira sp.
ATATGCAGCAGAGTTTGAGCTTTTATAACCTTTCTTTAATTCCTCTCTCTCTTCATCCGTTATCTCTACCTTTTTAGCTTTTCTTCCCATCTTTTTGGAAGTAAAGATAACATGTTATTTATTTTGAACAACTACTTAGCACCTGATACCAATAAATGAAAAGGCTTGTGTAGCCTAGACATGATTTACAGGTCTTGTGCTTGGTCGAAGTAGCAAGAACGTCCCAACAAATGGCGTGAAAACAGTTGGATGAAATCGTTAATGGTTTTAAAAGGAGTGTTTGGGTACAATAAAATCCAACTATGAAACACTTTATCAAAAGTACAAAAAAAACAGCAAGAAGTGACAGGGATGTATGTTTTTTTTTGAAGCTTAAAATAAAAATAATGTTATAAATTTCTATTTACTGCCATTGCTAAAACGCAACCGCAAACCTGTATTAACAGAGAGTGCATTTACTTGAGCACCTACTCGAACAAAATATTCAAGTGTCCTAAGGCGGTGTTTGTGAGGGGCAACAGCCGCGATTTGCCAGCCCAATTCTCCTATCCAAGTGATGTACGTTTGGTTGTAATTGGCCAATTCTTTACGATCATACAAATCTACGCGCTGCCATTGTACTCCTAATCCTACATGCAGGAAGGTCCACAAGCTTTGTTGTTTGCTTAGAGGGAGTTGTATTTTGGCTAGTGTGGGGATTTCTAGACTACCCAGCCCATTGTATTTGTTTAGGCTGAAGGCAAAGGGAAGAAAATTAATTTCAGTTTCTAATGATAACAACCAATGTTCAACATCTCCAATCCATAGGCCCGTGTTCAAACCAGGTAGAATATTCAAGACTTGCCCAGTAGAGTAATTGGATGCTGTATAATTGGGAGGCGCGTACCAACTATAGAAATTATAAGAAAGTCCAAGACTGTAGCCCATGTGGAGATTTTTGTTGACAGTAGCAGGAGGAACAATACTTTGTTGAGCATTGCCAACTGTCCAATATCCTATTAATAAGCAGAGCAAAAGACCGTATCTCATAATTGTAAAATTGATCTAATAAAAAAAGTTGTCCTTAGTACACGAAGCCTAAGAACAACTACAAAATTAGAATATTTATCAGTGCATTTTTTACTTTTTGATCAAAAGATCAAAAATATGATTTTTACCAAGTAAGACTAAGTCGTTTCCGTTTCCTTGAATAATTCCAGAAAAGCATCACCAGAGATACAAACCACAGATGATTTGGGCAATTCATTGCCGCCATTGGGCCAATTGCTGGTGAGTGCATCTAGGCTTTTGCTGCGTTCGCCAGGGTGCTGTACACTCAAGAACAGCGTTTCGCCATCAGGGGCAAAGAAAGGGCCTGTAAATTCGGCATCCACAGGAGCAGAAGCAATTTGTAATACTTTGCCCTTGTGTTCGCCCCAAGAAGGCACCAAGAACAAGCCATTATTGCCAAAAGCCTCATAAGGGGCTTTATTAATGGCACTGCCCGAAATATCCGAAGTGAACCAAAGGTTGCCCTTGGTATCAAAAGCCATGTTATCGGGGCAAGCAAAACCTGTTTCCTCGCCACCTGCCAAGAAGGTAGAAGCCTTGAAGGATAATGAAGTTTTATTGTCTACATCTGCTTCTTCTATTTTTAGAATTTGACCTAGATAATCGCCTTTGGGCTTATTGTTGGTCAAGGCAATGAGGACATCGCCTGTTAGGGGATCAATTTCAATATCCTCTGGGCGATTGAGAGGCGTGCCACCCACTAGTTTGGCGGCTTCTCGTAGGCGAATCAACACCTCTGTTTGGTTCTTAAATTTTTCTTGAAGAATCGGTTGTTCATCGTATACCAAGGAGATCCATTCCCCTTTTTCTGTATTGGCAACATAGAGTTTGCCGTCGCGCAAATTCTCAGGTTCGTTGCTAATAAATTTATACAAACATTCATCATTGCTATCATCTCCTGAATATACCACCAAACGTCCATCTTTGGTTTGGTGTACCGTGGCACATTCATGGGCACAACGTCCAAGGGCAACGAGCTTTTTGGCGGCTCCTGTTTGTGGATTTACTTCCACTACCCAGCCATAGTGTTCGGGCGGATAATCATAATGTTTGGACCAGCCATAATCGTAGCTGCTAAAAATACGTTTGGGTTGGTCGCCAGTGTAATCTGTTTCGCCATAAAACATGTCGTAGTTTTCCTCGCAGGTGAGAATAGTGCCCCAAGGTGTCACTCCACCTGAACAATTGGCAAAGGTTCCAATGGCTGTATTGGCCCCCAAAATTGGTTCTTCCCAATCAAAGGGTATTGCTGTTTGAGCAGTAAGACGACGGTTCATTGGATCATTGATAACAGGTTTCCATTGGCCTTGGTCATTCTTTTTGATTCTAACCAAAGAACCACCAACAGCATACATTTCTTTATCAACTTGTTCTTTGGTTTTTTTGCTGAGGTCTTTACCTGTAAACCCACTCACAAAAAGCGAATCTAAGTACTCGTGGTTGACCCACAACATCCCATCTGTAGGATCATTGTTATCAAAAGGAACAAAAGCTATATAATCGTTATTAAAACCAAAACGATCTTTTTCTGAAATTAAATCGTCCCATTGCAACAAAACTTCATACTGCAGCCCTTCAGCCAAATCTAAATTGTCGGAACTAGAGTGTGGAATCGCTTTTAGAGGAAAGGGAGAGGCATTGGTCGGTGTGGGAGGGCTATTTACAGCATTGTTGTGGTCTGCACCGCTGCAAGCATTGTTGCTCAAGAGCAGTCCACCAGCCGTAATACTCAAGCTGGCACGCCCCAAAAATTGTAAAAAACTTCTTCTATTCTGTACGTTCATTTTGTTAGTTTATTGTTCAAGGAACAAAAATAATAAAAAGCCGTAGATACAACAGACCTTGCGTATCTACGGCTTTTTTTATCCGTTCTATAACCATCTTTATGGTTTGGGCAATTCGGTTTGTTGTAAGTGCTTGGTAATAAAACGCATAGCATTTTTGTACATGATTCTATCCACAATATCTTGGGCGGAATAGTTGTACATGAAATTTCGGATTTCTTTGACAGAATATAGACCCTTGATATCTCTTGGCTCTTCAAAGAAATCGAGCAAATCGCGATAGAGAATAATCATATCATCCGAAGAGTCAAAAACATCAATATGTCGAGCATGGGCATCAAAATGAGAACTGATACAAATCATATCCCAAGCATCAATGCTATTGCTCATATGAATGGCCTTACAAATATTACCAACCAATGCTTCGACAGCAATTCTGCGGCGATCGGCAGAGTTGGGAATAGATTCGTCATAACGACGCTGAAACTCTTTACCCATCAGGCGATCTCTTTCCAATGAAAGCCCTATCAAGCCTCTTGATTGTACAATGGCTACCAAATCTTGGCGCGATAAATTGGTCGATTCATGATTGAGCACTTCCTTTTTGTCGGCACGGCCATAAGCATTATCTTTATTACTCAAACCACTTATACCCACTCCTGTTGCCATGATGGGGATACTATCTTTGCGGTAGCGTTGGCCCTTAACATATTTGTAATACCACTGTCTGCTGCGCATACTCATACCTCCCACATCAACCAAAATACGGCGGCCTT
Source organism: Aureispira sp. (assembly GCA_045105775.1). Lineage (GTDB taxonomy): Bacteria > Bacteroidota > Bacteroidia > Chitinophagales > Saprospiraceae > Aureispira. The sequence goes on from JBGCDW010000193.1 coordinate 3,611, forward strand.
TCTTTTTATCCAGCATGGTGTAAATAATCTTCTGTCCCAATTCTGTAATGTCATCATCAATCGTAGTAGGGCGTTTGAAGGCTTCTTCTTCATTGATCGAAAAACGAGCGGTTTTGCCCGACACGCCATCTGCAAAGTAATTGCCAAAATTGATCGAAAAAATAGGAATATCTAAGTATCTATTGCCATCGTCCTCTAGTGGGGTAGCCCCTTTGAGGCGGTTCACATTTTTGAGAACAATATTCTGGTACTCGTCTGTATCTACTTGGTTCTGCTCTATGTATAAATAATTACCTAAGCTGTGTCCACCTCCAATACTGATAATAAAACCTACCTTGGTTGGATCGTTGATTGCTGTATTGAGGTTGCCTTTGTTACGAATGATTAGGCCATCGTAGGTTCGGCCATTTTTGTGATAACTGTATTGCAATTCCTCTTGTAAGTAATCAAGATTGGCCAGTACCAAATCAAAATAATCAACATTGTTGAGAATAAAATTTTCCTCCCGATAAGACATGCCACTCAAGCAACCAAAAATCTTAGAACTGGATCCTGGTGTTAGGAAAGGACTGTGCATGAATTGGCGTTCAGTAGGACTGATAATTTGATTAGAAATCTTGACATTTCCTTTTACCAAATCATAGATAGAGCTTTGATTGCGCCTCGAAATGTCTTGGAAAGCATTGGTTAATTCAATTGGAATTTCCTCCAAATCCAATCCGCAGTCGTGCTCAATTCGTTCCCACATGCTATGCCGTTTGACTTTGCGAGATTTGAAAGCTTTTTGAGTAGAATACACGCCCATATCAAATACTAGTATGGGGTCTTTCACTACCGTTGGAGTTGTTACTTCTTCGACAATAGAACTGTCCGCATCTACATTGGTGTTTTCTTTCTCTTGTGCTTGAGTATTCCAGCTCAATAAACAGAAAAAACAGAATGTAAGAAAGCTTATTTTGTTATTCACCATCATAATTATGTGTTAGTACAGGGTATTTGGCAGGTTTAGAATAAACACAATATCCATCTAATAAGATAATGCCATAATGACTAAGTTTATCATTAATAGAGATTGTTTTAACCAAATTTTCACATCAGAGCCTATTGTTCCTGTATTTTTTTATCCCAAAAGCAGTCAATGACATCTAATATACACAAACTTTTAAGCAGTTGGGTATCTTTTTGTGTCAAGACTAACATGTCTTTGTGACAAAGTATAATCAGTCAGAATTACAAATTTTGAGCCGCCCTGTTCAAATTATATCAAACATTATACCTTGATCTGTATAGTTTACAGACTAATCAGGAACATAAAAAAATGCAACGTATTATTACTTTAATACTATTGCATTAATTTAATAACGTACAATTTATTGGTAATCAATTAGAAGATGTTTGTTTAATCGGTTGTTGGTAAATAGTTCTGCTCATATCCTTTCAAGGTATTCATCAACAATGCTGTGACGGTCATTGGTCCAACTCCTCCAGGAACAGGTGTAATGTAACTGGTTTTAGGTGCTACTTGTTCATAATCAACATCTCCAACCAAGCGGTAACCTCTTTTTCTGGAGGCATCTTCTACGCTATTGATGCCCACATCTAGTACTACGGCTCCTTCTTTGACCATATCTGCGGTTACATAGTTGGCACGGCCAATAGCAGCCACCACAATATCGGCACGTTTGACTTCTTCCTTGATATTGGCGGTACGGCTATGCGTAAGGGTCACGGTGCAATTGCCTACAGCTGCTTTGCGCGAAAGCAGTAGGCTCATTGGAGTTCCCACAATATTAGAACGCCCCAAGACGACACAATGTTTGCCACTGGTTTCTATATTATAACGCTCTAGCATGGTAAGCATACCCAATGGCGTAGCAGGAATGTACTGTGCCTTGCCTTGTGCCATCAATCCAATATTGGTAGGATGAAACCCATCTACATCCTTGCTAGGATCAATGGCTAATGTGATGGCATGTTCATCAATGTGGTCAGGTAGCGGCAATTGTACAATAAATCCATCTACCCCTGCATCTTGATTGAGTGTTTGAATTACTTCTAAGAGTTCATGCTGGCTTGTAGTGGCTTCTTTGGCAAGTAGTGTAGATTGGATGCCCGTGCGTTCGCAGGCACGCATTTTGTTGCGGACGTAGCTTGCACTAGCAGGGTTGTCACCTACCAAAACGGCTACTAGATGTGGCGCACGTTTACCTGTTTTTGTCCACGCTTCTACTTGTTCTTTTAATTCTACTTGGATATCTAATGCCAACTGTTTTCCATCAATTTTTGTCATTTTGTTTTGCTGCTTTAGGAGCACTTAGGCTCTGTTGTATGGAGTATTGTTCTTTTTGGAGGCTTAAATTATGGAATTAGAGACAAACAATTGTAAAAACGGCAAACTATTATTTATAATTGCAATCAAGCAACAGTTTAGTTGTGTTGTGGCAAGTAAATGGATTTTTAAAAGCAATAGAACGTATGCAATCACCATTCTTAATAGGTCTGACAGGCTTGAGTGGATCGGGCAAAACCACTTTTCTCAATCGTCTTCAAGAAGCCTTCACAGAGAGCAATTTGTGTGTTATTTCTCAAGATAATTATTACAAACCTAAAGAAGAACAGTATCAAGATGAAGAGGGAGTACATAATTTTGACTTACCTTCTTCTATTGATCGTGTCGCTTTTCACCAAGATATTGTAACGTTGATGAAGGGCAATATTGTGGAGCGAGAAGAATACACGTTTAACAATGAGTTGGCTACCCCAAAGATACTTACCTTTGAGCCAAGGCCCATCATATTGATTGAAGGCTTGTTTATTTATTATTATGAAGAAATTCGTAATTTGTTGAATCTTAAACTGTTCTTGCACGCTCAAGAAACGACTGCTTTTACCCGTCGCATCAAGCGCGATCGTCTAGAGCGCAATTATCCGTTGGAGGATGTGTTGTATCGGTATCAAAAACACGTATTGCCGAGTTACGAACGTTATATTAAGCCTTTTAAGAAGGAAGCAGATTTGGTGGTCAATAATCATTATAACTTTGAAATGGGTTTGGAGGTCGTTATTGCTTATTTGCATTCTTTGTTGGATAAATAAAAAACTCAATGGGTATTTGGCTAGGACGTATTTTGCTAGTATTGTTATCGTTTTATGTACTGGTTTGTTTTTTGGCTTACTGGTGGCAGGAACGCTTGTTGTTTCATCCTACGGTATTAGACAAGGCTGTTCTCTTTCCTTTTGATACCAATTTTGAGGAAGTGTATTTGGACGTGGCAGAAGACGTACAATTACATGCACTGCATTTTAAGGTAGACCACCCTAAGGGCTTAGTTTTTTATGTGCATGGCAATGCTGGATCGTTGTATGATTGGGGGAATTTATCCAAATTTTATGCCCAGCAGGGCTATGATTTGTTGATGTTTGATTATCGGGGATTTGGCAAGAGCAATGGAAAAATTCACAGCCAGCAGCAATTTTTTGACGATGCACAATGGGTGTACAATTGGGCCAAAGAGCAATATGCCGAGGCAGAAATTGTGATAGAAGGCTTTTCGATAGGAACAGCAACAGCCACCAAACTGGCAGCCGAAAACAAGCCCAGACAATTGGTGCTCAAAGCACCCTACTACAGCATGACCAGCTTGGTCAAGGATAAAATGCCTTTTATTCCTTCTTTTTTGCTCAAGTATCCATTTGAAACCATTCATTATCTAGAGAAAGTACAATGTCCAATCACCATTTTTCACGGTACTGCTGATGAGCTAATTCCCCATAGCAATGCTGTCCGCTTACAAGCAGAAGTACCACGCGCCAAGTTGTGGTTGCTCAAAGGCTGTGTACACAATGATGTTCCATATACGTCTCTGTACAAAGAAAAAATGCGGGCTATTCTGCCTTAATCTTTATTGCGTATGGGCAATTGGAATTTGCGTTTGAGGCTAAAGCTTTGCCCCAAGTACACTTCTCGTACTTTTTCGTCATTGGCTAGTACTTCAGAAGTGCCCTCTCTAAAAATACTACCTTCTACCATGATGTAAGAGCGATCGGTAATAGAGAGTGTTTGTTCTACACTGTGGTCGGTTATGAGAATACCAATATTCTTTTGTTTGAGCTTAAAAACAATAGATTGGATGTCTTCGACGGCAATAGGATCAATCCCTGCAAAAGGCTCATCTAGTAAAATAAACTTAGGATTAACCGCCAAAGAACGGGCAATTTCGGTACGTCTGCGTTCGCCTCCTGATAAGGTATCTCCCTTGCTTTTGCGTACTTTGTGCAGTCTAAATTCGTCCAGCAATTCTTCCAGTTTGTCCGTTTGTTCTTTTTTGGACAATGATGTCATTTCCAAAATGGCCTTGATGTTGTCTTCTACGCTCAATTTTCTGAAAATGGATGATTCTTGAGGCAAATAACCAATGCCTAGCTTGGCGCGTTTGTACATCGGTAATTTGGTAATATCTTTATCATCTAAGAATACTTTTCCAGTAAGCGGCCGTACAAAACCTACGGTCATATAAAAACTAGTGGTCTTACCCGCGCCATTCGGCCCCAATAAGCCAATAATTTCTCCTTGCTCTACCTGTAGTGAAACACCTTTGACGACTGTTCTATTGCCGTATTGTTTGACTAAATTCTCTGCTCGTAATTGCATGTGTTTATAAACTTATAAATTAGAAGCTAGTAACAAGTTTAAATCCGTGTACTTGATGTTAAAAAAGTCGCTTAAGTAGCGATTGGTTAAGCAGCCCTTGTACATATACACCCCATTTCTAAATCCTGGAGAGGAGTGGAGCAGTGCTTCGATGCCCTCTGTGCCTCCTGCTTCTAGAAAGAAAGGAGTTAGAATATTGCTAATAGCTTTGGAGCTGGTTTGTGGAATGCGCGCCACAATATTGGGCACACAGTAATGAATGACATCGTATTCTACAAAGGTAGGCTTATCGTGTGTGGTCATGCGCGAAGTAGCAAAACATCCTCCTTGGTCAATACTCACATCAATAATAACCGAACCAGATTTCATGTTCTTAACCATAGCATCACTCACAATAATAGGGGTGCGGCCTGTTTCGGAATGAATGGCTCCAATTACCACATCTGCACTACGCAATTCTACTTCCAATTCGGGCGCATTGAAGGTTCCCGTATACAACTTGGTTTGTAGGTTGGCTTGAATACGCATTAGTTTTCGAATATTATTATCAAAAACACGCACTTCTGCGCCATAACCCAAGGCAACGCGAGTGGCCACTTCGGCTACTACACCTGCGCCCAAAATAACCACCTTAGTAGGTGGTATGCCAGGCACACCGCCTAACAAAACGCCCAATCCATCGCTGCTCTTGGAAAGCAACTCGGCTGCTGTTTGCATGGCACTAATGCCCGCCATTTCGGATAAAATACGCACAAAGGGAAAGCTACCCGATTGGTCTTTCATGTATTCCATAGCCAAGGCAGTAACGCGCTTTTGCTTGAGGCGATAGATGTATTCTTCGGACAAAGAGGGGAGGTGTATGGGCGAAATCAAGATTTGACCAGGTTGGCACATTTCAATTTCATCCAAAGAGGGTGGGGCGACTTTGAGTACTACTTGAGCACTAAATACTTGCTCGATGCGATAGGCAATTTCTGCTCCTGCTTCTGAATATTCAAAATCTAAGAATCCAGCCTCTAATCCTGCGTCTTCTTCTACCGTGACACGGTGCCCTGCTTTAACCAAAGCTTTGACAGCGGATGGGGACAAGGCAATTCTGTTCTCCTGAAAGGAACGTTCTTTCGGAATACCAATATATAGTTTAGTTCTTTTGTATGGAACTTCTAAACGTTCTTCTTGTGGTGTGAGTGCTTGTTGCGTCAGACGCTCTGAAACAGACATGCTCTTTTTTTCATTTGCCATACACTACTTTTTTCGAGTACATTGTTAGAAGAAGGTGAACTGTATTACAGAACAATAACTAATATTTCTTAAAACAACAAATTTAATGGAACCCGTAACAGTTTTTTATTGGAAACTTTATGCGATACAACCAAACTCATTATATAGTTTCAGCGTTTTTTTGAAACGAAATTTTATTTGGTTTAAAAGTGTTTTTTTGTTGATTTAGAAATTTTTTTGTAATAAATTATTGCGATGGTTAGCATGAAAATAAAATTTCCAAATTTTATTTTGTAAAAATAAGACAAAAAATTCTTTTTTGATAATCACTCAGGCACTTAATATACAGCAATAGTAGTAAGGCTGTGCTTTTGGATTAGGGGAACCGTTGTTCTTATTGTGTCACTGCTGCTGGGCGGCGTTTCCAGATGCTAATGAGCGGCATATTTTGTATGTTTTGTTGGCCTTGATTGACCGCAGCCATGCGTTGGTTGAAATAGGGCAATGCTTCTTGATGCCATTTGTAGATCATAGAATAGAAGATAGGCCCATTTTGAGTCTTTCGCATAGGAATACAATCAGTAACGCCTATAAGTTGGTAATTTTCTTGGTGCATTTTCTGCATAAAATTAAACAACCGCCCTGAGGGATCGCGATTGAGCCAAGACGTACCCAAGAAGGTAAACACAGAAATTTCGGGTTGTTGGGTGGTAATGTCTTCAATAAATTCATCTTGTAGTTGCTGCATATAGCTACCATTGTCTACCAAAGGATAGGTAAAGGCATGTCCTGTAACGCTGGAGCGTTGGGCATAAAACCCAATTTTTGGCTCCGAACAAGCAATGACCAATTGGTCGCTGGGCTGGGAATTGGCTTGTATGAATTCGCCAATCACAGGTGATTCTACAAATGGGTTGGTGCCATAAGCGTTGTGCAAAATTTTGTCTGAGTCTGGTTCAAAGAAATAGCTGGAATCGTGCTGAATAATTTGCCCCCAAGCGAGTGCAAATAACGCTAATGGAAATACAATGCCCCAATTGATCTGGAGGAATTTATTAACCAATAAACCTACATTTCTGACAAAAAAGCCATTGAGTAATGCTATTGCAGGAATCAGCACCACAAAATAGTGCTGATAAAAGTGAAATCCTGTAGCTACGCTCAAACTCATAAACAAGGCAAACAAGCCTATAAAAAATCGCCATTGGTTCTTGGTGGGCACTAAGAATAAAGCCACGAAACCCGCAGGAGCCAAATACCATAACCATTCTTGATGGGTTATTACATTCTTAATTTGTAAATCAAAAATATACCAAGAAGCACCTGTTTCGGAGGAGGTGGCAAATTCACTCGGCCAAGTAAAGGTGTAGAACCAAAAATCATCAAAACGCCCTGTTGTTATCATAAATAGCACCACCAAAGCATAGGGGAGCACAGAGCCAATAACCAAGATCACTTCACTGATGAACCAGTTTTTCCAGTTGCTTGGTTTCTTTCTGGCAAAATCAACCAAAGTATACACCCCCCCAAAGAGCATAAAATGTATGACTTGTTGTTTGTATAGGAAGGCCGCTCCAAAGGCCAAACCAGCCCAAAAGAACAGTTTTTTATTATCGTCTTCCAAGGCTTTCATCAGCAGGGCTATGCCTCCTAGCCCTGGCAATATAGCAAAGTGGGTGGCATGGGCTGCAAAACCCAATAAATTGGGACTTAGGCTCAAAATGGCAAAAGCAGCACTAGCTACAAGCGCAACGGTTTTGTCAAAAAAGGAACGGGCAAAAAAGAAAAGTAAGATGATATAAGCCAAATCAAATAGAAGCAGGCCAGTGTGGATGCCCTCTACCGAATGTCCAAAAATAGTAATGAACAGGGCATAGGTCATGTAGAGTAGCGGTGGCTTGATTTCGTACAAGTCTACATAAAGCTGTTTGCCCTCTATCATTTGGTAGGCGATATAGGCAAATCCCCCTTCATCTCGTTCAAAGGGCACACTCAGCAAATGGACACGAACCATTAATACAAATAATAGCAAAGCACCCAAAACCAATATATCCCAAGTCCAAAAACTAGGGTTAGTGTTTGGCTCTGAGGTAGCTGTTGTGATGGGTGGAGTAGCCGCTGTTGGGCTGGCTGTTGTAGATTTGTTAGAACTCTTGGGCGCTTTGCGCTTTTTTTTTGCCATAATTGTGAAAACATTGTCTTTTTTACACCTTTCAGAAGAAACTTCTGCCTATTGTAGCACAAAATAAACGAATTGTTACTATTTTTTGGTTATTCGTCCCTTTTTATCCTTTTGTAACAGGAGAAGCCCCCAAAAAGCAGCTATACAAAGCTGTAAAAAGGAAAAGATATTGGTGGCAGAATTTGGAGCATCTTTCAAAATCAGGCAAAAACTATGAAGTACTAGAACCAAAAAGTATTAACTTTGTTTTTACGACTAAAGGAGCAATTATATCATGCTTTGGAAGCAATGAGGAATTTGTTCTTATTTTTAGTAGCGCAATTTTCATATAGAAACCACCAATGAATAACCGAAAACTTATAATCTTTACCGCTCCATCTGGGGCAGGAAAAACGACTATTGTTCGTCATTTGCTCAAAACGCGTAAAGATACTGCTTTCTCCATTTCTGCTTGTACAAGACCCCCTCGTTATGGAGAAGTGAATGGTATGGATTATTATTTCTTGACCGCAGATGAATTTAAGCGAAAGGTAGGGCAGAATGAATTTGTAGAATATGAGGAGGTATATGATAACCAGTATTATGGCACGTTGCGTAGTGAGATAGAGCGGCTCTGGGCAGAAGGAAAACATGTATTGTTTGATATTGATGTAAAAGGCGCGCGCGCCATCAAAGAAGCATATGGAGCACAAGCATTGTCTGTTTTTGTGAAGCCGCCTTCGTTTGAAATTCTCAAACAACGCCTAATTAATCGCAAAACAGAAGACGAGCGTAGTTTGCGTAAGCGTATTAATCGGGTAAAAGAAGAAATGACTTATGAACGTCTTTTTGATGTGACCTTGGTTAATAGTGACTTGGATACGGCCTTGGTAGATGCAGAGCGTTTGGTCGATCAATTTTTGGCTGCGGGACAAGAGGTGGAGTAAAAAATTAAAGCCATTGTAAATAATTTCGTGTTCCTTACTACTAGGCTAGTACAAAACAGAATAATATGACACGTAAGGTAGAAACTGCAATAACACATGATATACGGGTAAGTGTAGAAACGATGTACCAATCTATGTACTCCAAGCCATTGGCGAATGAGTATGTACATGCTTACCGAATTACCATAGAAAATTTAGGAGAAGACACGGTACAATTATTACAACGCCATTGGTTTATTTGGGATTCTACCAATACTTTGCGTGAGGTAGAGGGCGATGGCGTAATTGGGGTGCAACCAGTGCTAGAACCCAATGAATTGCACCAGTATGTTTCGGGGAGTCCGTTACAGGCAGATATAGGCAAAATGTACGGCACTTTTAGTATGAAAAATTTATCTACAGACGAAGTGTTTGAAGTTGTTATTCCAATGTTCTATCTTATCCCTCCCTTCAAGTATAATTAGCCTTTATCCTGTTGTATGGTAGATGGGCTAATGAATCATTTTTTTTATTTAGTAGTAGCTACAGCGTTTTATTTCTACCTATGGCCTTACATTTATTCGTTCCTTGTTTTGTGGACCAGTTGTTTCCACAAACAGCCATCAATATGGTGACTCTATTGCGTCAATTGGGGCAAGAAGTTGATTACAACCCCAACCAAACTTGTTGTGGGCAGCCAGCACTTAATGCAGGTTTTTGGGACGAAGCCTACGATGTCGCTCAAAAATTTGTACATGATTTTGAGCAGGCTACAGCTATAGTTTGCCCATCAGCCTCTTGTGTGGGTTTTGTCAAGCAGCATTATCAACGGCTCTTGGGAGATAGCATTGCGCCTGCGGTGCAGCAGCATTTTCAGGATAATTTGTGGGAGCTTTCGGAGTTTTTGATCCAACAAACAGATTGGCAAAGCTTAACCCCTGCTTTAGAAGGTCGTGCTATGTATCACGATTCTTGTGCTGCTTTGCGCGAATGCCAAATCAAGGAGGAGCCACGCCAATTGTTGGCCAAAGTAGAAGGGTTGGAGTTGGTAGACAATCCCAACAGTGAAGTGTGCTGTGGTTTTGGAGGAACATTTGCGGTTAAATTTGAGCCAATTTCGGTGGCAATGGCAGAAAAAAAAGTGCAGGAGGCATTGGACTTGAAAGTAGATTATATCATTTCTACAGATTTGTCTTGCTTAATGCACTTGGACGGCTACATTCAGAACAAAGGCTTGTCGCTAAAGACGATGCACTTGGCAGATGTATTGATGAGTGTTTAGTATTAAAAACAAAAAAATACAGGAAGTAGACAATCAACTTATGCGTAAAAAAAAGCCTGTTAAGGATAAGGAGACGCTCCTAAAAGAATACGAAGCGTTAAAAAAGCAAAAAAATAGCTGGTGGAATGTGTTGTTGAGTGAGAACAACTCTGTCAAGACCATTCTGGGGGGATTTGTATTGTATTTGGGTTATTATATTGTCAAAACACTCAATATCAATGCGCTATTACTAATTTATACCATTGTGGTGGTTGGAGTAGTGTGGTATTGGATAGATATGTTGCGGACACAATATGAGCATAATAACAAAATATATAAAGAAAAAATGAGGGTGCTTAGTGGTGAAATTAGGCGTTGGGCGAAAAAAAAAATCGTAACGGAAACGATTTTGGCTCTTCCTGAGAAAAGAAGCCTTCATGCTGCTCAAAGTTTGCTGCCCCATTTGTGGGGAGCTGTTCCAGAGGCTATTGAGCAATTGGATGAATATGTTTTGTCTGTTCCTGAGCAACCCATTATTCAAATAGCCAGTCTATATTGGCGACAAGAACGCCAATTTAATGCGTATTGGTTGCTGGGGGCTACCTTGCCTGTTTCGAGCATTCAGGGCGATACTGCTTTGTTGCCATTGCCTTATCAATTGCCCCAATGGGAACGCGTACATTTTAATGAAGCCATTGAGTTGCCAACATTTAAGGAACAGTATAGCATTTCAACTACTGCTTTTATGCACAGTTATTATACCTTGAGTCGTACCTTAGTAGAACAATTTTTGGCATTGCCTAGTGCTGCTTCTTGGCTGATGATTCGCCAAAATAAAGTGTATTTAGCCATTCCTAAGCCTCTTGTAGAAGTGAGTATTAAGGACTTGGATGGCGCACAAATTACCCTAGAAAACGAAGGGCAAGAAGCGTTGGCACTGGGGCTGCAATTCTCCTCCTTATTACAAAACTTAACTTATCCTGTTCAGCCAATTGCGTAGTGTTTATTGGGGTAAATAGGTGCCGCTCCTCTGGAGCTATAAAGGTGTCGCTCCTACGGAGCTATAAAGGTGTCGCTCCTCTGGAGCTACAAAGGTGTCGCTCCTCTGGAGCTATTAAGGTGCCGCTCCTCTGGAGCTACTTCAACCAACCAACAGAACGAGCATATTCTCCTAATTCGCCTGATTTATGAACCCCCAGTTTGGTATAAATGTTCTTGCGATGTGTATCTATGGTGCTCGGACTTCGATGGAGTTTTTCTGCTATTTCCTTGACCGATTTGCCTGTGGCAATGAGCAGTGCTACTTCTTTCTCTCTCTTGGTAAGGGGAACCTCTTTTGGGTTTTTTGGGGTATCTTTGTTAGTACTCGTAAGCAACTCCATAACGCGTTCGTCATAGTAGTTGGCACCACTCATTATGTCCTTGATGACCTCTATCAAGTCCTTATTATCAATATCTTTCAGGAGATAACCATCTACATCCAACTCAATTGTTTTTCTAACTTCATCCATTTCCATATGAGTCGTGAAGATTAAAATTTTGATGGTTGGGTACAATGCTTTTACAGCTTTGGTAGTCTCTATCCCATTCATATCTCCCATATCAAGATCCAACAAAATCAGATCAGGTTGTTCTATTTTTAGCTTTTCCAATAAAACAGCACCATTCAGTGCTACTCCAATGACTTTAACTTCTGAACTATCATTCAAAATACCCGTTAGGCCGTGAAGTACTGACGGATGGTCATCTACAATAAAAGTGGTTATCATGGTCTATTTTGTTTTAGTTGTGAAAAATTATGCTGTATTTATAAAACGTTGTAAGGGCATTGCCTATAAACTTGTATTATGGAATCGGAATCTGTACATCAATACAAGTACCTTTTTTGGGAGACGAATCTATCCCAAGTGTCCCTTCCAATGCCTCCACTCGTTCGCGCATATTGCGGAGTCCAATCCCTTTGGAGGGTATTGTGGAATCAAATCCCCGACCATTATCCTCAATCATTAGTGTGATTTCGTCGGCACTCTGGTTGAATTGTACGGTCACTTCGGTAGCTTGAGCATGCCTAAGAATATTAGATAAGGACTCCTGTGTTACTCGGTACAGGGTCAATTCTATCATGCGAGACAATTCCATATCCTCCCCCATATAATTAAAGGTTATCTCTATTTTTTGGAGTGTCTGAACGAGCCTCACCAATTGCTCAATCGCATGTTGTAGATTAAAGGAGAAGTGCACCCCCGTATTCATTTGGTGGGTAATGCGTCGCATTTCGGTCGTTGTTTGTTTGATGAGATCTTTCATAATGAGGTGCCTTTCTTGATAGGTCGGATCATCCACCAAGCCCTCATTGGATTGGTGCTGCAATCGGAGCAGTGCCAAAAAAGTACCCAGTGTATCGTGTATTTCTCTGGCCAATCGTTTTCGTTCTTTTTGCTCTGCTGATAACACCACTGCCAGCGTCTCCACTTCTTGCTCTTTGATCAAATCACTGATTTCTTGCTGGTGCACAAGGGTTTTTTGCCGATACCACCACCGTATACCCACCCCACTCAATAGCAAGGCACTCCCCAATAGTACTAGATAGAGTTGCTTGGTTTGGAGTTGTTTTGCTAGTGTAATGTTTTGATTCTCTAGGCTGAGTGCTTCAATCACTCTTTCCTTTTCTCGACTATCATATTCGGCTTGTAATTCGGAAATTCTATTGGTGGTGGCTATGTTGTAGAGGCTATCTTTGGTGCTGTTATATTGTTTGTACCAGTAGAGGGCTTTGCTAGTGTTGCCTTGTGCATCATAAGATTTGTACAAGCCAAAAAGGGCAAGGTTTTGTTCATAGAGCAAATTCAACTTTGTACTCAAGGAGAGTGCTTCTTGATAATAAAAAATAGATTGCTTATAATCCTTGAGAGAACAATAGGTTGAACCCAGAAAATTATAAACTGTCACTAGGTTAAAATAGTCCTCTTGTTGTTGGGCGGCTTCCAATGAGTTTTTAAAGAGCTCCAGGGCTGCTTGATAGTTTTCTTTTTTGAGGTAAATATCTGCTAAATTCATCTGTACTTTTAGGGCAATGGTAGGATTAGGAAATTGCTCTAATAATGGTAAAACTTGATTTAGCAAAGTAGTGGCTTGCTCGTACTTTTGTTGAGCAATATGTACACTTGCTGTATTGCTCCATATCTCTAGTAATTCTGCTGTATCTTGTTGTGTATTGTAATAATCGGTACATTTTTGATAGTATTCTAAGCTTGTATCATATTGTTTCTGCTCAAAATACACCATTGCAAGATTGTGCTGTAAGTGGGCTACTCCTTTTTTGTCGCCTATTTTTTCTTTTAGGTCTTTACTGGTTAAATAAGAATTAACTGCTTTCTTCCATTTGCCTTCAAGAAGATATACCCCTCCAATATCTTGATAAGCATTACTTTCGACCAAAGTGTCTTTAATATTTTGTGCAATTTGCTTATTACTATTATATACTTTTAATGCTTCTTCATAACGTTCTTGATCTTTGTATAAATTGCCCATT
>JBGCDW010000194.1:0-43328 GCA_045105775.1 Aureispira sp.
AGCGACCAACAACAAAAGGCACTCCCCAAATCAAGGCGTGTGCTGAAAGAAATAAAATAGATGCCTGTCAATACCTCGCCCCAACTTGGCACTACCCTTGCATTCTTACCAAACAGATTCCTACAATTATTCAACACAAAACCATTAGATTCCTTACTTTTGCAATTCATCCTTCCCAAGTGGAGTTATTCCAATTCTTAAACTATGCGACTACTATTTTTATTCTTACTATTTTCATTATCAAATCTTAGCCTATACGCACAAGGCATGGCAGGGACTTGGACAGGTTATATGGACCAAAGTTCAGGAGCTTCTACGACAGCAGGTTACAGCATTTACTGGGAAAAGGGGATCTGGAAAGAAGGGGTCTCTACGCATCAGTTAAAAATAACCATGGTGTATAACGAGGAATTGGACAATTATACGGGCGAGTATTACATCTGCGAAACCTTACAGAAAGCCCATTATGGCCGTTTTGCCTTGGTGGCGACGCATAAGAACAACCAATTGACGTATGAAACACCGAGCAAGCTCTTTGAGGTAAAGAACAGCTTGAACTTGGGCTTTTGTTTTAGTGGTGCCACCTTGCAGCAGTCAGAAGATGAGTATTATGAATACCTAAAAGGCATTTGGAAAGGTTGGGACGATAAAAAAAGAAGCTGTGCCTCAGGTCAAACGGTTTTGCGCCGTCTCAAAGACCCCAATAAATTGCCGCCACCACCGACTCCAGAAACACCTGAAATGCCCAAAACGCCTACCGTTGCTAAAACAGCCCCCAAGGCAACCACACTCGATCATTATGAAAAACGGGCTAAGGTGACCAAAGACATGATGATGGTAGCCAAAGATTCTATTACTATTGATGTTTGGGATAGCAATCGAGAAGATGGGGATATTATTTCCTTGGTTTTTAACGGAAAGGTTTTGCTAGAAAAACATATGCTTACCAAAGAAAAAAAAGGCTTTAGAGTGGCCTTGCAAAAAGGTCAAAATGTACTGACATTGATTGCACACAATCTGGGGGATATTCCTCCCAATACAGCCGCCTTGGAGATAGAACGCAACGAAGGGCGCAAAAAAATTACGCTCTCTTCAGATATGTTACGCAGTGAATCTATTTTGATTATTAAGGAATGAGCAAAAAAACAGACCCTATACGCCTATTGTTTGTATGCAGCCAAAACAAATGGCGCAGCCGTACAGCAGAACATATTTTTAAGAATAAAGCAGGCTGGAGCGTGCGTTCGGCAGGCACAGACCGAGCGGCTAGAATACGCCTAAATGCCAACCATGTTACTTGGGCAGAAGTTATTTTTGTGATGGAGGATAAGCACAAGAAACGCCTCCAACAGCATTTTAGACCACAGCTCAAGGAACAGGAAATTATTGTATTGGATATTCCCGACGATTATCCATACTTGGATCCTGAATTGATCGAGATTTTAGAAGAATCGGTCCATTATTACCTAGAAGAAGAAGAGGAGGACGATCTAAAAAATGAAGGTGAGTAATAATTGTAAGAAACCTGCTACCATTCCCAATAAAGCACCTGTTAGAATGAGTTTCCATTCGTCTTCTTGAAAAACAGGGCGTAGGAAATTCACAAAATCATCTGGGGGCAACTTGCTCATACGGGTATACATGGTGTCTTCAATAGCCAATGCTTGTTTGGCGTAATCAAAAACTACATGCACTTGCTCAGGGGCTGCTTCTACAAAACGGCGAACGGCAACTTCTTTGATTTTATCATAGGTATCTGTTCCTGAAGTCAGCTTAATGACCGAGCTGTTAAAACCTGCGGTTTTGTCTACTCCTTCTTGCGCGTGTCGAGCTATGATTTCGGTCAATCGATCGGCTCCTGCCCCTCCAAACATCTGGTTAAAAACATTGTCCATGGTCATTACATTATCAGATACCAAACGTGCGTAACCTTCCGAAACTTCCTTCTGACGCTTGATAAAAAGCCCCTGAATTTGGAAGCCTAGAAAATTGATCGGGTTGGTTGGTGAAAAAATCATGCGTAAAGCCAGAATATTGGTCAACCATCCTACCACCAATCCCCCTACGGGCAATTGCCAAGGCGCACCCCAATACAGCCACAAAATTGCTTGCAATACACCAAAAATAAACCCAAATACAAATCCAGAACGTTCGATAAAGGTAAACTCTTTGTCGCCTACTTCTAGAAAAATTCTATTGAGCAAAACCTTATTTTGAGTCAAGTGATTGACGGCCATAGCCTTGAGGTCAAAGACATCGTTGATGTTGCTTTTTACATCCTCCATAATTTCTTCAATCACGGAAGGGATTTCTTCGGCTGCTCGGGCATAAATTTTTTCTTTGCGCTGTCGAGAGAACAATTTCCACATAGGCACGTGCTCTGCCATTACCTCATCAATAATATCCTTGGACAAACGCATAATTTGTGGCTCCATTTGTCGGGCTACTACCGCAGGCTCTATTCTACTAAACTGATCTTCCACATCAATCAACTTGGTGGTAATCATATCGGTAGCCTTACCAGCCATATATTCCGCCTTGGAGGGAATAATTCCCTGCCATCCAAGTGCAGGCAGTCCACCCCAACCAACAGCTTTTACGCCTTTAACTTCAAATCCAACAAATTCTAAAGGATAAAAAGTCATCCGCAAGGCCAAGACATTGGTAGCCCACCCAATAAACGCAGAGATAAAGGGTAGAATAATCAGATCGATATTTGCAAGTATCCAAGTTGTCACGGCTGTCACAGTAGTCTATTTATTAAGATTTTTCTTCTATTTCTTTTACCAACGCCACCAGTTCTCCAACAGCCATTGCAATATTTTCTCTTACATCCAGAATGCTTGCTTCCATCATGTAGCAAGGTGCTGTTACAATTTTGTTGGTGTGATCTACGATCACTTCCTCTACCGTAGCCATGCTTACCATTGCCCCAAGTTCGCCCATGCCCTGACTAATTCCTTCTATATCATAAGGAGAAGGAGCTTCTGTCGATCCTACTGTCAAACTAGCATGAATGCCTGCTCCAGCCAATGCTTTGGCAATAACCGTAGGTCCCATACACAGCCCAGCTATAGGCTTACCTGCTTTTACAAAATTGACAATCAAATCCTGTACAGCAGGTTTAATGGCTCCAGCAGGCCCTTCCAAGGCCCATTTGTTGAGGTTCTTGGCAGCACCAAAACCACCAGGGATTATCAAGCCATCAAAATCCGCCACTTGAACAGTGGCTAAGTCTTGCACAGCACCTCTAGCAATACGAGCAGCTTCTACCATTACATTGCGTTCCTCTTGCATTTCCTCTCCTGTTAGGTGATTCACTACATGGTGTTGGGGTTCATTGGGAGCAATGCACACGGCTTGTGCGCCAAACTCTTCTAATGCCAACAAGGTAAAGACGGCTTCATGAATTTCGGAGCCATCATATACGCCACTTCCAGCCAATAATACTGCAATTTTCATTCTTCTGTTTCCTTTAAATATTGATTCTATAATGGTGGTATAATAATGCTTGTTGCATGGGATAGCTTAAAAGTACAAAAAGCCTTTATAAACTAGAATTTGCACTGCTTGTAAGATAGCATTAAAAGCTATTTTTCGTAAAAAAAGTAGTATACAATTATAATACTTCGTGTTTTTTTGTGGGGGATAAAAAACAGGCACCTGAAACAATCAAGTGCCTGTGTTATTTATATTTTTATAGCAACAGATTGCTAGAACTGTATTCTATAGAATACATTCGGAATCAATCCAAACTGTTGGCTAGTAGCTGCTGCTCTCAAATCAGGATCATAATACACGTGTCTAGGGTTGGCCAAATTAGCTATATTGATTAAATCTACAAAAAAGTAATGTGACACCTTTTTACTGTTGAGTCGTGCTCCTACTTTTAAATCAATTCTAGTGTAGGGGCCTAAGCGTAAACTATTCGTTTGTGCATCATTATAGACAGAAGTGCCTTCTTGTTCAGACTCTGCTAATAAAAGTGGGGTGTAAGGGGTTCCTCCTGTGTGAATGGCCCGCAAATCTACGGTAACGGCATTGCGTTTTTTGGGTCCTATTTTAAACTCTTTTCCTACTACTAACTTAGCCATGTATTGTATATCAAACGAAGTATTTCGCCACACTTGATCGCTTGCTTGATACAACGAACGGAAGTAAGAACCAGATACAATTCCGTAATACCCTTGGCTTAGGAATTTTTCAAAACTCAACTCACCTCCTGCATTAAACGAGACCCCATCACTAACTAAGTTAACCCGTTGAGGTGTTTCGTACACCCCATAATTGATAAGAGAAAAGCTACTTGGTAATTGGTCTACAGGAATATTGCTATTGTACTGACCATAAGCATTGACTTTCATTGCCCATTGCTCTGCAAAATACAAGCTATAGGATAAAACTACTTGTTGGCTGCTTAATAATCCAAAATCGCGGTTGCCATTATTATACCCCGTTTGTGTACCATCTGGCTGTACATGAAATAAGAAAGAAAAGGGTTGCAAGCGACTATGCCAGCCATACCCAAAGCTGACCTTGTGGCGACGACCCAAATACCAATTGAAGGCAAGACGAGGCTCTACTGACCACGATTGGTTATTGAGGTTAAAGTATTGCCCATGCACCCCTATATTCATAATAAAACGAGGGGTGATTTTGAATTTGGCTTGTATAAAACCACCTGTATGAATCAGAAAATCATCCGAAAAATACACCAATTGGTTCCTAAACAAATCTTGCTCATTGATATCTAATAAGAAAGCATAGCCATAAATACCAGCACGTGTTGTTAAACGAGGATTCCACTTTGTATTAAAGGTAGAACTCAACCCTATTCTATGACGCATAGAGCGTGCACGATAATGATCTAATTTTACATTGCTGGCTGTTATTGAATCTTTGTCTGATTCATAATTCTCAAACAAATAAGAAACTGTAGTTTTTAGGTAGTTTTTCTCTCCAATAAATTTCTTGTGTGTCAATCCTCCCAATCCCATTTGTGTACGCGTGAATACATCAACGCCTCTTACAGCAAAAATATCCGAGGCTAAATATTGACTGGCTAGAAAGCTTACTTCAGAGACCCCCCCTAGTGCAAACAAAGAAAAATGCCCTGCGCTCTTAGTCGGAATATCAATTTTGAAGTTCAAATCTTGATAAGTAGGACTAGAGTTGCTACTGGTATTCACTCCAACTGCTTGAAGAAGCTGTATGACGGAGTAGCGATAACTCAAAATAAAAGAAGCACCACCTTTCTTAATGGGGCCCTCTAGCATGAGTTCTGCTCCCATCAAACTAAGCTCCCCTGTAAATTCTAATTTTTCATTGTTTCCCTTACGAGTCTGAATATCAAAAATACCTGAAAAGGCATTGCTGTATTCCGCAGAAAAAGCTCCTGTCAAAAAGTCGGCTCTCTCCAATACATTGGTATTCAAAATAGGAAAGATAGCACCTGTGTTGCCCAGACGAGCCAAATGGTTGGGGTTGTCTATCGGAATACCATCAATTTGCCAACGCACGCCAAAAGGGCTATTCCCTCGAATAACGATATAATTTTGAGGGTCATCAATGTTGTAAGCTCCTGCAAAATTAGAGGCCGCTCTAGCTGGGTCTTCCAAACTACCAGGGTAGCGATTCACTTCTTCAAATTCAATAGAGCGATAACTGACACTGTTCATATCGTTCACAGGATCTAATTTGCTGTTGCGAATACGACGGCGATCTTTTTGTGCTAACTCGATAGTAGGTTCAGCCTTTATCGCTTCAAACTCTTCTTCTAGTCCTACCGTTAAAACCACCTCTTTTCCAGCACCAACCAATACATTCTCGATATGTCCATAATATTCGTGCCGCTCTACCCGAATCCTTTGGCGACCAACGGGTACGTTGTCTAGTTCAAACCGTCCATATTCATCGGTAACTGTACTGATTATAGGAGAGTGATTAAGCAATTCAACGGTAGCATAAATTAAAGGGGTGTTAGAGGCTTGGTCGACAACAGCCCCTCTAACAGACTGTCCTTGGCGGGTTGTTTGGAAGGCGTAATTTCCATCCTGAGCTTGGATAACTACACACTGCCATGATAGCAAAAAGCATATACAACCATACTGTAGGAATAATTTCATAAGAGAACTCCTTTTGGTGATTGACTATAATAAGTTGAGGTAAAAATTGATTGAAAATATTGAACAAAAACACGTTGGTTTTAATTAGGTAACCGAGTTCTTTGAAAGGGGTTTGGTAGATCAAGTGTTAGTGTTCTATTAACATGTTATTAATATACAGCTTTTCAACAAAACTAAGGCTTCTGGTAAGCTTTTTTTAAACTTTAAACCATTAAAATATTTCAAAGCTAATTACAGTTTATAATAAAAAAATTACACATTTAATGCAAGCAATTGATTCACAAAACATTGCCTAAAACAACTCTTTTATACTCCTTCTACTATTTTTTATTTTAATTTTAATTTCTCTTTTTGAATACTAAACACTCAAAAATAACTTAATAGTTACAATAAAAAATTCAACCAATGAATTTAACCAATAAATAAAGCTCCATTATAATGCAAAACAACTTGCAAGTTATGGTAAAACTTACAAGTTGTCCTTAATTAATAAAAATAAAATACTTCTACTCTTCTAAGCTCCCATACAAGCGCAATTTCCAGTAATCTGTTAGAAAAACATTGCGTGGATCTCTTTGCGCTCTCAATTCCAAAAATTCTTTCATTTTGGGCAATTGTGTTTGGTAATAATTGGCCCAATCTTTAAAGTCATAATCGGGCACAAACTTGCCCCAGTGCAAGCGGAAAGGAATATTATTGTCTCTAAATAATTTCCAGAATTGATCGTAATATTCACCTCTGCCATTGGGTGTTCCATCATTGGCTGTATACCAGAACAAATCTACACGAATAGTTCCATCCTTAAACGCATCATCGCCACTAGTATAGCCTTGGTGCATCCAATAAGAAGTAGCGTGTCCTGCATACAGTTCATTAGAAAAAGCCCCTGTTGCACTATCCCCTTTATCCTTGTAATGCTCATTGAGCAAATTCATTACTTGTTGGGTATACTGAATAGGAATCCAAATCTCTGTAAATTCTGTTCCCATCATAATATCATCCACTTCATTATCCATAGGCAAACTTCTATAATAATAATCGTAGAACTCTTTAATAGGATTTTTATCTGAGCTAAGTGGCTGAATCAAATTGATAATGACAGGTAATAATGCTTTGGTAAGCGGCTCCAAAATAATAAATAGTACAATAGGGATAAAAAGCAACACCCCCAACACCAATGTTACCAAAAAAGAAGCAATAGCCGCCAACACATTGCCTATACTGTTGCTCCATTCACGGGCCATTACTACTGCAAAACGAACAAAGTCGCGATAGATATTAGAGAGCGTTTTTATGAAACTTTTAATACCCAATATACTGTACAAAATAGCAGCTCCCATCTGCTCCAAATTAGAGACAAATCCATTGGGCGAAAACTCATGGTAAGGTGTTGGATTGGCAGGAGCATCATAAGTGCGTTCAGCAGACCATGTAACAATTCTATTCGATCCTTTTTGTGGCCACCACATAATTCTGGTGTAAGGGGTCTCTTTAAAGAACGTTTCTAAACTCGGTTTGCCATTGCTCCCATCTCCAAACAAATCAATCTGACATTTATCTACAGCAGTAGGAGTGGTTTCTTCCTGCCCTTTGATGTAGTAACGGGGGCTGAGTTTGAATCGAATCTTAGTAATAATTCCTAAAACACCTAAGGAAGAGCCTAGAGCATAAAACTCAGGATCTTTGCCCTTTTCTATCCACTCCACATTTCCCATTCCATCAATAACCCGAAATGCTTCTATATTTGTAATCAAATCATAGGTGGTGGTACCTCCAGCAGAACCCGTCATCATAAATCCGCTAATAGTCTGGTGCGTAATTCCTCCCAAATCTTCCAAAGCCCAACCCTTGTTCCAAATCTTGTACAAAAAGCTTTCCTCCAACGTGGAAACACCAGGATTGGCACCTAAATTAATCCCTGCCTCCGCCTCTACAATTCCATGCTCTTCATCAATCCAATCCATTCGTTTCATCCGATCAAGCAAAATATTTAGATTAGACGTATTGGGTGGCGTTTGTTCCGAAACTTTATTGGGAACCGCAGGACTGCCCTTGGCTGGATCTGTATAAATAGCCTGTGCGACAGAGTGTGCAGCCCCTCTACAACGCACCTGCAAGCCATCATTATACGCTGTTTTGACCAATTTCACCAACTCCTCTTCTGTTCTGGGGTGATAATAACCATCAATGGCCAAAGATAAACCATCTATATGCATCTGATCTCTGTATTGTAAATAGAGTACCATCTTACTAATCACATACATGCCCAATACCACTCCTCCTAGTATAGAAATAGCAATAGAATACAAGGCAATAACTTCCCAAGTAGGTGCATGGCGATTAAAACTCTCAAAGATCAACTGGCACTCAAACAAGAAAAAAACCAAATTCACCGCCACCCCCGATAACATCAATGCTATATACGAACGTATCCTAATAGGCGAAAAACGCCACAAGCCATACCAAACCATCCAGCCATTGAACAAGGTCATCGATACATCAAACAAATGAAAAGTAACAATACAGCCTACGCCTCCTTCGTCACAAGATGTCCAAGGATGTCCAATAATAGCAGGTAAATGAGCTGCTGCTATGCCATAAATAATAACCGCAAAAGTTAGGTAACAATAAAAGTTGACCCACCACTTGACATCTTGCCAAGTGAGTATATAGTTAGGTGCATTCATGCTGTACAAATTTTTAGTGAATAAGGAAGGAGATCAAGTTATAATTAGAATCAACTCTATCTTTTACTCTTTGTTACACAAAGGTTTTTTTTATTCACTTATTTTTATAGCGTATTTGTACGGGAATTTTAAAATCAGGTACAAATACTTATTACACTTTTTCACGTTTAAAATATCAGCATTTTAGTTTATTTTTAAGACTTCTTTAACGTGTTTTTTTTTGAGAAAAAGTAGCTACAACTACTTTTGATAAAGAGTTTTATTTTAATTTTTTACTAGAGAATGGTTGTTTTTTGTCTTTTGTAACTAGATTACTTTGTTTCATTTTTGTATTGGTGATACAGTTGTTTACTTGGGCAAGCAAACAATTGACTCCCCTACTCTATTTTCTCTACCACTATCATAACAAGCATTTAAAGGACTTTTCACGAACACGAAAAAGTTTACTAGTTATGATTAAATACCTTTTATTGTGCTGCTTACTGTGTGGCAGCACCTCTCTATGGGCACAAACCACGGGAGGCTTATACGGAAAAATCACAGACAAAACTTCTGATGAAGGCCTTATTGGGGTCAATATTGTGTTGATGGACGGGGATGTACAAGTGGCGGTTGCCACAACCGATTTATCAGGCAATTACAACTTCTCTAATGTGCAAGCGGGCACTTATTTACTAGTGGCTATGTACATCAGCTATCCCGATGCTCGATTCACAGACTTGACCATTTCTGCCGATCAAGAGCAGAAGTTTGATATCGTCATGTCAGCGTCTATTGACGCACCTATTATTGATGTTCGCGCCAAGCGCAAAATTGTAGATCCTACCAAACCTCAAGTGACCAAAAGAGATGCTTCTTTTATCAAAAACAATCCAGAACGAGGACTAGTTTCTGCCATCACA
Organism: Aureispira sp.; assembly: GCA_045105775.1. Classification (GTDB taxonomy): domain Bacteria; phylum Bacteroidota; class Bacteroidia; order Chitinophagales; family Saprospiraceae; genus Aureispira. The sequence continues at coordinate 9,715 of JBGCDW010000194.1, forward strand.
AGTACGACGGGCATTGGCACCCCCGATGAGGGCGAAGCCTTTAGTTCTTCGGGAAGTCGTGTATCGAGCAATATTGTGATGATTAATGGGGTTCCTGTTCTGAATCCTAATAATATCCCTCTAGCAGATTTAGAAGTATTAGAGGTTCAAGTTATGACGAGTGGTATTCCTGCACGTTATGGAGATGCAACGGGTTCGGTGACCAACATTGTTACCAAAGGCCCCTCTACCAAATTTAATGGCGCGGTACAATTTGAAAGTTCTCAGTTCTTGGATAATTTTGGTGCCAATACAGTGAATGCTTTTATGTCAGGGCCCATTATTGCCAAACCCATTATCAACGCCTTAGGAGACACCCTAAAACGCAAAGGCAATGTGGTAAAATCCAGTATTCTAGGCTATCGTTTTTCGGGGGCTTACTTTACCACGCGTGATAATCGCCCCTCTGCTTTGAGCACCTTTAAATTGAGCGATGACAAATTAGCTGCAATTTTGGCCAACCCACTAATGCGTAGTGTGGGCGAGGGCAACGGGGTAGTCTTTACGTCAGATTTCTTGGAACAGGAGGACTTGGAAGCCACCAATGTTCGCTCCAATGCACGCAATTCTTCTGCTAACTTTACCACTTCTATAGAATTTAAACCCAGCTCCGATTTTTTCCTTGCAGTGGGAGCTGAAGGCCAATTTCAGTGGGGCAAAGCGGCTTCTGTACAAAACCAGTTGTTCAATTATGATTTTAATCCTGACCAACGCAGCAACAACTTAAATTTCACCCTGCGTTTTCGTCATGTCGTATCCAGTACAGAAGCGGGCAACGATACCAGCAGGCAAGAAAAGCGCCTAATGCCTGTTTTTCAAAACTTGAGTTATCAGCTCACTGGAAGTTATACCCAAAGCACCTTTACCTCCGAAGATCCACGTTACAACGATTATTGGGAATATGGCTATGTGGGTAAATTTCACGAAAGCAGACGACCCGTTATTGATGTGTTGGAAGAAAATCCCATTCTCAATTCTCAAGGAGACACCATTGGGTATTTGCCACAAATTGGTCATGCAGCTTTTCTAAATTCATTTGATGCTTACGAACCCAATTGGGACATCAACCCAGGTTTGGCGGCTTACAATCAATTGATTCCCTCGCCTTCTGATTGGAGAAATCCCAGCCTATTTGATCCCAATGCACCGACTTCGCTCAACGATATGGAGATGGTGAATGGCTTGATTAATAACAATAGAAATAGTGTGTATGGTCTATTCAATGCCCCACACATTACCGAAGAAGGTTTTACCAAAACCAGCAACAATCAAATCCGCGCTAGTGTACAAACCAATTTTGAATTGTACACCAACCAGCGTTCGGGCAATCCTATGCGCCACAAGATTGAAGTAGGCGGTGTATTTGAACAGCGCATTCAGCGTCGTTACAACATCAATCCTTTTGATTTGTGGAATTTGGCCTATCAATCTGCCAACAACCACTTATCTAATGCGACCGATGCAAGCCGCCCAACAGGAGAAACCTATTATGACCCCAATTTAGGCCGCACGTTTGACTTATATGATGCCCTCATTAGTACGGATGCAGAAGGCAATGAAGTGCCTATGTCCAATTTTGGAGCGAATATGCGCCAAGCTTTGGGCTTGGACAAACGCGATTGGATTGCAGTACATGAACTGACCCCTGACCAGATGGATTTGCAATGGTTTGAGCCTTCTACCCTTATCACAGGTCAACAACGAGTGATTGGTTATTTTGGCTACGACTACTTGGGCAACCCATTGGGCAACAATGTAACGTTTAATGACTTTTTCTTTGAAACCAATGAAAATGGCGTGAAGACACGTCCTGTGGCAGCTTTTCAGCCTATTTATGCGGCTGGGTATATTCAAGACCAGTTTATTTACAAAGATGTGGTCTTTAATATTGGCGTTCGTTTTGATAGTTATGATGCCAATACCAAAATACTCAAAGATCCATATAGTATTACAGGGTATGAAACAGCAGCAGAGTTTGAGGGGGACAATTCTATTTATAACAAAGGAAGAGCACCCAATTATCAACGTCCTGCCAATATTGGAGATGACTTTGCAGTGTATGTGAGTGAGAACAGCCCCGATGCCAATGTGGTAGGGTATAGAGATGGCAGCCAATGGTACAATGCTTCTGGTTTGCCCATTAATAGTCCTTCTGAATTGGGTTCTACCACCTTGCCTGCACTCAAAGGGTTCAGCACTTCCGAAATCGATCCTCAAGGAGAGAATTACGATCCCAATCAGGCTTTTGAAGATTATCAACCTACGGTCATTGTTATGCCTAGAATCTCGTTCTCCTTCCCCATTAGTCCAACGTCTAATTTTTATGCCAACTACGACATTTTATCCCAGCGTCCACCTGTGGGTGCGTTCTCTTCTGCTTATGATTATTATAACTTTAGAGCAGTTACCACCAATGGCAATAGAAGAATTAACAATTCTGGTCTAAGACCTGAACGCACGATCAATTATGAGGTTGGTTTTCAACAAGCACTAACAGATTTCTCTAAGATAACCTTGGCATTGGTATACAAGGAGGAGCGCGACTTGATCCAATTGCGCGAATACATTGGGGCCTATCCCAATACCTACACTACTTTTGGAAATGATGATTTCTCGACCACTAAAATATTCAAATTAGAATATGAAACCTTCCGTATGAAAGGCTTGCGTATTATTGCCAATTATGCCTTGCAATTCTCCGAAGGAACAGGATCTAACCCCACCTCCTCGGCAGGGGTAGCGGCACAAGAATTGAAGTATGTTTTTGCCTTAGATTTTGACCAGCGTCATACTTTTTATGCCAATCTCGATTACCGTTTTGGGAGTGGCGATAAATATTTTGGCCCCAAGATTGGCGAATTTGAAGTATTTGGCAACATGGGTTTTAGCTTTGCAGTGAATGCCAATTCAGGTCGCCCATTTACGCGCAAGCAAATTGCTGGTGGCATAGATGACAGTTTTGCAGATCGCCTTACGGTGGGTTCTGTCAATGGTGCTCGTATGCCTTGGAATTTCCGTATGGGCATTAAGATTGATCGCAATTTAATCCTTGGCAAAAACAGCAACAATCCACTGATGGTCAATGTATTTTTGCGTATTAGTAACATTCTAAATACACAAAATATACTAGCAGTTTATGCCGCTACAGGCTCCCCTACAGATGATGGATTTTTGACTAGTGAAAATGGCCCTGGTCCAGGTTTTGCCGCCTCTCAAGCAGATTCTTATGAATTGTTGTATGGCTTACGCAACAACAATCCTTATAACATTTCTCGCCCTCGACGTATTTTCTTGGGTTTGAATGTTTCTTTTTAAGTAGGCAATAGTAGGGTGCAATTGCATTGCACCCTACTATTACATTGCACCCTACTATTGCATTGCACCCTACTATTACATTGCACCCTACTACCGCATTGCACCCTACTTTCTTTTTCTCCAAAGCAATACCCCCAAAATATGCACCAGCATAATCATTAGAATAAGCGAAACAAGCACCACATCGCGCCCCTTCTTACCCAAGGGCGTATTCAAAAAGTGATACTTGTGCAGCATCAAAAAACTAAACGCTTCTGCTCGTTTGCTGTCCTCTATTACAGCTGCTATTTTACCTGTACTCGGCTCTACATAAACTGCATGGTTTTGAGGTGTTTTATAATTTATTTTGCGAACGGGAAGCCGCTTGTTGATAAAGCCATACTCTCCCCCAAATTTTACAATCTCTTCTGTATTGATAACCTCCGAATCAGGCAACTGTGTGTACAATTTGGATTGCGCCAAGGCATAACGTTCATCGCCCTGACTAATGCGTTCTAGGTTCTTGGTATTAAAATAAGCAGCTGGTTCCTGTTGCAACAACCATTGTACTTGAAAAAAGGTTTGGCCCTCTAATTTTACCAACGAAACGTTACCCACAGGACGATCGGCAAACTTGGCTTTTAATATAGGCAACAAGGTCAAATCTTCGGCAGTATACAAGGGTGCAGGCACCGTCCTTAGTGGTTTTTCTTGTACTTTTGCCAAGGCATGATAGCCCCCACTAAAAGTAAACCCCAAGGTAGATAAAGCGACCAGCAGCCCCAATCGCCGATGCCAACGTCTAGTCCCAGCATCCAAACGCTGTGCATTCAATTGATTCCAAAACACCCCGTAAATCAACAAACCACTTCCAGCAGCTAAGAATCCTGCCAACATAAACAACAGCATTAACGACAGTTTGAGCACAGGCCAATTTTGCAAAAACGTCCAGTTGTGCAAGGCCGCAAATAAGGCCATAGATTGTTTACGCCAATTATCATTCATTGTCCCCAGTCTAGAGCTTTCGGTTGAGACATACACCTCCATCCCATCTGACCGAGCAAAACGCACCTTATACACAGGCAACAACCGATTGATAAATCGATACTCTTGTGTAAAAGCATCCACACGCTCCACCCCTACAATAGTACTACTAAAATCTCCCAAGAAATACCGCGCCAAGGATTCAGCATAGCCTTTATCTCCGTCCTCTAAAAACTTACCTGTCTGTTGATGAAAATACAACGCTTCTTTTTTATCTTGAATGATTTGATAATAAGGTTCATCCTTGTAGGTAATCCATCGGATTTGCTTAAATCCCTGTCGATGTTGTCGGTCCAAAATATTTTTTAAATTAGGTGCCGTGCTATCCACCGCAGGAGCCTGCACCTCTACCGTGCGCTGGGCTGGTCTAATTTTGAAAAAATTGGCCATAATTGGATGAGTCAATCCACTAATGCACCAACCCAAAATGGGAATGGTTACCAATAGCCCCAAACGATAATGCCATGTATACAACGTTTTCATTCGTAATAATTATTGATGGTATAATGAGAGTACATTTGAGTTTATTTCTGCAATAAAAATCTAGTAAGGGTAATGTTTTACTACCCTCACTAATAATTTATAAAAATTCCCTCCATTACTTTCCTACAAAACTATATCCAATACCCACATTTACACTCAGTGGCTCCCCTACGGTAATACGCTCTCCCCAACGAGATAAACGAGCATTGGGCGAGTATAATTGATTGGTAAAATTAAGTACATTGCACCAAATTTCAAATCCTTTGAACGTATAACCTGCGCGAGCATTAAAAGTCAAAAAACCAGGATATGTTTTACTATTGGCAGCATCCATAAAATATGCGTTCATATGCATCATTTCTACCCCTACACGCAATCCTTTCACAAATCTAGGCTTGTAAATTACCTCTGAATTAAAAATCCAACTGGGAGCTTGTGGCATTGACTTACCCGAAAAATCAGTTCCATTCTCTACATAATCCAAAAAAGTATGCACCGCATTAGAGCCTGATACACGAATAGATACATCCTCAATAGGGGTGTAATACAATCCGTACTCTACCCCTTGATGGCGCGTTTGTCCTGCATTCTGATTGACGCGCTCCCCATTGTCCAAAAGTACAGAAATAATTTCGTTGTAACCATCCATCCAGTAAACACTCCAATCAAAACGCAATTTGTTTTTCAAGAGATTTAACCAGCCCCCCAATTCATAATTATTGTACTGAGCAGGTTGCAACACAGGAACCTTAACCCCTCTATACAATTCTCCAATTTGAGGAGGCACAAATCCTTGACTGTAGTTGGCATAAAAGCCCACTTGATTCTTAATATTGTAACTCAGTCCAATCTTTGGTGTCAATGCCCAAAATTGGTCTACATTATCAGGTGCTCCCGAAAAGGCACTACTAGGCAGGTTATTATTATAATTATAAACAAAAGCATCATAACGCGCAGCTAACACTACTTTGAAACCTTTGAATGGACTCAACTCTGCCTGAACATAAGCCGCAGGGTTGACCAATCCCACTTCATAATCGGTCAACATCGAATCCATTTCATTATTATAATTGGTATAAATGCCTTCATCACTGCGTGTAATGGAAATATAATTGGCTTTGTAAGTATTGGGGCTATAATCTATAGAAGCACCCACCGTTAAAGCCGTTTTCCAAAAATCAAACGCTTGACGATGTTGTACCAAGGCTCCAAAACTCTGGTAACTGTTGTCATTGCTCTCGCCATGTGCCAAATTGCGATTGCCTGTAGGATTGCCCCAAGGCGACCAATCATCGCGCACACGATACGAAGGCACTTGTTTGATCGAATTATCGCGAAAAAAGAGCACCGCACTGGTTTTAGATTGGTCATTCCAATAACGATTGTAATTGATTTTGGAACGCAATGCCCAAACATCTCGATTGGTAAAAGTGTGCAAAGAGCTGTAAGAACGGCTGTAAAAAGCGGCACTATCCAAGCTGCCCGTCATATCAGAGCGATAATCAATAGCCGTTACATCTGCCGATAAGAAATCGCGCTCAGAAATGGCATAGGTCGCTTTTAGGGTCAAGCCCAATTTGTCCAAATCACTGTGTGCTCTAAAACCATTTCTACGATTGGCATAATAGCCCGAAATAGCCAAGCCAAACTTACCAAAGGTGGCGGCCGCACGCAAATCAGCTCGTTTATATCCTAAATTATTGGCTTGCAAACGAATACTAGCCGTTGGTTTGGCCGTTGGGCGAATCGTAATAAAATTGATGGCTCCACCAATAGCTTCACTGCCATACAAAGAAGAGGAAGGCCCTCGAATAACTTCTATCTGTGCTATATTGGCTTGGTTCATTTCCAACAAAGCATTGTGATTGAATACTCCTGTAGGGCGAATAGGCAACCCATCCTCTAAGTACAAGAACAAACTTTTATAAGATAAGGGCTGGCGAATAGCCATACTGTGTTGCTCATTGCCCAAATCTACCATAAACACTCCTGGTGTTTTGTTGAGCAACTGATCCAAAGAAGTAGCCTGTGCATCGTCTATCGTAGTGGAGGTAATGGTACTAATACTGGCAGGCACCTCATACCGCGATTGTTGAGAGCGACTGGCCGAAACCACCACATCCCTCAATTCGGCAATATTAGCCTCCAATGCCGTTAACGTTTGAAGGTCTTTGGCCATAATCGTTTGTGTAGCATAGCCAACAAAAGAAATAGTTATTTCATCATTGGCTGCTGCCTCAAGATTATACGCTCCACTAATATCTGTAGTCGCTCCTGTTTGCGTGCGTTCTATCCAGAGATTTACCCCCATTAAGGGTTCTTGGTTTTGTTGGTCAATAATTTTACCCGTGTACGTCGTTTGAGCATAGATAAGGGTAGTTGATAACAGTATAAGAATTGTTATTGTGATAAAGTTAAACCTTTTCATTTTAATAAAAATATAAGCAGGAGGCATGTTATCAATTGTAGGCGATACAATTGATAACATGCAGAATAAATTTTAAAATATAAAAATTGGAAAAGACAACTAGAAGAGGTAAGCACACACCTTGGCCAAGGAATTAGAGGAACAACCTATAAATAGCTGGGCAGTTATTTCAAGTACAAAATACTGAAACACCCCACTTCTACTACAATAGTTGTTTTAGTTGATACTCCAAACACTTCTATTGTCTTAGGCAAGACGTGGAGGGTGCCAAACACCGTGCAGTGGTTGGTAGGTATAATCAAACTGATAAACGAAGATCGCTTTGCCAGTACTGGAAAAAGCAGTTTGGTCTATCCAAGCCAGCAATGGCTCTACTGTTTGAAAAAATAACGGGGGTAGTTTTACTTCTTCTAAATTTGGCAAATAAGGTTGTTGCTTCGTTTCGGTAGAAGCACGGTGCACATTCATAACCTTTTTGAGGTGGCATTTACCCTCACACTTGAGCGCAGGTTGGGCTTTGTTCTCACACAATTGCTCTATGATATAAGCTTTATTACAGACATAATAAGTATACACCAACCCTTTGTACAAGCTTTGGATGCTAATCACTACTACCCACAATAAGAGAAGAAGGCGAGCCATTGGTTATGAAATCTGGTATAGAGCAAAGGTAAAAAATAATTTTATAGCAGTCTGTTTTTTATTTTTTTTATTTTTTTGACCACTGCATACACCAAAAATAAAAACAGCAGCATCTATAACAAAAACGCAACCACTAAGGGCTTTGCTGCTTTGGATAAAGTTGGTTTTTGTCTAGCCTTTTTTGAGAAGATTATGGGCGTAGATTGGAAAAATAAATTAACTTTGGAGCAATTAGGCACTTCTTTTAGTTTATTTGATGAAGTACTTAATAACACGTTATTTTGATTCATTGATTCCAATAGATTACATGCTATGAACTTTCCAGAAAATTTGAAGTATACCAAAGACCATGAATGGGTTCGCGTAGAAGGAGATGAAGCCTATGTAGGCATTACTGATTTTGCCCAAAGCGAGTTGGGTGACATTGTTTATATTGATATTGAAACAGAAGGAGAAACACTCGAAAAAGAAGAAGTATTTGGCAGCATCGAAGCGGTAAAAACGGTATCTGATTTGTTTATGCCTGTATCTGGAACTATTCTAGAGTTTAACAGTGCTTTGGAGGATGAGGCAGAAATAGTGAATGAGGATCCTTATGGAGCAGGTTGGATGGTTAAGATTAAAATCAGTGATGCCTCTGAATTGGATGAACTGATGGATGTAGAAGCTTACCAAGCAAGTGTTCAGGCTTAAACGTATTGTCTATTTTTCGCCAGCAGTGGCTTGGGCACTCTTGATTGCAAGCCTGTCTACGACCGCTGCATTACCACCTATTCCTTGGGATTTCTTATCCCCTGACAAAGTAGGTCACTTAGTTTTTTATGCTATTCTGACAAGTTTATTGATTTGGGGGATGGCACAAGGACAATGGAGAACAAAACAATTCTCCAAGAGGCTTTTGTTGTTTGCTTTTGGAATAGCTAGTGCTTATGGTGCTTTTTTAGAGTTGGTTCAGGCTAGTTTGCCTCATCGTCAATTTGACTATGCCGACATGTTGGCCAATTGTTTGGGTGCCTTGCTGTGTATATTAATATACCAGTATTGTTGCGCTAACGATTCTTGAAATAATATTCCCCTCTCAAAAAGAGGCTTACTAAAAAAATAGCCCTGCTAAGAAAACAAACTACTTTGGTAGAATTTCCAATTCTTTATTAAATTGGTATTTTTTGTTATCTTAGAGCTTAGGTTTAATTCCCACAATTGGTGGGAAATTATAGCATGCAAACACTTATTTTTTAACCAAAACATAGTATTATGTCAATCAATGGACTGCACTTTGGGACTATGTTTTTGTACGCAGGTCCAGAGATTACGGGAGCCCAATTAGGCCTCAGTTTATTGGGTATTTTTGCCCTAGTAGCTGGTGGAGTAATAGGATACAAGGCTTACTTAAAAAGTAAATCTCAGGAACTTATTAACAAGTACAAAGATAGCCCTGAAAGTAAAGCAACCCTAATCAGAAAGTACGATGAGGTCAATACCTTTAAACATCGTGGTACTGTTTCTAGATTAGGTGGTGTTCTTGCATTGTTGGGAATTTACCTGATAATCAATTGGACGGATGTGACGGTCACAGAAATTTTCGATTTCAGTGATATTCCTGATATCGAAGATATCATGACAGAGCCACCAAACACACCGCCTCAACCACCACCGCCACCGCCACCACCACCGCCGCCACCACCACCAGCTCAAATTGAAGAGACAGAGGAAGAGGTAGAGGAGGAAGAGCAGGAAAATCAAGAATTGGACGAGGAAGATGAGGTAACTGATACACCTTCTGACTATGATGGTCCTTATGGTGATGGTCCAGCTCCAGAGCCAGAACCAGAACCTGCTCCAGAACCAGAACCAGAACCAGAAATTTTTACTATTGTAGAGCAAATGCCTCGTTTCCCTGGTTGTGAAGACCAAGCTGGTGACAACAATGCAAAAAAAGCTTGTGCAGATCAAAAATTATTGAAGTTCATCTACAGCAACATCAGATACCCCAATATGGCTCGTGAGAACCAAATTGAAGGCATGTCTGTCGTTAGTTTTACTGTAATGGAAGATGGTTCTATCAAGGATGTGGAAATTCTACGTGATCCAGGAGGAGGATGTGGAAAAGAAGCAAAACGTGTTATTCAGATGATGAATAAAATGCCTAACAAATGGACACCTGGTAAACAACGTGGTAAGTCGGTTCGTGTAAAATACAACTTGCCTGTTCGTTTTAAATTGAACTAAGAAGAATACTAAGGAAGTTTTTCCTTGTTGTATAGAAAATATAGAGGACTGCTTTGAAGCAGTCCTCTTTTTTGCTTTTTTGTACCATTCTATAAGAATACTATGAAAATTGGACTTTTTTTTGGCTCTTTTAATCCCATTCATACAGGGCATCTGATTATTGCCAATTATATTGCTCATCATACGGATCTCGATCGTGTTTGGCTAGTGGTTACGCCACACAACCCACTCAAGAAACGGGCAACACTGGCCAATGATTATGACCGATTGCACTTGGTAAATTTAGCGGTAGAACTAGAGCCACAGCTAGAATCTTGCAATATAGAATTTGGCTTGCCCAAGCCCTCTTACACCGTAGATACCTTGGCTTATTTGGCAGAGCAACACCCCAGTTATGAATTTGTCTTAATTATGGGGGGGGATAATTTGGGTTCTTTGCACAAGTGGAAAAACTATGAGGTTTTGCTCAAAAATTATCAGATTTATGTGTACAAACGTCCCAATTATGATTTAGGAGTCTACAAAGACCATCCAAATGTTTTTTTGGTAGATGCTCCTCAAATGGAAATTTCCTCTTCTGTTATTAGAACACTCCTCAAAGAGCACAAGTCGATTCGCTATTGGGTGCCCGAAAAAGTACTGGAAGAAATCGAACAATCTGGCTTGTATCTTTAATCATTCTATCAACTCGCTTGTATGTCTTGGCTTTCTTTGTTTTTAAGTAGTTTAAAAAAAGTTCTCGAACTAAAAAATGGAAGATTTTTTATCGTGCGATTTTTTTTTCGCACCTACTTAATATTGGGTGGATGTTTATTCACAGTAAGCTGTAACCAGCCTGCTACTCCAACAGCACCGATACCTATAGCAACTGACGAAGACTATTTTAAGAACTTGCCTCCTACTCTTCAGCAATTATTAGCCGCTCAAGAAAGTAGTCAAATAGCCCTAATCAACTTATCTTCAAGAAAAAAGCTGCCCAGTCTTCCAAGCACAGACCATTTCTGGCAAGACTTGCATTACAATGCTTTAATAACAGGGAGTCAGCGTACTTTACGAAGACATTATCGAGGTATTTCTGCTCCTAGACGACAATTGACCAAGCATTTAGATTTGTCTTATCAAGGCATTCAATTCTTGCCCGATCATATTTGCAGTTATCATGATTTGCGCTATTTATCGCTCAGTAACAACCGCTTACAAGCGATCAACCCCAAGCTACAACACTGCCAACGTTTGCGTAAAATAGATTTATCCTCCAATGGTATCAAACACCTTCCACAAGGTTTGGCCTATTTGCATCAAATTGAAGAATTGGTCTTGACGGATAATGAACTCTATACCCTTCCAAATTTCTTGGCAAACCTGCGTAATCTAAAGGTATTGGATATTAGTAATTTGCACAGTAGTGCGGCTAGTTATTATAACAACATACAACGCTTGCCAATTGCCATCACCAAAATGCCACGTCTACAAAAATTATTCTTAGACAAATTGCCCCTTCGTACACTGCCGAGATACTTGGGCTACTTACGCGAACTTCAAGTGGTGAGTCTCAATGGCAATCGGGCACTCAATCTCTCACAAAGTTTTGAAAGCTTGGCTACACTGCCCAACTTAGTGGCCTTAGATATTTCTTTCTTGGGTCGAAATTCGCTTCCTTACAGCATCCAAAAATTACAACAGCTCAAAGTCTTGATCTGGCATGAAGAGGGTCAAAAAAACCGTGCATTCATTGAACAAACCCTTCGTCAATGGCTCCCTAATACAAAAATCTATTATGGAAAAACTAAAGTTGCCACTCCTTTTCTGAGAGGCAACTCTTTATCTGTTATTCGAGGTTTGGGTAAGTAAGTCTTTATAAGGTTAGTTTTTCAAAATCTCTTCGACGAATTCGTTTGGTTTCATTGCGAAACGTAACGGGAGAACCCGGCCAAAGTGTTGTATTTTTGCCCTCTGCATTTAAATACCAACTACTGCACGATCCTGTAGACCAAACCATAGTGGATAGTTCTTTTTGGATTTTCTGATTGTGTTTTTCTTGCGCTTTAGTCTTGACATTAAGCAAGCTCCCCTTCGGCAGTCTGTCCAATTGCTTCCAATAGTCTAATATAAAATTCAATTGGCCTTCCATCATAAGCAAAACCGAATTATGCCCTAGTCCAGTATTGGGCCCCAATACAAAAAACAAACCTGGATAATTCGCTATTGCTGTCCCATAATAGGCTTCGGAAGAATGAGCCGCCCATTGCTCAAATAAACTTTCTTGGTTCAAGCCTTTTACTTCCAAGTTTCGTTCTCGATAATCTACCACCTGAAAGCCTGTAGCATAAATAATTACATCGAACTCGTGTAATTTCCCTTGCTCATCAACAATTCCTTTGGGCGTAAATTCCTGAATAGGAGTTGTTTCTAAATGTACTTGAGCTTTGTTAAGTGCTGCATAATAATCATCAGAAATCAGTCTTCGTTTACAGCCAATGGTATAATTAGGACGCAATTTTTCTCTTAAAACAGGATCAGAAATTTCTTTGTTGAGAAAATCTTCTGCCATCTTTTTGCTCAATTTTCTAATCCAGTTGTCCTTAAATAAGCCCCTGCCCTGCGACTCCATAAACAAAAAGGCTTTCAAGCGTTTAAGGCGTTGTTTAAAAGGTTTTCGCTTAAATTCTTCTTGTCGAATTTCGCGAATAGGATGATTGTTTCTAGGAAAAACCCAAGGTGCCGAGCGTTGAAAAATCGTTAATTGTTCTACTTCGTCCGCAATTTCTGGAGCAATTTGTATGGCCGAGGCTCCTGTGCCTACAATAGCTACCCGCTTACCTTTTAGTTCTACATCTTCTTGCCATTCAGCAGAATGAAACTGCTTTCCCTCAAAAAGATCTTTGCCTTTTAAATTCGGTATTTTGGGTACATTGAGTGGTCCAATAGCTGCTACTACGGTTTTGACACGCCAAGTTTTGCCATTGTTAGCGGTTAACAACCACGTAAGTGTATCTTCCTCAAAAACAGCTGCCGAAAGATGGGTACTATAATGAATGTGCTCATCCAAGTCATACTTATCCTTGCAGGCGATCATATATTTCAATATCTCTGGTTGTCCCGAATATACCTTTGACCACGTAGGATTCAACTCAAAAGAATAGGAGTATAAATGTGAAGGCACATCACAAGCACAACCTGGATAAATATTGTCTCTCCAAGTTCCACCAACCTCTTCTGCACGTTCCAAGACCACAAAACTCCGCTTTCCCTCTTCTTTCAAACGCATTGCCAATCCTAAACCACTAAAACCAGCTCCAATAATCCCAATATCATAATCTACAGTGGCTTGTTTTGTTTGCTTTGTCATACGACTTTTTTATTCAATGATGCGTTCAACACCATAAAGTTGATAAATAGAAGTTGTTTAAATTTATTTGCATGAGCTCGCCATAGGCTCGGTTAGAACAAAATTAGTACTCATTATACTTACGTGAGCTAGTGCGCGTTGCTTATGAGCTCGGCAGAGCCTCGGTTCAACACAACTCCATTTTTAAACAACTTCATAGAATTATATTGAACTAAGCACTATAAGCCAGTTTTTTTCTTTGAGATAAGAACCAGCTGGACAAAACTCTAAAAACCTTTAATTTGGCTTGTAAGCTCAATTTGTTTCGTATTATATTATTTTTCTACAAAAAATAGAAATCCAAACTAAGAAAAGCGATTTTTAATTAATTTTTATTTTCTGTTGTGTACAACTCAAGAGTTTCTACCCTTAATATCTAGGTACAGGGCAACTACAGCCAAGAATCATGCAAAGGCTCTTTTAAAGGCTAGATTCCTTTTTATTTAAATGAGCTGGTGTACTGATTATTTGATATACTATATCTAATAAATCAGATCGCTTCGCGAGTGCTTATGAGTTCGCTATTGGCTCGGTTCGGCCGAGCCTCGATTGTCCTATACTGACTGTTTTTTGTAAAAACAATAGATTAAATATACCCACAAGATAAATTTTTGCAAATTAAAATACATTTCATTTAATTTTATTTATTGTTTTTAACATAAATTTTATTATTTTATTATACGACAAACATAGTCACAATCAAACGTATATGAATATAATTTTGCAAACTATTCTTGTTTTTAACATCACCGTTGTAATATTTTGATAATAGATGCGATCACGATGTTGTAAAATTATACCAAACGACTTTTTAATAGTGAAAGAAATGAATAACTTTATATGAAAGCTAATTCCTTAAACTTGTATAAAAATTTAGTAAAAAAATTTTAATATTTATAAATAAACAAATAAAAATCATACATCTTCTCACTAAGCACAAGACAAAATAATATTTTAGTTAATCCAGTTTATTAATTGCTCTTGACCGTACATATCAGACACTTTAAAAATGCCTACCCCCAATTCAGTGTTTTGTTCTGTGCCATTTTTTTTATTTGTTGCTAAAAAAAAATATATGAATTACGGTATTGGTTATACATTTATTGAAGAATTACAAAAAGGACATTTTGACCTTGAAAAATTCAGCAAAGCCTTCGAAAGGGATAGAAAACGACTGGAGGAAACAGATTCTTATTGTTACGATAGGTTTGTTGAGCAAAGTTCAAGTTCTATAGGTAATGTTGGTAGCTCTGTAGGCGATGTGGAAAGAAAATATATTTGGTGTACCAATCATTACTTAGGATTAAATAGGCACCCTAGCATTATCGAGGCAACCGTTGAAACGACTCGTAAATATGGTACAGGATCGGGATCTTCAGCTATGTCAGGTGGTCGATGTGGTCTGCACCTCGAAATAGAAAATTTTCTCAAAGCCTATCTTAACAAAACAGATGTAGTCTTGTTTCCTACTGGTTATACGACCAATTTAGGTATGCTCTCAACGATTGTCCAAAAAAATGATGTAATAATATCTGATTCTGAAAATCATGCTTCTATTATTGATGGAATCAAATTATCAAACAAACCCAAGTTAATTTTTAAACACAATGATGTTAGCAGCTTAGAGGAACAACTCAAAAAAGTAAAAGGGCAATACACCAATACATTTGTTATTGTCGAATCTGCTTATTCTATGTCTGGCGATTTGGCCCCAATCAAGGAAATAGTTGCCCTTAAAGAAAAATATGATTTTTATTTATATTTAGACGAAGCCCATACAATAGGCTTTTATGGAGAAAATGGTAGAGGTTTGGCTAATGAATATGGCGTGCTAGACCAAGTTGATTTTTTAGCTGGCACATTCTCCAAGAGTTGTGCATCTGTAGGAGGTTTTTGTGCTTTTAATAGCAGGTTTAGAACATTTGTAACCTGTAGAGCTTCAAGCTATATATTCCAAGCGGCATTTCCACCTCCAGCAGCTGCGACTACACTTGCAGCATTAAAGTTATTTAGTACTGATGGGAGTTTTGCAAAACGATTACATGAAAAAAATCAATACATGCGAAAAGCTTTGCAAAAAGCTGGATTTAATCTTGGTACATCTCAATCGCCTGTTATTCCTATTTTTATTCCTGATGTTGAACGACTTACGCAGTTTGAAACAGAAATGTATCAAAAAGGAATTTTTGCTGTTAGTATAATTTATCCAGCAGTTCAGCCTCATGAAGGAAGAATAAGATTTACAGTGACAGATTCACATTCTTATGAAGATATAGACAATACTGTTCAAATTTTGCAAGAACTAGCCGAAAAACACAAAATTAAAGAGCTTTACTAATTTTTTTAAGTAGATAAAAAAATTAGTACTACAACCGAGCTTGCAAACCGCTCTGCCGAGCTCATAAGCACTCGCACTCGCGAAGCACTCTGACTTTTAATCTATATTGTTTTATTCCTAATTTCAATGGATACAAAACGATGTAGATTAAAAGTCACGTTTTTGATAAATTTAGTAGTATCTCTATTCTACTGTAATTTTTTTAAGCTTACTTTAAATAAAAACATTAAAAACATTAAAGAAAACATTAAAAAATTGTTAAGTTGGTGACAAGAAAATAAGTGAAAGAAATCGAGCTTACATGACACATAAATAATGTAATTTTTTCACTTTTACTAAAAACAGGTATAAATAACACTATTTAGTTGATTTTTGCACTAAAAAATCAACTACTTTATTTTATACGTGAAATTATTTAAAAAACGACTAGCGGCTAAACAAATTAGAGTTTTTGTATTTTTGACAAAACCCTTTGTATATTAAAAATATAAATTCTTTTTTCATGGATACTCAATTAAAGTTCTGTTTTAACTTCTAAGTTGCTCAATAACTTCAAATTGCCCGCTACAAAAAAACAAAACAAGAAGTGTTTTAATACTTCAAATATCCAAGCAGATAAACCAGACAAATGGAAGAACAAATTTTTGGTGATGCCAAGATCAGTTTACATGAAAAAAACGACAGAATTATAGTCGTAAAATACATAGAAAACTGGTATGGTGAAGATAATTTAAAGACAGCTGAAGAAGTAGTGAGTGGAGTAAAGTCTTATGGTGCTCAAATAAATGGCTCCAACGCTATGCTTGCGATCGTCCCTACTCTATACACAGAAAAAAGCATCCTAAACTACTATCAAAACGCTGATTTTGGTGAAGTTGCTCGTGCTATGGTGATTCGTTCATTTGCTGCAAAGATTGTTGGAAACATGTATCTCAAAGCCTTTAAGCATTCGGTTAATGAAAATGGCCGACACGTACCAACCAAGCTATTTACAGATGAAGATCATGCTATAGAATGGCTTAATAAACAATTTGAAAAGAGCGATAGGTCTTAGGCAGCAAGACACATATAATACATGTATCTTAAGTCATATATACTAATGACAGGGCTTTTGTTTTGGAAATTCAATCGTAAAAAAATATACTTATTTGAATAAAATATACACTAAATTTTTAAAAAAATATAGTCTATGAATAGACTATAACTATTATAAATAGTACGTTTAAAAGGAGTAATTACCCCACATTTGAAATAAAACCTTCAAGTGTGGGGTATAAATGAAAACCCCTCAACGTTTGGTATAGCTATAACTCCATGCTATTTAATAACAATAAGGGCTCTATACATTGTAAGCTTATTTTTACAGATTCAATATTTTGTACAGAATAACCGAGTCAGTGGCAAGCTCATTTAAATAAAAATAGATGGTGCCTAATTTAAACTTATAAAATAGGTTTAGGACGCTGGATAAACATCTTGGAAATGGTCGTGCACTTCTGGTTTATTTTTTACAATATCAATACAAAGAATACTTCTTTACCCCACCATCAGGACGTTTAAGATAAATTTCTTTGGATTTGTATTTGTAATCATAAGTACTGTGTTCTAGGGGAACAATTACGCGTCCTCCTGGAGCGGCTACCCCCCACAAACCTTTTTGCTTAACAAGGAAATTCCTATTGGGCAAGGTGTATAAATCTTCGTATTGTGGTGGTAATAATAAGCCTTTCTTAATAGAAACAATCCCCCATTTTCCGCCTTTATTTACAAAGAAAATATCTTTTTTGGGGCGATAATCAAATTCATCATACAATACAGGAATCATTTCGCGCCCTTGTCCATTCAGCAAGCCCCATTTGCCCTTCTTTTCTACCATAAAGTGCTTGGCATTCATGACATGTATTTTGTCATAAGCAATAGGAATCATCTCCTCGCCTTCGGGTGTTAACATCCCCCACTTGCCTTTTTTCTTTACCATTACTCTATTGATTTCCTCATAATACTGTACATCATTATAAGCCAAATCAAATAAGGTTTGGTCTCCAAAGTAGTAATCAATTCGATCTCCCAAGCGAACCTTAATTTTGAAGTTATTCTCATCAATCCAAATATCATCGTACTCGATAGGTATTTCTACCTGCTTCTGCCCTGTAGAATCTATTCTAAATAGCCCTACTTTTTTATTTTGTCCTACAATAACCGTATTAAGGTACTTTAAGAAAAATGGTGCCATGTAGTCATACTCAATGGCCAATACTTCTTTGGCATTGATATCCAACAAACCAAACTTACTGCCAGCCCTTACCACATAGTACTTAGAGAAATAATCAATATCATCGTAGTGAATTGCCAAGGCACAAGGATCTTCTTTTACCCAATTGTATACCGCCCACTGGTCGCCTTTTCGAACACGCATTTGGTTGACATACGCATGATCTTCAATCTCATCAAAACAAGTAGGAATCAATTCTTTGCCCTTGTTATCACGCAGCCCCCAGCGTGCGCCTTGCTTTACCTTATAACGATAACCATCAAACAGAATATCAGTATATACGGCTTCCAAAATAGTTTCTCCTTTGGGGTTCAACACTCCATATTTACCCGCCAATTCGATACTGATGTAGGGTTCGTAGCGTTTGGAAATATAGTTGAGTTGATCGTATTTGACTGGCAGCCAAACTTCGCGATCAGGTCCCAACAACCCCCATTTGCCCTTTTCCTTAATTCTATAAAAGCCTCTCTTTTCTTTATTCAAATAGCGAAAAGTAATGGTATCATACTTGGCTTTGGTTAGCTTTTCTTGGGTTGTTTCATCATAAAAGCCCCAGTAATAGCGTTTGCCATTCCAAACGCGATACATCCCATTGGCCAAAAAGAACTCTTGCCCTTGTTCCAAATCTGCATAGGGATCGGTGGGTTGAAAAGCATATTTAACTTTATAAGCAGAACTATCTACCTGAGCATAGACTGATGCAGTTGTTATACTGCATAACAATAACAAAAAATAATGCAACATAGAGTTTATTTACAATGAGAAGTGGTTATTAAAGCTTGTTTTGTCTTAACGAACATTTGTGGGATACAATTGTCATTGCACCCCACAAATAAAAGATTATTGGATAATTTTTCACGTTCGTTTTGCTACAAGGCTACAACAAAATTACAATTTCTTTCCTTTCATTGCATCTGCTATATTGGCATCCAACGCCCGATGTGCCAGTGGAGTGGTGTACTCGTTGAGTTCTTCCATTCTTTGATGAATCAGGTCTTTATCCTCGGCTTGTGAAGCGGTTTCTAGGGCATCAACTAATACCAAGGTTTGGCTGGCCTCTTCTTCTGTAAGGATGGCTGCGTTTTGTGTCAAAAACTTACGTGCAGCTAAAACTACATTTTGTGCTTCTGTTCTCGCTTCAATCAATGCTCTAACCGTCATATCCTGTTTTGCATTCTGGATAGATTCCAAAAGCATTCTCCCCATCTCTTCTTCAGAAATACCATAAGGCGAGCGCATCTCTACGGTTTGCTCTACTCCAGAGCGCAGCTCCTTGGCACGCACTTTTAAAATTCCATCAGCATTGAGCAAAAAGTGAATTTCTATTTTGGGCAAGCCAGCAGCCATCGGAGGAATACCACGCAAAACAAACTCTCCCAATTGGCGGTTGTCTCCTACCAAATCACGCTCTCCCTGAAAAACACTGACTTTTAGATTGGTTTGTCCATCTACAGAGGTAGTATATTGACGGCCAGCCTTGATAGGCACTTTTGTATTTCTAGAAATAATGGTATCCATGAGTCCTCCTATCGTCTCAATTCCCAAGGACAATGGCGTAACATCAATCAACAGAATATCCTTGTTGTTGCCTGCCAAAATATCTGCCTGTACAGCTGCCCCTAGTGCCACTACCTCATCGGGATTGAGATCATTGTGCAATTCCTTACCAAAAAATTCTTTGACCTTTTGTTGTAATAATGCCAAGCGAGTAGAACCGCCTACCATAATTACTTCGTCAATATCTGCTGTGGTCAACTCTGCATCCTTCAAAGCATTCTTACAGGCCACCAGTGTTTTGTCCAACAAGGGCTGCACCAATTGAGCAAAAATAACTTGATCGAGGCTATATTCTTTTTCGTTTAATACTGTTTTGAAATGTTCTTGAGTAGAAAGCATTTTTTTGGCTTTTTCTGCTTCCAGACGCAATGCTTGCAAAAAAGCTTGGTCAGATGTCTTATCTTGATCTTTGAGCCAGTGTTGCTGAATGGCTCGATCTATATCATCTCCCCCCAGAAAGGTATCGCCATTCGTAGCTAATACTTCAAAAATACCGTGCTCTATTTTAAGAACAGAAATATCAAACGTTCCACCGCCCAAATCATACACAGCTACCGTCTTAGTTGTATCGGGATCTAAACCAATACCATAGGCCAAACTCGCTGCTGTAGGCTCGTTAACAATACGCAAAACATCTAAGCCTGCCAGCTTTCCCGCATCTCTAGTAGCCTGGCGTTGGGCATCATTAAAATAAGCAGGCACGGTAATCACAGCTCTACTGACTTCTGAACCCAATGTTTTTTCTACTCTCCGTTTGAGCTGTTCTAGGATTTTGGCCGACAACTCGATTGGGGTATAAAATTTGTCTTTGATTCTAATCTTAACCAAACTATCTTCTATATCATTATCAATAACCTGATAAGAAAAGAAATCTTGATAATTGGACACATCTTGATATGATTTTCCCATCAAACGCTTGATCGAAAAAATCGTATTGGCTGGATCATCTACCAGTTTGGGGAGGGCATCACGCCCCACAACAACAGAATTGGGACGCTCAAAATGAATAATAGAAGGTACGAGTGCATTGTTTCCTGTATGATCGGTCACCACTACAGGTTTTCCATCCTTCATATAGGCCACCAAACTGTTGGTAGTTCCTAAATCAATACCTACGATAATATTTTCTAAGGGCTGCTCTACTTTCTTGAGTTCCCCACTATTGAGATCAATTGGAATTTTTGCCATGCTATACTAATTAGATATATGGTTTGAGTGAGTATAATAATAACATACAACTCACTATAGTATAAAAATTTGGTATGTCACCAAGTTAGCTTTATTTATAAGTTGATATTACAAGTACAAAGCAAGCACAAAAGTACTAAGAACGATAAGAAAAATAAATCATCTGGTATAAAAACAATCAATTGATAATAAGATATTCTTGTACAAAGAGTTGATTCTACCAAAGAATCAAAACACTCCAAAATTATTTAGTAGCTCTATAATTTTAATATACTTTTCCTATAGTTAAGCAAAAGCCCCTGATACACTACCATGTTTTACAGACAAAAGGAAAAAGGGTTTGTTTTTTTAGTTTTATTTTCTTATATTTACCTGTACTTAAGACTTTATTCGTTAGAAATTCAATTTAGTTGTATTTACAACAAACCTTTTAAATGATCAGTTGTGGCGTTCAATATATCACCAAAAATTAAGGCAGGAGAGATTAAGAGCAAAAGTTTAGATTTTGCTCTTGTCGGGAAGTACTATAAGGCTGTTCAAGCGACTCTAGCTGTCAAGACTTCTGTGGAAAAACCCACTGCATATTTCTTCCATCAAAATTTCTTGAATGGAGAGCCATTGATCCTATTTGGCAAGCCAACAGCTGCTCATAAAAAGGTGTTTTTAGAAGCAGGAAAAAGTAACGAGAAAGATCTTGTTTCAATAGGCACCTGTTTTGTCCTAAAAGAAAACAATCAGAAAGTACTCTGCCTACAGCCCAACGCCTCTCTAGGAAAAGCCAAAGAGAAGCCTTCCATGAAGGTACTCAACAAGTTGAAGCGTGCCTCTTTAAAACAATTTGCAGAAATACGCTGGCTCAAAGCACCTTTGATGATAGGAGAAGATGGCAATGTAGAGCAAGTTACAGAAGGACAAGATTCTGGTACAGGCATGGGTACAGGTACAGATGGTGCCCCTATTTCTGACCAACAAAATACCTCTACAGGATCAACCACACAAGAAAGTACCTCTACAACTACACGTTCTACAGGCGAGCCTTCTCCACAAACTGGCCCAACAGGCAGTACAGCAGTAGTTTCTAGAGCACATATTACCAAACGATCTGACGAACTACAACGAGGTCTTGACAAACTCAATAATGATGTCATGCCTCGATTCAAGAAACAAGATACAATGCCTACAGACCGTGATTTCATCACTGCCTTACGCAAAGCTATCTTAATATTTTTAAATAAATTAGGACAAGCAGATGACTCTACGAAGTCCGAATTTTCGAGTAAGAAATCTTACTTGGACTCCTTGCTGCCTCAACTAAAAGAATTAGAACAGCGTCTAAAAGATCCCCAAGGCACTCAAGAAGAGCGAGCAAAACTTCAAGAAAAACTGCAAGTGGAAGTAAATAAGATGAATGGAATACATGATGAAATACGATCAATTCTTCAACGTATCGACCTAAAAACACTGGCCTAATCAAACCATATGTTTTAACCACTTTTAAACTATTACTTTTTAAAGAAAAAACTATTATCAAACTATGGACATTTCGAAACTCACAGGAGCAGACATGGCTGCTATAGCAAAATTAGCAAACATTGAAGCAGGACACGTACAAGGCCTTATCACAATGGCTACAGCACAAAAAATGCCCAGAGCCGAAGTTATATTCAAAGGCAGTGTTGGAAAATTAGATAAAAAAAATAAACGATTCTTTACCTTCGTAAAGGAGGCTAAGGGTAGTTTCTTTTTTATTGACATGAATTTTCCCATGCTAAAAAAAGATTTACTTCCAAGACAAAAAAATATTCAAAAACAACTAGCGACAGCCAAAGAAGCTGATAAACCAGCATGGCAAGCTTATAAGACATTTATTGATGCTCTTGTAGATCGCGTTGTTACCAAGAAGAAAATGTCTGCGACCTATGGCTCTATGAAATTTGCCAAAAATGAAAGTGGTAAATGTTTTATGTATCCTGTAGGCAAAGTACAAGGAGCTGATAAAGCAAACTTACATGCTGTAGTTAATCCTCTCAATTTAACATCAAAGACTGGACATACTATTTGCTTCTTGAATCCTACAGAAATGGCGAATGTGCCACAAGATGAAACTACACCTGAAACATCTACAGATAATTCTGGTACAGATACTGGAGGTACAGCTCCCAACAATGGTGCGCCTTCTCCTCGCGTTCAGCAATTACAAAATGCTCTAAAACAGCTTCAGAACAAATTAGCCCAATGGCAGAATGAGCAAGTGGTAAATAAAAAAGCCAATATGGTGAAGCCCCTTTTAAATGCGGTAAACACGTTACTCTCTCATATTGCCAATTTCATCAATGGCCAAGAAGGTACACCACAAGACAAAGCTGCTGTTGCTAAAATGCAACAAACGGTACAAGGATACAAAGCCAAACTTGCTCAAGTAGACGCTAAAGTTACCGATCAAAAAGGAGTAGCTACGGTTAATAAAATGAACGAATTCTTTACTCAAATCAAGCAAGATAGCCAGCTTCTCAAAGACCAGCATGGCGACGAATTAGCTGGTTTGGGAGATGAGGATCTTGTTGGTATTTTGGATCAACTTTTATCAGCTTAAGCAACTGTTTTTCAACTATAAATCAAAAGGTTCTTTTCTTAATGGAAAGAACCTTTTTTTTATGCTATTTGGCCATCAAAGAAACTTTTGCTTTTGTTTAAAGGTTGGTGTAAAAAAATAATACCATGAGTCAAAAAAAAGTTAGCAAATTCTTGAGCTATGTGCTCCGCCACAACCCTTCTGCCATTGACCTAAATCTAAATGAACAAGGCTGGGCCTCTATTGAACAACTATTGCAACAACTCACACAATACAAGTATCCCATTAGTCATAATGAACTCTTGGAAGTTGTTAAAAACGATAATAAGCAACGCTTTAAGGTAGATGAAACAGGTTTGTATATTCGAGCCAATCAAGGGCATTCCATTTCTATAGATCTAGGTTTAGAACCAACCATCCCTCCTACATTGCTCTACCACGGCACGGCACAAAAAAACAAACAAAGTATTCTTAATGTAGGTTTGCAAAAACGCAACAGACATCAAGTACACTTATCTAGCCAATACTCAACAGCCGTACAAGTAGGGAGCAGGCATGGCAAACCACTTATTTTTATGGTAGATACACCCGCTATGCAAGAGGCAGGACACCTGTTTTATCAATCTGATAATGGTGTATGGCTTACCGATCATGTCCCAAGTCAATACCTAAAAGAAAAAATTTAAACAACCCTTCTTATCAAAGCATTTTGAATTCTTACACAATAATTCTTACTTTGAACAAAGATTCTATTATTTGATCACACTGTTGTTGAGGCAACCACTACCGCATTGCATTTGTATGAAATTACGCGCCAATTACGTTGATATTTTACACCGTGAAATATACCCTGCTGAACTCCACATTGAACAGCAAAAAATTAAATCTATTACTCGTTTAACATCTGATTTGGAACTTGCTCATTATGTTATTCCTGGTTTTGTAGATGCCCATGTTCATGTAGAAAGTTCTATGTTAGTTCCTTCCGAATTTGCGCGTTTGGCGGTACGCCATGGTACTGTTGGTACCGTTTCTGACCCACATGAAATTGCCAACGTTTTGGGAATTCCAGGGGTAGAATATATGTTGGAAAATGCAGCCACGGTTCCTTTTAAATTTAATTTTGGAGCACCCTCTTGTGTACCTGCTACGAGTTTTGAAAGTGCAGGGGCAGTCATTGATCCTGAAGGCGTTGCTCAATTATTAGCACGTCCTGATATCAAGTACCTAGCCGAAGTGATGAATTATCCAGGCGTGATTCACAGAACGGATGACATGATGGATAAAATTGCGGCCGCCAAAGCTGTTGGCAAACCAATAGATGGTCATGCGCCTGGTGTTGTTGGGAAAGCCATCCAACAATATATTGCGGCTGGAATTACAACCGACCACGAGTGTTTTACCTTAGAAGAGGCTTTGGAAAAATTAAGTCTAGGTATGAAAATTCTAATTCGAGAAGGTTCTGCAGCCAAAAACTTTGAGGCACTTATTGGCTTACTGCCCCAGTATACTGCTCACATCATGTTTTGTTCAGATGATAAACACCCTGATGATTTACTCGTTGGGCATATCAATCAATTGGCTGCTAGAGCGGTAGCCAAGGGGATTTCTGTTTTTGATGTGTTACAAGCAGCTTGTATCAATCCTGTGGCGCATTATAACCTAGATATTGGAACCTTAAAAGAAGGAGATTGGGCAGATTTTGTATTGGTTCATGATCTTCAAGATTTTGAAGCTCATGCTACTTATATCAATGGCGAATTGGTTGCAAAAGAGGGGCGTGATTATTTATCTAGTGTCCGTCCTTCCTTAGTTAACCAATTTAATGCAACGCCCAAAACAGTGAAAGATTTTGCTTTAGAAGCAGAGGGCGAACATATACAAGTTATTCAGGCTATTGATGGAGCGTTAATTACTAAAAAAATCACTCGCCCCACTCCTATCCACAAAGGATTGGCAGTATCCGATAGCACACAGGATATTCTCAAAATTGCTGTTATCAATCGTTATCAAGATGCACCTCCGGCCTTGGCTTTTATCAATGGTTTTTCTTTAAAAGAAGGAGCCATAGCCTCTTGTGTAGGACACGATTCTCACAATATTATTGTTGTGGGCGTAAGCGATGACGCTATTTGTCAGGCGGTTAATTTAATTATTCAACATCAAGGTGGTATTGCAGCTGTTGGTGCTAATGATGAGCAAGTATTACCCTTACCTATTGCAGGGATTTTGTCCGATCAATCAGGTGAAACGGTTGCTACTGCTTACAGCCAACTGGATCAATTTGTCAAAACTGAGTTGGGTTGTTCTTTACGTGCCCCCTTTATGACCTTGTCTTTTATGGCCTTATTGGTTATTCCAAATTTAAAACTTAGCGATCAAGGATTGTTTGATGGGGGGAGCTTTGAGTTTACCCCTTTATTTGTCTAAACATTTCTCTCTAGTCTTGTTATAAGAGGAAAGGATTTTTTTAGACAAAAACACATCAGCTATCGTATGAAAAAGGCGTTTATTTTAGGGGCGAGTCAAGGTATTGGTTTGGGATTGGTTAAGCAATTTTTACAAGAAGGCTACCAAGTAGTTGCAAGTAGTCGTAGTGGACACATTGAAGCCGTTTCTTCTGCTCATTTAAAGGTGGTGGCATTAGATGTTACCAAACCTGACCAAATTAGCCGTTTAGCGAGTAGGTTTCAACAAGAGCAACAATCTTTTGATGTTTGGATCAACAATGCTGGAATTGGCCCCGACTTAAATCAAGCACGACCAGATTATCAAAGTTTTAGAACAACATTGGCGGTTAATTTAGAGGGAATTATATTTGCTACAGAGCAACTGCTGCCTTTCTTGGCTGAACAGGGTATACTCATCAATGTATCTTCCAAAATGGGTTCTATTAGTAATTGTGAGCGCAGCACTTCGGTTGCCTATCGCGTCTCCAAAGCAGGACTAAACATGTACAATCAAGTACTAGCCAATCGTTTGCCGAAAGGCCAAAAAGTAGCCGTCGTTCACCCTGGCTTTGTTCGCACCCATATTTCTACGCTAAACGACCACGCTCCTCTCTCTCCAGAGGATTCAGCAGCTCGAATTTATACCTTCTTGCAAAGTGATTTTGAGACAGGGGCTTATTGGGATTGTCAAGAAAATGAAGCTATTGCATGGTAATGGTTTGATTCTTTAGAATATCGTAACCCACCCAGCGTTATAATAAAACATCAAAATACTTACCAATGAAAACGTTTTTGTTCTTAATTGCTATCTCTATTAGTACGGTTTTAGTTCACTGTAAGAAAGATAATCTTCCTACCACAGCTCAAGAATTGACCGAAACAGTGGAGGAGGATATGGCTGTACAGCACATTTCTGGTTTGGCTTTTATTATTACCAAAGGAAATCAAATTCTAGTAGAAAGATATTTGGGTCAAGCAGATCGCCGTTTGAATAAGGCCGTGGAGGAAAACACCTTATTTTTGTTGGCCTCTATTTCTAAAACAGTAACCGCCACAGCACTGATGCAATTGTATGAACAGGATAGTTTTGAATTGGATGATCCTATCAACAACTATTTAGGTTTTGCCGTGCAACCTCCCAATACTACTACTCCTATTACTTTTAGGATGCTCTTGCAACATACTGCTGGTATTGCCGATGGAGGAGCCTTGGATGATGAGTATTTCTGGGGACAAGATAGCCCCAATGATTTATCGGTATTTCTTGAGAATTATTTTACTCCTGGCACCAGTAGTTATGATGCCAATGCCAATTTTACAGGCGAAGAACCAGGCACTCAACACGATTACAGCAATGTGGGCGCTGCGTTGGTAGGACATTTGGTAGAAGCGATAACAGGGATTCCGTTTGATGTGTATTGTCAGCAATATATATTCACCCCTCTTTGTATGAATTCCAGTTCTTGGCGACTACAAGGTTTAGATACTAGTAGGATTGCTCAACCTTATACATATAATAACAGAGCCTATGAAGCCATCGGGCACTACACGTTTACCGATTATCCTAATGGTGGGCTAAGAACTACCGCACGGGATTTAGCGCGTTTTATGATCGCCTATCAACAAGGAGGACAATTTAACAACCAAGTACTTCTTAATAATTCTACGGTCAATCTCATGCTTACAGAAACGCTGGTAGACCAAGATAATGGAATTGGTTTACACTGGTTTACTTATGACCGTGCCGTACGAAATCTATGGGGGCATGATGGAGCAGAACAAGGCACCACAACCATGATGGGGTTCAATCCATCTACAGGTGTGGGTATTGTGGTTTTGTGTAATGCTACTGATGCTAACTTAGATGCAGTTAGTGATCTGCTCTATGATTTTGGTCAACATACCACTCTTACAGGAAATGCACTTGGTTGTTAAGTAGTCTTCTAATGCCACAAACGACCCAAAGACTCCCCTATTTCATATCCTCTTTGGACAATGTCGTCATCTTTTGCTGCTTGAATACGACTTATTCCGTCTTTTCTTTCTATTCTAAACAATTCCTCTAAGCGCAAGGTATCCATAAAAGCAGGCGAATAACTGGTAACGAACAATTGACCGCCTCGATCAGTGTATGCGCGGAATTCTTCAGCTAGTAGATGGAGCACACTACCATGCAAATTGCTTTCGGGTGCTTCAACGCCTAATACCAATGCAGGATCGGGCAAATGCAATAAAAGTAAGTACGCCCACAAGCGTTTTTGGCCTTCTGCTACAAATGCTGTTGTGAATGGGACATCCACGCCTCGTTCTTTGAATTGTAAAATAGATCGGCCATCAATTGTAGTAGTTGAGCGTACATCTTCTAATTCAGGAATTACTTTTTGAACTTTGCTAATGATCATCTCAAAAGTGCTTGGTGCTTGCTCTTTGAGCTGCTTGGTCCATTCTGCTAGTTGTTCTTCTTGTAATTGTTTTTTGCCTTGAAAATCGATCAACTGCCATTGGCTAAATAGTTTCTTAAGCACATTAACCCCTGGATAACTACGTATACCTCCAACCATGCTAATAGATAGCTTGGATCTATCTTCTAATTCAAACAAAAGATTTTCTGTCAAGCCATCTTTTTTGTTGGCTACTTTTCCAAAACCATCGGTCACATCAATAAGCACTCGTTCAGCATCCATTCGGTGAGAATACTGCTTTAGTGTTTCTCGCTTTACAATTACTTGATTGTCTTCTTCACCTATTTTTATGAGATAAATCAATTCATTGTACGTGCTGCTTGTTTCTTTTTTGATCGTCAAGTGCAACTCGATTTCTATATCTTCGTGTTGATTATTTTGAGGTTTTAGCTTGCTTAGACCTCCTCTGTTACGTACTGCCGTAGCCACGTTGGTTACCATGGCCTCACACAAAAAATCTAAAACATCTAAAAAAGTGCTCTTGCCGCTACCACTCTCTCCTGTAAAAACATTTAATCCTGTTAATTTGGGACTTGTAACTTCTTGAAATACTCTGTAATTCTTAATTTTTATAGTTTCAATTCTCATAAGTGAAGTAGTTAAAGAAACACCTGTGGGTATTAATGATAGCTTATTTTGCTGTATAATTAATGGGTGTAATTTTGCTTGGTTTAAGCAAATAAGGACACGATAAGTCCATTCCTGTTTTCCTCATTTATTTGCATTGATGAAACAAAGATGAGGACATTGTTAAAAATAGTTATTTTAAACTAATTTTTATAACGCTTTCAAGGGATTCTTAAAGAGATTTGTGACTTCGTTTATTTTTGATAATAATCCGATCAAATTATGCCTTCAAATGCCTAGAATGGGGGTTCTCTTGTTCTTTGTAATTACTGATTTGCACCATCAACCAAGCCCCCCACAGTGCGGGCAGAATCACATTTAACAACCATAAACTAAAAGTAGCCGCTAAGATACTACTACTCAAAGCATTGGCTTGTAGATTTCCAAATATCAACAAAGCAATATTGCCTCTAGCCAGTAACCCTGTAGAAGGAGGTAATGGGATTCCTGTTTGTAACAAATAAACAATGAAGACCCCTGTTAGCATCATCGACCAATCTCCACTGTATCCAAAAAAATATAACAATCCAACATACTGTACCGAATAGGTCAAGGAACGCAATAAAGCATATCCAAGAGCCGTCCAAAGCATCGTAGATTCATAATATTTAAAAGGCGTTTTTTGAATAGATATGGTCCATTTAGCAGCCCAACGCCATGTTATCATCCAACTCAAAAATTTCTTTAAATTAAAGTAAAGGAGTAATAACGTCACTGAACCAAGTACTCCGATGACCAACAATACCTGCAACCAGTGCGGTGCTATGGTTAACCATCCTTGATAAAAAGCCGTCATTAATGCCCACCAACCCAACAATATCAGCACAATCCATTGGCTGCAAGCTCCCAACAAGGTGGCATAGATAGCTTGTGGGCGTTTAGGGGCCTCCAACAACAACAATCGCCCTCCATATTCCCCAATTCTATTGGGCGTAAATAGAGAACCTGTAAGTCCAATAAGTACAATCTTTAGTGCCTGAAAAACATGCAATTGCTGGATTGGTTGAAGGAGTAGCACCCACTTTTGGGTTTCTATTAACCAATTGATAGGCATTAATAATAATATAGCGACTAAAACAGGCAAGCGTTGTATAGAGAGTTGCCCTACAAATAATTCATACAATGCTCCTAGTGTAACATCCTTGCGCTCAAACAGCTGATAATACAAAACCACTAACAATGCCACCGCTAAACCTATGCGCCCCAAAATGATAAAAAATGGATGGCGATCAAACAGCTTTAGCAAAAAGGAGCTATCTTTAACAATTGTTGGTGATGTAGATTCTGTAGACATAGTGCAAATTTAATAGAAATAAGCAGAACTTCAGAGAACAAAGGCACTTCCTGTATTCCAGCATTGCAGTCTATGCAATATGATTTTAGCTCTAAGCAATGCGTTAAACCCTTCATATCTATGAAACAAGCTCCCAAAATTATTTTAGGTATTGATCCTGGTAGTAATTTACTCGGCTATGCTTTTATACAGGTGATTGGCAAAAAAAAACCGCGTTTGATTACCATGGGAGTATTAGATATGCGTTCCCAGAATAGCCAAGCTGCAAAATTGGCCTATATCTTTACAGAGTTGCAAAAACTCATCCAACTCTATGAACCCACCGATGCTAGTATCGAAGCACCATTCTATGGTAAGAATGTTCAATCCATGCTCAAGTTGGGCCGTGCCCAAGGCGTGGCTATTGTGGCTGTTGCCGAACGTGGCATCCCCTTAGAGGAGTACGCTCCGCGAAGTATCAAAAAAGCAGTAACGGGCAAAGGAGCTGCCTCTAAAGAACAAGTTGCACGCATGTTGCCACATGTGATTGAGGGCGATATTTCGGGACAATCCCTAGATGCTACAGACGCGCTTGGTGTTGCTTTTTGTCATCACATCCAAACACAAGGCATGGCATTGGGACAAAAGAAATACAGCAATTGGGATAGTTTTCTAAAAGATAACCCCAATAAAAAAGCAAAATTGTAACAAAAATACTAAAATGTTGCTCAACCAATATTTTTAATCATACTACCTTTACGACCAGAAGAAAAAGAACTTTTACAAAGCCTCTCGGTTTATCCTTTGGATAGCCTAAAAATAAACTCTATTTTTGTAGGCCGACCTTAGTATATTTATGCGTTTTTTTTAGCTATTGTATAAAGTACTAAAACATAGTCCCTATCTAATCATTACTCCTTTTTCTACCACCTAGCATCATGGACGACAAAAAAAAATCCTTTAAAAAGAAAGCACGCCAGTTGGACCCCTTTGTCGCTTCTGGCAAAGTTCAACCTCAAGCACTGAACTTAGAAGAAGCGGTCTTGGGAGCACTAATGTTGGATAAGGATGCTGTAGCCCTTATTATTGATATTTTACGTCCTGCTTCTTTTTACAAAGATGCACACCAACATATTTATAAAGCGATTTGCAATCTTTTTGAAAAAAGTCATCCCATTGATTTGCTGACGGTCACCGAAGAACTCAAGACCATAGGCAAATTGGATATTGTAGGTGGCCCTTATCAATTGGTAGAATTGACCAACCGCGTAGCCTCATCGGCCAATATTGAATTTCATGCGCGTATCATTGCTCAAAAATTCATTCAACGGGAGTTGATTCGAACGTCTACAGAAACGATCCGAAATGCTTATGAAGACACCATTGATGTGTTTGATTTATTGGATAGTGCAGAACAAAATCTTTTTAATATTACCGAGCAAAACCTAAGTCGTGGTTCATTGGGTATGAGTACCCTAGTAAATATGGCGGTCAAGCAATTGGAAGAGATGTCGGGCAAGGAAGAAGGGCTCACTGGTGTTCCAACAGGATTTGTGAATCTCGACAAACTGACCTCTGGTTGGCAGCCTTCGGATTTGATTATCATTGCAGCCCGCCCTGGTATGGGAAAATGTCTAGCCAAAGGCACCAAAGTACTGTTGTATGATGGACGCTTACGCGAAGTAGAGCGCGTTCAGGTGGGCGATCAGTTGATGGGCGATGATTCAACGCCCCGTCAAGTATTGTCTATTGCCCGAGGACAGGAGCAAATGTACTGGATTCATCAAGAGGAGGCCATGAGCTACCGCGTCAATGCAAGCCATATACTCTCCCTTTGTTGTGTTAAAGCCATAGACCACTACCAAAAAGGGGACATACTCAATGTATCGGTCAAAGAATGGTTGACGTACGCTCCTGAATTCCAAGCTTGTTTTCAAGGCTATAAAGTGGCGGTCAACTTTCCCAATCGCCCTGTACTCTTACCCACTTATTGGGTGGGATTGCACCTAGCACCTTTGCTTTCTAAGTGGCAAACAGTACCCACTACGAGTAAAGGCCCTGACACGATCTTAACCGCTACAGATTTTTCAAAGTCACATCATCTTTCTGAGCTTCGCAATTACAGCTTGCATCAAAAGCGGCTACCAAGAGCTTATCTATGGGGCAGTCAACAGGAACGCCTAGAATTGTTGGCAGGTTGGGTAGATGTGTTGGGCAACTATTGGCAAAGCCAGCAGCGTTTGGTCTTGTATTTAAACAATGCCCCATTGGCCAAGCAGCTCAAATTTATAGCAGATAGCTTAGGTTTTTGGACCAACCTTGAAAAAGAGGAACAAGATCATCGGCTTGTTATTGGTGGCAATTTGGGGAAAATTCCTAGTCGAAGACATGATTTGAGTATGCCTACTTTTCGCAATACCTTGCAACATTGCAGTGCTATTCGAGTAGAAAAAGATGCTGTAGATCATTATTATGGCTTTACCTTAGATGCTAATAATTTGTTCTTGCTCGAAGATATGACCGTAACGCACAATACTTCGTTTACAATGGCTGTAGCCAGAAATGCAGCTATTGATTTTAACAAAGGGGTTGCATTTTTCTCGTTGGAGATGTCTTCCTTGCAGTTGGTCAATCGTCTGATTTCTATGGAAACTGAAATTCCTTCGGAAAAATTACGAAAAGGGCAATTGGAGGATTATGAGTGGCAACAATTACATGCACAAGTAGATAAATTAAGTAGTGTTCCGCTCTTTATTGACGATACGCCAGGGATTAGTATTTTTGAGTTGCGGGCCAAATGCCGCCGTCTCAAGATGCAGCACGATATTCAAATGATTATCATTGACTACCTACAATTGATGACAGGTGGCGGCGATAATAAAGGGAATAGAGAGCAAGAAATTTCGATGATTTCTCGTGGTCTCAAGGGGCTGGCCAAAGAATTAAATGTACCTGTTATTGCTTTGTCGCAACTATCTAGAGCCGTGGAAACGCGTGGAGGGTCTAAACGCCCGCAGTTGTCGGATTTGAGAGAATCAGGAGCCATCGAACAAGATGCTGATATTGTATCGTTTATATATAGACCAGAATATTACCAGATACTAGAAGATGAAGAGGGCAATTCGCTCAAAGGGGTTGGAGAAATCATTGTTGCCAAACACAGAAATGGTGCTTTAGACTCCATTCGCCTCAAGTGGGACGGACAATATGCCAAATTTTCTAACTTGGATGACGATGCCTTTACAGGCTTGGATGACGCGAGTTTCTTTGACCAAGCTTCGGATCAGTTTGGTGGAGAGACGTTTTCGTCTAAGATGAATGCCAGTGA
>JBGCDW010000195.1:0-6111 GCA_045105775.1 Aureispira sp.
TTACTCCACTTTAGCCTGCCCATAATGCGCGTAAAAACTCAATAGAATAGCAGAAGCCGAAACAATGGTCATGATCGTGCCAGGAACAAAGTGAACAAAACCGCCCAAATCCATAAAAATAAAATAGCCCAGATCGGCCAAGCCACCCGTCAGAGCAGCCAAAAATATAGCATTTTTATTGCCATTCCATACAAAAAACGCAGCAATCAAGGTTACGATGCCAATCCAAAAGAGATTGAAGCCATGTTGCCCAATAATGGCTCCTAAAGCTTCGGGGTACGCCATTTGCAATTGGCTAGGATCCACGGCATCTGCAATTCCTGATACAGAAGCAGTGATGTCTCCCGTCAAAATACCTTTCATGGTCATTACACCAGCAAGAATGTGTACCAATCCCCAAACCAGCCATAAAATAGCAGCAACCTTAAATAAAAATGAAAACTTTTTCATTGAATTGATTTTAGATTAAAAAAATCAAAATTATCAAAGGCATGGCAGACCAGCATTAATCTAGGTTAAGATTATGGTATATCGCGTTTTTTGGTTCGTTCCCCTTTGACCTTACTCAATGCTTCGGGGGTAACCCCCAAATAGGAGGCAATCATTCGTTGTGGAATACGTTGGCTCAAATCAGGATAGGTTTGTATAAAATCTTCGTAACGTTCTAAGGCTGATGAACTCATCAATTGAATAATTCTTTTTTGGAGCACCTCTATTCGTTTGATGAGCTTTTTTCCATTGGTTTCTTTTTCTATGTCTTTTTCAGTGACCCATACGATTGAGTTTTCCAAAGCATCAATAAATAGTGTGGTGGGGGTTGTGGGCGATACATTGTCTGCAATAACCCAACCTTCGGGCGCGAACATAAAGATATGCTCTTTCCCTTTTTTGTCAATGAAATAGCTGCGCAATAGCCCCGATTTTACATGATAAATCTTGCTGTTCAATGCACCACTTTGTTGAAGTAGTTGCCCTTTTGCAACGTTTTTTATTTTCAACTTTTGGAAAGGTTTATTTGATACTAATCCTTCTTCAAGCCAAACCAATCTTGATTGGCTCTAGTTAGAATAGTATTATATTTTTCTTTGAACTCGTCGATTTTTTCATGGGTAATATCTGGCTCACCGATAAGATAATAATCGAATTCAAATTGCAATTTTTTTAATTCATTTCTGGTTTTGGTATAATTGATCCACAAGTCCTTGTGGTCAAAGAACGTTGTATATCCACTGATTAAGGTGATTAAAGCCGAAGTGACTAGAGCGACATTTTTGGTATAATCTATCAAAAGATTATTCTTAGAAATTTCTAAACCTAAAACAATAGTAGAAATAGATCCTAAGAGTGTTACGGAAATATGTAGCCAAGTTGCCTTGTTTTTGTTGCTAATTCTTTTGGCATGAAAGCTTTGTATTTTTTCCTCCATACTTTGTTGTAGAAATTCTACTTTCGCCTTGAGACTAGTCTTGTTTTTTTCTTCAGACATAGGTTCATTTTTATTGGTGTTTGGTCGAACATAATTATAGCATGAACTCAAGTTATCATACAAATATCAGAATACAAAAAAGAACTATGTATTTATGAAAAACTACACGCTCAGAAACTACAAAATCGAAACCCCATTCATATCCGTCGTCAATACATCCGTCATATAATCAAAGAACGGGCGAATAGCCAAAAAACTAGCAGTCATTTGATCGGCAAAATCAGGGCGAATAACTTCCGAATCTGGGAAATGCTCGTAGGCATAGAACTGCTTTTTGCGAATCCAATAGATGTGGGGATGGGTTTTGTCAAAGCCTCTGGGAGCCGTTTTTACACCATTGCCTTGCAATTGGCCAAAGTGCTGCACAAAGCTTGGTGCTTGCACAATGCCCTCAATGGTGCTGATGTCCATTTCAAATTCCTTGCGAATTCTAAGCAAGTCATCCGTGTTAGGCCCCCAAAATCCGCCACCCACTCTGGATTTCCCTGGTTCAATATCAAAGGCATAGCTGCCTCTTCGAGCCGCTCCAAAACGGCGATAATAGCCGCCCAAATAACTTTTGTAAGGCAATTTATTCTTAGAAAAACGCACATCTCTATACAACCTAAATAGCTTGGCATATTCAATCACATCACTTTGTTCTAAGTGCTGTTGAACTTGGTGCATGAGTTGTTCTATCTCGCGTTTAGCTTGCAAATAGGTTGATTTACGCGCTTCAAACCAAGGGCGATTGTTGTTTTCTTGGAGTTGGGCAAAAAAATCTAAAGTGGCCTGTGTGATCATAGTGGTGTGGAGAAGTTACAAAATACTACCAAAGATACAGATGGTCTAATGGATTGTTTAGAGAAGTCAGAACTTGTTTAAAAATGTTATATTGTTTAACGAAAATTCTAATTGGACACAAAAATAGAATCAAAAAACTGAATTATTTCCTCAAAAATGCTGTTCTTATAGCTAAGAAACACGTGATTAAACAACTTCAATTATTATACAATATGAAAACAATAGCAATCTTACTAGGCACGCTCTTTTTTATTACTTCCTGTACCACGGTTCCAGCTGGGCACAAAGGTGTAAAAGTATACTGGGGAGGAAAAACAGAAATGGATTTTGTGCTGCCTGAAGGGATGGACGTGGGTTTCTCTTGGTTGTGGAATTCGTGTGTAGAGTACGATGTACGCGAAAAAACACTGGTAGAAAAATTTGTGTTTAATGACTCTCGAAACATGGAAACACAGGTAGAAATTGCCTTAGATTACAACCTCAATCCAGATGAAGTCAATCTTATTCATACCAAAATTACAGATATTGATACCAAAATCCTAAAAACACTCAAATCGGCTGGTAAGGAAGTGGTGCCACAATACACAGCTTCTGAGTTGAACCTCAAAAAACGTCAAGAGGCAGAAGCAGCTTTGCGTACTATTATTGAGAAAGAATTGCCTGAATTTTATGTAGAATTCGCACGGGTACAAATCACAGATGTAGATATTCCACAGGGC
This sequence comes from Aureispira sp., assembly GCA_045105775.1. Taxonomy (GTDB): domain Bacteria; phylum Bacteroidota; class Bacteroidia; order Chitinophagales; family Saprospiraceae; genus Aureispira. The sequence goes on from JBGCDW010000195.1 coordinate 2,989, forward strand.
TTGGCCAAAATCGCAGAAGAAACGGCCATCCAAGAAGGGCGCAACTCCTTGGCTTCTAAAAAAGAATTGGAGCAAACCAACTTGGCCAAAGCGCGTATTGCAGAAGCCAAAGGAAAGTATGATGCTGCTTTGTTTGATGCCAAAACCAAAGATATTCTTTCTTCTCCCAAAATGTTGGAACTCAAGAAATTAGAAATTGAAATGGAATGGGCCAGAAAAGGCATTAGCAAATATGGCAGCAACAATGTATTTGGCGCGGGTACTGCGGTTATAAAAGGCATTGACTAATTTACAAAGCATTGGGCAGTCCAAAACTGTCCAAACTGCTCAAGGGGCGAAACTGATGTCCATCCCATTCTCCCATGAGGGTAATGGGATGACCGCCACTGAGTGCCAAAATTTTCCATTGGGTAGAGACACTAGATATTGTGTCTCTATCCAATGGTATTTGCTGACCTACCTGGTCCACCAATAACAATTCCTCTTGTGGCGACCAAAGTGCGCGAATGTCTTCTAAGAGGATAGGAAAATGTTGCAACCAAGGGTTTTGGCTCAAGGCTTGACTGTAAGCAGTTAATGCTTGTTCAAAAGAATTGCTGGGCAAAGGCTTTACGGCCGAAAAATTGGACAGTGGTTCTGCATGTACCCAAGTGGCCCGTTGGGCATAAGCAGGAGAGTAGTAGGCCAATTGGCCGCGCCAAACATTGCCCACCAAATATTGTTGCTCATAACTGGCACTGCCAAAAGCATAGTCCAAGAGCAAGGCGTGCTGGCCACTGTTCCAGCCGTGCAGCCACAAGCGTCTAAAATCGCGTCCTTCCACATCCACATCTTCAAAACTCCCCAATACCAACCAATCATCTTGTTGCAAACGCCCTTCGGCTACTACAGCCGCCTTGGTAGTGGTTTTGCCCAAACGCTCAAACAAGGCATGTTGCAAGGCGGTAGGCAATTGTGCTCGTTTCTTGAAGGCTTCGACCCAACTGTACAAGGTGCCCAAACGCGCGACGACCAATTCTGACCAATCTTGTTGCTGGTTCATGATTTGCTGGGTTTCCTTGAGAAAAACGCCAATACTTGGAAGTTTGGCATCCACCATTTTGGCAGCCGCCGCATTCCAAAAGGTTGCTTTTTGGGCATCGGTATTGGCAATACCTTGGCGTACCATATCTTGGAGCCATTGTTCCAATTCCAAGATGCCACTCTCCATCAGCACCAATCGTTGTTGCCAGCGTTTTTCTTTGGCTTTTTCTGCTTTTTCTATAGCTTCTTGGCTTTTGCTAGTTGGGCTATAGGTAGTTGTATTAGACGTTGTATTGTTGTTATAATGCTTGGACAACCAATTGGCAATTTCTGTTGGAGGGGCTTGGTATTTGAATAAAGCACTGCTATTGGCATACAACAACAACAAACCCAAACCATGTTTGCAGGGCAATTGACGCACGGGACAACTGCACTTAAATTTGGGACCTTTGAGATTGATGTGTACCTGATAAGGCTGTGCTCCCGAACCTTTGCACTCTCCCCATATGGCTTCATAATTGGTGGACAGTGAAGTCCATCTGGACGAATTAGCCAACATTCTACCTCTGCGTTCGGTAGAGGCATTGGGAGCCAGAAGGCTTATTTTATCATCAGTCCATTGCATAATTTAGGTCGCATTTTGATTATAAAAAAAATTAACGGTGGATTGATTTTGTATTGTTGCAATTGTCCCCTACAAAATCAATCCCATTTCGTATTGTTGCAAGGTACATTCAAATCCTAAATGCTCAAAAAAGCCTGTCAAATCTTTTCTAGAGGCATCTACATTAATAATAGAAAGGTCAGGAAAAAACTGTGCTGCTCGACCTAGTAATAGACGGCCTATTCCTTTTCTACGATATTCGGACTGTACATATAACTGAAGTATTCTCCCTGTTTGTTTGTAAATGATGAGCGAGGCGATCCATTGACCTTGTTCTTGCACCAAAAACTGAATGGCATCTGCTTGATATTGGGCAATGGCAGGAGGACTATTTTGCCAAGTAGGGGGAGGATCTTTATGAGGTACTAAAGCAACAAGCTTGCCTTGGCCTTGGTGTACCCTATTGGGGGCATTATCTAGGAGTGGTTTTCTTTGTTGGTAACAATTGACTAAGCGCAAGGTTTGAAAGCCTATATTTTGATAGATATTTTGGGCAATACGGTTTTCTTTGATAACTTCTAGAACAGAATAGCGAATACGAGCTTTTCGCAATAATGGAAGGGCGTATTGGTACAATTGTTTGGTAATACCTTGTCCACGAAAGGCAGGTACAACCCCTGTTCCTGCATTGTAGGCCGTATACTGGCCTTGATGCATAGCTATGCCGTGCAATATAAATCCCACCAATTGGCCGTTCTCAAAAGCTCCCACAGAATAGGCTAAATTTACCTGATCGACCCGAATCTTGAAAGCCAATTGCTTTTTGCTCAGTTGTACAGGAACAAAATATTCGGCAAAAGCCTCATTAAATGCTGCCAACAGCTCTTCCAAAGAAAGCTCGGCTAAGGTTTGAATTTTTATCATAGCAATAACTTACCAACCAGAAAAAGCTTTATTAAACACATCATCCATAATTTGGTCGTAGATTTCTGTGATGAGTTGTGTTTCTACTGTAGCCAAATCCTGCTCGGCTGAGAAATTGGCAAATCTGGAAAAGGTTTGTCGCCAATCTTTGCTGCCATCTTTGATTGGTGGACTTTTGTATTCAATGTCAATTTTAATAGTAAGACGCTGAAGAGCGGCACTCTGGTCAGCTTGTGGGGCCAGTGCCTCAATGTTATAGCCTACAATATCACCCGAAAACAAAACATCTCCATCTCTTTCTTCTTGTACATAAGCCAGCTTGGTATTGTTGAGCACTCTTAGTTTGAGTTGTTCAGAGAATTGTTGGCCAATAATTGGCGGAGCATTGGAGGCTTTGACTCCAAATTGATCGATGTTAAACGTTTTTAGCACGTCGTAATCAATACTTCTATTGATGAGACTAATGGTACAACTTTGTGCGAGCAATAAACAAAGAAGTGTTTTTAAAATGGTATATTTTGCCATAATCTATTTGGAGTCTAAATCAAGTTTTGTGTGAATATCAAAGATAA
>JBGCDW010000196.1:0-27556 GCA_045105775.1 Aureispira sp.
CTTCCAAGAAGCCCTAGACTGGCACAAGCAATACACCAGCATCAAAGACAGCTTGTACAATGTAGAAACGACCACCCAGATTGCAGCGATGCAAGCCGAGTACGATAATTTGCAAAAAGAAAAAGAGATTCAGCAACTCAGTTTGGAGAATAAAAATATCAGTATTGCAAACAAAACCATGGCCTTAGAAAGTGCGTTCAAGAGCAAGCAGCTGTATTTGTCTTTGTCGGTCATTGTTTTGTTGCTGGCACTATTGGGGATGTTGTGGTGGTATCGGCAGCAGCAACAAAAAACCATTCTTTTGGAGCAGCAGCTAGAAGAATTGCTGAATGAGCAAGAGATAAAAATATTAGAGACCGCCCTAAAGGCGCAGCAAAAAGAACGCAAACATCTGGGCAAGGAGGTACACGATACCATTGGAACTATTTTGGCAACCCTTCATTATCAGCATCTAGCAGGCCAGAAGGCGATTGATGATCCAGTGCTCTTTCAGAAGGACTACCAATTGATTGGTCAACTCATTGGACAGGCGGCAGACGAGGTGCATCGTATTGCTTGTGAAATGGATATGGGCGAGCAGTTTGCCTTTGAACTAAAACCTGCGATAGAACACTTGATAGAGAGTATTGGTGCGACAAAGCAATTTGAATTAACGTTTAATTATACTGGAAAATCCTTTAAGTTGCCACGCAATTTGGCCTTGACAGTTTACCGAGTAACCCGAGAAATTTTGGCCAATGTGCTCAAACATGCCCAAGCCACTAAAGTTGTCGTACAAATCGTCCAAACTAACTCCAAGGTCATCCTAGCAGTAGAAGATAATGGGAGGGGTTTTGATACCAAAACAACCAAGGAAGGGATAGGACTGCGTAGTATGCGCGAGCGAATCGCCTCCTTAAATGGCAATATGAATATAGAATCTACGCCCCAATCTGGCACCAGCGTTGTTGCAACCATTCCTATTATGGGGCAATTGTCCGATTAATCCAACTCCTCTAAACATATAAAAACCATGACAAAAATTATCCTTGCAGACGATCATGAAATGCTGATCAATAGTATACAACGACTCTTAAATTCTAAGCCAGAAATAGAAGTTATTGGCAAGGCTCTTAATGGCAAGGCATTGCTCGAACAACTACAAACGCAGCAACCTGATCTGATTTTACTGGATATTAATATGCCTGTTATGAATGGCATGGAAGCAGCTAAAAAAATCAAGAAATTATATCCAGCTATTAAAATTTTGGTCGTCACTACCCATATTTACCAAGCTAAAATAAAAAGAATAATTGAATTAGGCGTAGATGGTTATGTCTTGAAAAAGAGCAATGAAGCCGAGCTGCTACACGCCATCCAAAATGTTATAAAAGGCATCAAATACTACGACCCATTGGTTGTAGATATTCTTATGAATGGCGATGAAGATACCAGCCTAACATCGGGCATTCAACTAACCGAGCGAGAGTTAGAAATTATTCAACTCACAGCCGAAGGCAAAACCCACAGGGAAATTGGTAAAATACTCTTTCTGAGTCCAGCAACCATCATTAGCCATCGCAAACGAATTTATACCAAACTGGGTGTCAATGGCATAATTGAGCTGATTAATTACGCTAACAAACATGGCTTGATTGATTAGACTAGATACTAAAAGTGGAATAATCTACTACATCAAATAATAATCTTCACTTTCCCAAGGAGCAGGCAATTCCTCCTCTCCTATCAATTGGCGCAAATTGATTTCAATGGTGCGTGCAATCGCACTGACGGCCGTATCACTAGGTCGATTTTCAAAAGGATCTTGTAAATTATAAGCAGTTCGTTCTAACAAAAAGAAAATGGTAACCAAGGTCATAATAAGCGGAAAGCTCCAGGCAATAGAAAGGGTTTTGCAAGCAAAAATCAAGCAAATTGCAAAAGCATAAATAATCAAATGCAGCATCATACGATAGGTGGTCGGAAAAACAGTGCTCTTGATGCGTTCTGCCTTGCCCATAGAAGCAACCAAACGAACAAGGGTATCATCCAATTGCAATTGACCAAAAACATCTAGTTGTCCTTGAGCACGCAAGGCTTTTATTTGTTGGCTGTTCAATTGTATAATACTCAACGGAATATTTTTTTGAGGTTTTAGATGGGCCATATCTTGAGCATTGAGCAAATGGGTCGCTTGGAGATAATCCAATGTTTCTAATTGGCGTAGACCACGCCCTAGCCCCCAACACCAAGCAATTTGGCGATAGGTCATTTGTTGAATGGCCGATTGCTCTTCTTGTGGCAACAAGCCTTGCAATTGCAATACAAAACTTCTAGAATCATTCACAATCGCTCCCCAAATCTTACGCGCTTCCCACCAACGATCATAGGATTGTCCAATTTTAAAAGACAATAATATAGAAATAGCGGTTCCCAAAAATGCAGGAACACCAAAGACCACATTGGGCAATACCGCAGGCCATTTCCACTGAATACTATACACAATACCACAAAGAGCCGCCACAATAAGCATATCGCTCAAAATAGATTTAAACAGCCCTAACAAAGGTTTTTTATAACTTAGAATCATAATTTAGTGGTTAATCCAACCATTTTTTGCGTTTAAAATAAAACAATACCAATGAAGCCACTAGTAACATCACGCCTAAAACCACAAAATAACCATATCTAGTTTTAAGTTCTGGCATAACGTCAAAATTCATCCCATAAATCCCTGCAATAAAGGTCAACGGAATAAAAACAACTGATAAAATGGTTAAGGTACGCATTACCTCATTGAGGCGGTTGTTTTGTATATTAATAATAAGCTGAATAGACGCTTCCAATTGCTGCCAACTAAAGTCAATATCATCATTCAAATAGCTAATCTGCTCCCGAAGCTCCGCAAAATATTTGTGATTAAAATGCAATAATTCCATTTTTTCGAGTCGCCCCAAAGCATCTTTCAAGGGATTGGCTACTTTTTTTATTTGGAACAATTCAGTTTTGGTCTCCTCAACCAAAGCGGCAAAATCGGCAGTAGCCCGCACATTCGTAAAATCCTTGAGGCGTTTACTGTTTTCGGATATTTGCTCATACACCGCATAATAATTATCCACAATGGCCTCCACCAATAGATAAAGCAAATAATCCACTTTTTTGCGCCGTACCAATCCTATATTTTGCTCAATTCGAGCACGGATATGATCAAAATGATCGCCAGGCTGCTCCTGCAATGTCCAAATAAAAGGCAGTTCAGTTCCCACAATAAAAACCAATTGCTCAAAAGCCAATGTAGTCGTATCCTTTTGTACAACAGGTGCTTTAAGACTAAAAAAGAAACAATTGGAAAGCTCTATGATTTTGTTTCGGTGGTTGGATTCGGCCATTAGATTAAGAATGAATTCATCCAATTGATTCTGGTTAACAATTTGACGAATTGCTTGCTGGTCTTGCCAACCATAAACATTGAGCCAAGTTATCTGCTGTGGATAATTAGAAAAGATAATCGGAGCTACTGTTAGAATTTCCTCTCGGCTGTACGATTCATTGTTGTAATACCACAAAGAACAAGTCCCCTCTGAGAAAACAGGTGCGTCTACCTTATTATTTTTAGCTAACAATGGTATCGTCTTTCTGCGTTTTCTCTTCATTATTTTTTCTTTTTACGGCTCTTCTTCTTCCCTTTTTTTTCTTCTTCTTTTTGACGGCGCTTAATACCCAAATAATCTCGAATATCTCGCTCATTGTGATAATACGTCAGGTAACCCCAAATCCACAACCGCTTTCTAGCCTTGGGTTCGTGAATCAGATCTACATTCAATTCTGAATCTACCATCAATACCCCAATATCACGTGCCTTGCATATTTTAAACAAATTTTGACGCAAATCTTCTTTGATCATATCAAAGGAATCTACCGAAAGGGACAACCACTGCTCATTGGCGGGATACTGAAACACTTGGTGAATCACCTGCATTTCTTGATATTTATAACTATTTCTAAACAGCAACAAATGCACTAAAGTAGCCGTAAGCCACACCCCAAGGGGCAAGAAAAAACGCATGAGCCAACCATCTCCTCGCCACACCAAAAACAATACCCCTGTGGCCAACGTAAACAACAAGCCTTTCCAGATACTATCTTGAATCCACACCTTATTGACCCGATAAGGACGCAGCGCGGGGAGTGTCTTGTGCGACTTGGCCTCCATCGAAACGACATACGCTCGACGCTTGTTGAGTTTATAAGCCAATAGCCCATCCGCTCGCTTCATTCCATATTTTTTCTTGGTACGCTCTTCTAGGTTGGAATAAAGGTGCTTTTTGCCATGTCTTATTTTATAATATTGCTCTAAATACGTCTGTGCTTTTTGCTGCACTACCAACTCTGTCAAGCGTTTGGCACGCGCAGTTTTTTTCTTTGCCATAATAATTGCTTAAACTAAATCTGCTAATGTTTCCAAAGATTTTCCGCCCCAATTGCCAGAACTCATCATCAGAACATTGTTTTCAGTAACCTTTACTTCATCTTCTAGCTGTTGCCAAAGTACTTCAATATCAGTGTACACCTTTATATTGGGATGAAAAAAGGCCTCTTCTACCCTTTCTGGAAACAGTGTGGGCAAACGCTTTGCCTTGAGCGTACTAGGATTATAATACACATACGCCTTATCGGCGGCCCCCATTGTTCCCTCATAATGTTCTAAAAAATCGCGATTCAAAGAACTAAAAGTGTGCAATTCTAATACCGCAACCAGTGTGCGTTCCTTATACTGTCTTTTTACCGCCTTGATGCTTGCACGCACCTTGGAAGGGGCATGAGCAAAATCTTTGTACAGCGCCTTTTGAGTTGTTATTTTGAGCAACTCCAAACGCTTGGCAGCTCCTTTAAAGGTCTGTATAGCTTCCAAAATTGAAGCATCACTCAAACCCAATTCCCGCGCCACCAAGCGGGCTGCCTGAAAATTTTGCAAATTATGCGCTCCAAAAATTTGCAAAGGTACTTCCAAGGGCTGCTCTGCCGCCTCGTAATTATAAGGAATGGTCAAATAGGTTTGATTATTCTTAATCACATATTCAGGCGTGTCATAAGCCGTGACTTGATGTGGTGCCAATGCTGCCAAAGCTTGCAATTTTTTATCCTTCTTATAATAAAACAAACTGCTCTTAGGCATTAGACGCTTGACAAAACGCTTGAACTGTTTGTTGTATTTTTTGGCTGTAGGAAAAACATTGATGTGATCCCAAGCAATACCTGTGAGTACGGCAATATGTGGATAATAATGCAAGAATTTGGGCAAAGCATCTAAGGGAGAAGATAAATATTCATCCCCTTCTATGATTATAATAGGTGCATCTGATAATCGAACCATCAAATCAAAGCCCTCTAATTGTGCGCCTACAGCATAGTCAAAATCAACTCCCTGTGCTTTTAGCAAGTGCATAATCATAGCGGTGGTGGTCGTTTTGCCATGACTACCGCCTACTACTACTCGTATTTTATCCTGGCTCTGCAAATAGAGATATTCTGGATAAGAATAAAGCGTCAAGCCCAATTCCTGTGCTTTTAGCAATTCGGGATTGTTGGGGCGAGCGTGCATACCCACAATGACGGCATCCAAATCAGCATTAATGTTAGAAATATGCCAGCCCATCTCTTGGGGCAGCAATCCTGCATTGGCCAAACGTGATCGTGATGGTTCATAAATTTCATCATCTGATCCTGTTATGGTATAACCTTTCTGATGAAGAGCTAAAGCTAAATTATGCATTAGTGCGCCACCAATGGCTATAAAATGTAATTTCATATCTTGTTTTAATTAAATACACCAAGCAATTACAACACTTCGTAGATGCTTTTTTTGAAGTAGTATGACTGGCGAGTAATTGCTTATTATAGCCTTGTTAAGCTGGCAAAATATCATTTTAGATACCAAATTCTAACAATAATGTGTATTTTCGTGTTTCAATAGTATTTTTTATTCGATACTTCTTCTGCGAGTTGCCTCTTTGTTCTCTTGAAGATAAAAATAACTAATCAGGCATAAAAAAATAATGCTTCGTGTTTTTTTTTAAGAATTACGACCAAGATACCTACAGTCTATAATACGATGCAATACTTTGATATTTATACTCCTCTTTTGACCCTTTACAGCTATGAAATGGCTCAATGCAGTAATTAAAACAGCGTTTAATCAACATCTAAAAAAGGTTCAGTATACGATTGAACATCCCATAGAGGCTCAACACAACGTTTGGAAACAATTATTAGGTCAAGGAGCGGCTACCCAATGGGGCAAAAAGCATGGTTTCACGCCTAAATCATCGTTGGATCAAGTCAAAGGGCGTTTACCTTTACAGTCTTATGAATCCTTGTACCCTTGGATCAAACGTATGCTCTACGGCGAACGCAATGTATTGTGTCCTGGTAAAGTACAGCAGTTTTCCAGATCTTCAGGCACGACTAGCCAAAAAAGCAAATATCTACCTGTTCCCAGACAAAATCTAAAGGGTTGTCATCTGAGAGGTTCTCACGATGCGGTGGCCGTTTGGATGCACAATTACCCAGCTTCTCGTCTGTTTGACAACAGCAGATCTATTGTTATGGGAGGCAGTATTGATGTATTTGACGCAAAGGCACAAACCCAAGTTGGCGATGTTTCGGCTCTGATGCTACACAATGCTCCATTTTATGGGGCTTACTTTATTACGCCTGATGTTCCAACGGCGCTCTTGGCCAATTGGGAGGAAAAAATTGAACGCATTGCCCATATTGCACAGCACCAAAATATTGGTAGTTTGAGTGGGGTGCCCACTTGGACATTGGTCTTGCTCCGACGCATCTTGGAATTATCAGGCAAAGAGCATTTGTCAGAAGTGTTTCCCAACTTGGAAGTGTACAATCATGGAGGCGTAGATTTTGCGCCTTATCGTTCACAGTTTCAGGCTTTATTTCCCAACCATCCTATTCAATACCGAAACAATTATAATGCTTCTGAGGGCTTTTTTGCGGCACAATTTTTTGAGCAGGATAGCGGTATGCACTTATTGTTAGATAATGGCGTTTTTTATGAGTTTATTCCCAAAGAAGAATGGGGAAAAGAACATCCAAGCACCTTAACGCTAGAGGAAGTAGAAGTTGGGGTTGATTATGCCTTAGTCATTAGTACCAATGCAGGTTTGTGGCGCTATCAAATTGGCGATACCTTACAATTTACCGAGTTGCACCCTTATCAAATTCAAATAACAGGACGCACACAACAATTTATCAATGTTTTTGGGGAAGAGGTTATGGTTTGGAATGTAGAGCGTGCTTTGCAAAAAACCTGTCAGCAGTTGGATGCTTTGGTGAGCAACTTCACTGTTGCCCCTGTTTTTATGCAGCAGCAAACCAAAGGCGGCCACGAATGGGCCGTAGAGTTTGAGCAATGCCCAAAAGATTTGACTCGTTTTCAGCAATTGTTGGATCAAAATTTACAAGCGGTCAATTCTGATTATCAGGCCAAACGCCAACACAACCTTGCCCTACAAGAATTAAAGCTCCACCCAGTGACCCAAGGCACTTTTCACCAATGGCTGCGGGAGCGCAATAAATACGGCGGACAACACAAAATACCCCGCTTGTCTAATCAACGCCAAACATTGGAGGAAATTCTCACCTTATCCAATCATCTAATTCACGAATAAAGCATTGAATTTAGTGGGCAGGCAGTTCATTTTTTGCCAAAAATGGGCGTAGTATCTCAATAAATGATTGGGGGTATTCCATCATGGGTGCATGGCCACATTTTTCAAAAAAGTGCAATTCTGAATTGGGTATTTTTTCTTGAAAATCTTTGCCCACAAAAGCAGGCGTAATGTTGTCCTCTTTTCCCCAAATCAGCAAGGTCGGGGCTTCTATGCGATGTAATTCGTGCTCCAAATTATGGCGCATAGCCGATTTGGCAGTAATGATGATTTTTAGCCCTTTTTCTGGGGTATTGATAATTTCAAATACCTCATCTACAATTTCTTTGGTAGCAACTATTGGATCATAAAAGGTATTTTCTACCACTTTACGTACAAAATCATAATTTTGACGGCGCGGAAAAGAAGAACCCAAGGCATTCTCAAACAACCCCGAACTCCCTGTCAAGGTCAAACTCTGCACGACTTCAGGAGCCTTTAAGGTCAGCAAAAGGGCTATGTGTCCCCCCAACGAGTTGCCAACCAAGTGTACTCGCTCGTGTCCAAAGTGTTTCAAAAATGCGTGTACATGCTCCATGAGTGAAATAATAGACAATTCGCGTCTTGGCGTAGCGTAAATAGGTAACATGGGTACCAAGAGTTGATAATCCTCTTTTAGATACTCCATAATAGCTGTATAATTGCCCATGCTTCCAAACAACCCATGCAGTAGAACAATCACCTCCCCTTCTCCCTCTTGGAGATAACGAAATTCGCCTTCTTCTTTAATTGTATACGTCATGTTTGTCCTTTTATAAATTTGATAGATAATAACTACTCATTTACCAACGATCAATATCTGCTTGGGATTCTATTTGTGCTTCTTCTCTAGCACTTAATTTGGGAAAAAAGTCAATTCCTGTATAAGCTTCTACTCGATCAATGCTGGTCACAAAATTATCTAAAGGTTGGTCAATATCCTTGTTTTTGAACATAAAAGCAATACCTTTTTTTCCATTTCCTTCATAATCGACAATGATTTTGAAAAAACCTCTTGGAATTGATGGGCCTGTTTCTTTTATGCGTTGATCACGAGACACTCGTTGGCGCAATAAAGGGCCTGTAATGATATATAATCTTCGCTCTTTTTTTGCCCATAAACGCACTCTATTTTCAAGGCTTTTCCATATTCCACGATTAAAATCAGGCACTTGTGGGGAAACATTGCTCATATAAAAGCTTTCTTGCATGGCTTGTTGATTAAAATTCATATCATGGGCAGGCACTAAGTGCCCTCTATCATAGCCAGAACGTGCATACACATTGCTACTAGGATCATCTGCTCTGGGATCATCGTGAAAATTGCCACGCTCTTCGTGATTGCCTTGTTCCAAACGTGCTGCAAGCAATTCATACGCCACCCATTCTGGATTTTGGTGCCTCGAAGAATAGGACACCGTATAATAACGTTGGCGCAAGAGTTGATCGCCTAAAACCTGTGTGGGCAAATAGGCTAATTTCCCTTCGCGTAATTCTGGGTCTAAGGGAATAGGGGAAACCACTGGAGCTTCGGGTATAGCAAAAGGATTGTTGCCAATTATCAATGCAATAATACCTGTAACTGCTGCCAGTATTATGGGCAATAGTTTACGCAAATCTTTCATAATTTAGTTTTTTTGACTAAAATGTATTTAATAAAGGCTGTCAAGAAATGCTTTTCTAGGTATTTAATAACTCACCATAATGGAGTACACCAAAGGTAATAGACCTAGCGCAGTTAGACAAAATTAGATGCCTTGATTTTATACTTCTTAAGCTACTATTATCACTTTATTTCTAACAACCAGTTACATCTTATTTTTAAAAAAATGTTTATTTTGGCAATAATATTTATGTCAAACATTTTGTTATAGAAGTTAAACAATTTTTCTAAGTACAGGACAAAAAATATAATACTTATGAAAGTTTGCACCCTACATTGGTTAACAGGCATTTTAGTGCTTTTTTTCTTAAGTGCTTGTTCTAACGAGGACTATTTGAGTCAGCAAGAAGCAGATGTTGATAAGACTAAAGAATTAGATAATACGACTTTAAGAGAACTCAAAAGCCACAAAAAGCAACGACTAACGATAGAAAAAGCCTTTGTACAATTGCCCGTTTCACAATTACTATTAGAGGGCTTGCGAAGTATTTCGGCTATTGAACGAAAACAGTTATTGAAGGAGCGAAAAATTGATGGTTATACCTGTACAGTTGTAGGCAATTATTTGGAAGTTGTAGAACTGCCTGATAATCTCAATGATGAGACAGAAGAGCTAGAACGCCTCACTATTGCGGTTTATAATGCTTTGACTGACAATACTGTAGTTTTTATATCTCAAGAATTAGTAGGAGAAAAACGCCACAAAAAACGCATTGTACAACAACAATTTTTAGCTTATGATAAAGGGCTATGGCATAACATTCGTCAAGAATTGCCGCTTGTAACAACTACTACATTTCTCGAAGAATCAACCACAAATTTAAAGAGTAGTAAAAATTACATCTACTTTGATTTACAAGAAACGGATATACACTATTTGCAAGCACATTTACAACACACGTTTTATCCCATTGAGGATAGCATAACACTAAAAGAAGCCTATGAAGTTGCTTATGTATGGACTGGTGATCGATTCCGATTGAATCGGAAAAATATTCTAAGTTATCCATCGAATAAAGCACATTCTAAGTAATAATTCTTAGAAAAATCTTAAAACAATAAGAAGCTTGCTTATTCCATTAATAAGTTTGTACTTTTAGACGTGAACACAAAAGTTGTTTAAGCATTGAAAATCAGCGAAACTAATCGTTGTTACCAATTAGATATAGATGAATACCATGAATAAAATTTTCTTACTCCTTTTTATTAATTTTTTGGGGGTTGCTTGCGAAGATGCAACCAATACGACTACTCCACCAACTGCTGCAGCTGTAGCTAGTACTGCCAAAACTCCAATAGGTAAACCAACTACTATATCAGGAGATATAACAGGCATTGAAGCAGGTCAAAAATTATTTTTTGATCGCAAAACATTAGATGCGACCGATGTGGTAGGAAGTGTACAAGCCAATCCCAATGGAGCTTTTGAGTTGACTACACCTATAACAAAAGCAGGAATTTATCGCTTGCGTATTGGTGCGCGTCCACTATATATATTACTAGAAGGAGGAGAAAAAGTATACCTTACTGCTCAAGTAGAGGCGGGTAAGATTGTAGCACACAAAATAGAAGGAAGTCTTTATGCAGAGGCCATGCAAGAATGGCAAGGCAAAGTCGATCCTAATGCTGCCAAAGCATACCTAACCAACAGCACCGAAAAACGTCCATTAATGGATTTGTATTTGGTAGAGAAATTGGATTTGGTGGCCAATATAGAATTGTATAAAAAAGTATTGGGAGAACTTCAGGAAGCCTACCCCAATGATTTGTATACCAAGCAATTTAATTCGAAGGTCTTATCAATGGAAGCCAAGATCAATGCCCAACCTGTAGCTATTGGTCGCCCTGCTCCAGAAATTGATTTACCAAATCCCAATGGCAAAAAAATAGCCTTATCTTCTCTCAAGGGAGATGTTGTCTTATTAGACTTTTGGGCTAGTTGGTGTCGTCCTTGTCGTTTTGCCAATCCGCATGTGGTTGAAATGTACAAAAAATACAAGCGCAAGGGTTTTAATGTGTACAATGTTTCCTTGGATGGATTGGATGACAGACGCTTGGCTATGTACCAAAATAATGAAGCGACCATCCAGCAGGCGACTGAATTGGAACGCAGCAAATGGAAACAAGCGATTAAAGACGATAAATTATCTTGGAAAAATCATGTATCTGAATTGCGTAGTTGGAGCAGCTCTGTAGCCGCTCTGTATGGTGTAAATTCTATTCCCAAAACCTTCCTATTGGATCGCAAAGGGGTCATTCGTTATCAAAATCTACGTGGTGAGCAACTAGAGAGTGCCATTAAAACGTTGTTGGCAGAAAAATAGCCATCCGCGAAACCTCTATTCTCTATTTGTATCTGTCAGGTGCTCCTAGATCGCACTTCGTGTATTTGCGTGTACTTGACCAGCACAAATTTTGTTCTTATCAAAAAAAAACTTTGATATCTTTCAAAAAACACCCCTTCAAGTGTTGTAAGAATTCCTTTTTTTTTCTACCTTTGCACGGCGTTTTTAGAAAAATCTGAACCAATGAAAGTTCTTAAATCTTTCACCATAAATTTTGCAAGTCTTGCAGATGGTGAACATGTATTTGATTATCAGATTGATGACAAGTTCTTAAATCATTTTGAAGAAGCTTTGGTCAAAGAAGGGCAATTAGAAGCCTCTCTTGTTATGCTAAAGTACTTGAATAGCTTGGAATTAAACTTCGATTTGCGGGGCACTGTCGTCACTCCTTGTGATGTTTGTGCAGAGGAATTTGACTTGCCCATTGAAGGCAGTGAGCAAATTATCGTAAAATTAGTTCAGGAGATTCCAGAGCAGGACGACGAGTACAATGTCGTTTATCTAAAGGAAGGCAGCAGTTCTATAAATATTGTGGATCTGCTCTATGAATTGATTATGCTCAGTATTCCGATTAGGAAAGTACATCCAGTAGATGACGAGGGCAATTCTACTTGTGATCCTATTGTGTTGGCTTATTTGCAAGAGCACAGTGAAGCAAGTGATGAGAAGGATGACGATCAGGACGATGAACCAGGAAGTAGTATTTGGGACGCATTAAAAAACTTAAAGTAACTAATATTTAAATAAACAGAAAATGGCACATCCAAAGAGTAGAATATCCAAACAACGCAAACGCAAACGTCGTACACACTACAAAATTACCGCGCCACAAGTAGTTACTTGTCAAGCCACAGGACAACCACACATGCGCCACCGTGCTCACTGGCACGAAGGTAAATTGTACTACCGTGGTCGTGTATTTATTGACAATGCCGAAGAGCTAGTTTCAGCAGATACGGAAACTACTATTGACGACGTAGAAGTAGAAGACTAGATTTTATTTAGATCTTCTTATAAGAATAAACAACTCTTATTTCTCTTAGTTAGAAATAAGAGTTTTTCTGCTTGCACCTAATTTATCTATTGATTTGCTTATCAATATACCAATATGGCCTATTTTACAACCGAATACACGGATTTCTTTAAAGGATTGGCAGCCAATAATCACAAAGAGTGGTTTCACGATCACAAAAAACAATACGAACGATCGGTCAAAGAGCCTTTCAAAGCATTTATTGGCGATCTTATTCAGGCCATACAACAACGATACGATAAGGAGTTGGATCTATTGCCAAAGGAGGCCATTTTTAGAATCAATCGCGATATTCGTTTTTCTAAAGATAAAACACCTTACAAACTAAATAGAAGTGCTATTATTTCTAGAGGGGGACGTAAGAATAAACAATACCCTGGATTTTACCTGCAATTTGGGGTAGAAGAGCACTGGCTGGGAGGCGGTGCTTATATGCTAGACAAAGAAAATTTATACCATGTTCGTCAGTATATCATGCAACATCCTGAGCAGATAGAAGCACTATTAGCTGAGACTTCATTTGTAGCTATGTATGGTGAGATTCAAGGAGACAAAAACAAACGCTTGCCCAAGGAGTTTAAAGCCATGCAGGCAGCATTGCCTCTAATAGCCAACAAACAATTTTACTTTATGAAAACCTACGAGGAAGAGGAGGCTCTAATTCTAAAAGAAGATTTATTAGAGTGGGTTTTAGAACATATTGAAGCAGGACTGGAATGGAATAATTTCTTGATTAAAGCCATGTATGAACGAAAAGAATAGGGAATTCTTGCCTAGAAGTCGTCTACTTGCTGCAAAAATCCCCTAATCATGCTATGATCCCTAAGCTCTATTTTTTGGTTTTGAGTGCTGTGTAATGTTTATAAAAATGCGGGATGGTTTCTATTCCTTTGTAATAATTGAACAAGCCAAAATGCTCATTGGGTGAGTGAATGGCATCCGAATCCAATCCAAAACCCATCAAGATAGTTTTTACGCCTAGCACTTCTTCAAACATGGCTACAATTGGTATAGAACCTCCCGAACGTTGGGGAATTGGTTTTTTGCCAAAAGTAGCTTCATATGCCTTTTCAGCGGCTTGATATTCAATACCTGTCGTAGGTGTTACTACAGGATAACCGCCGTGGTGAGGTGTTACCTTTATCTTGACCGAAGCAGGGGCTATGCTTTCAAAATACTCCGTAAATAGCTGGGTGATTTTGTCGGGATCTTGGTGTGGAACCAAACGCATAGAAATTTTAGCATAAGCCTTGGATGGCAATACGGTTTTGGCTCCCTCGCCTGTATAACCGCTCCACATACCATTTACATCCAATGTTGGACGAATAGAGCCGCGTTCTAGCGTGGTGTGCCCCTCTTCGCCCTGCACATCATCGACTTCCAAATGTTTCTTGTACGCTTCCAACGAAAAAGGAGCTTCATTCATAGCTTTACGCTCTACCTCTGATACAATTTCCACATCATCATAAAAACCTGGAATAGTGATTTCGTTTTTGTCGTTGTGCAATTGGCTAATCATTTTGGCCAAAACGTTGGCAGGGTTGGCAACTGCCCCTCCATAAATTCCAGAGTGCAAGTCCCTATTGGGCCCAGTCACTTCGACTTCTACATAACTCAACCCACGCAAGCCTGTACAAATAGAAGGTACATCATTGGCAATCATACCTGTATCAGAAACCAGTATCACATCACAGGCAAATTTATCCGCATTGGCACGCAAATAAGGGCCCAAACTGGGCGATCCTATTTCCTCCTCTCCTTCTATCATAAATTTGACATTGCAGGGTAATACACCTTGCTCTAGCATTTGCTCAAAAGCCTTTACGTGCATATACATTTGGCCTTTGTCATCACAAGCTCCACGTGCAAAAATAGCCCCTTGAGGATGAGCTGCGGTTTCTTTAACAACGGGTTCGAAAGGCCCTGATTCCCATAATTCTAGTGGATCAGGAGGCTGCACATCATAATGTCCATACACACAAACCGTTGGTAACGCTGGATCAATAATTTTCTCCCCATAAACAATAGGATAACCTTCTGTTTGACACAATTCTACCTTATCCGCTCCTGCCGCTACTAATTTATCTTTAATAAATTCCGCTGTTTCTAATACGGCTGGCTTAAATTTTTCATCTGCACTAACAGAAGGAATACGCAACAATTGTAATAATTCATCCAAGTAGCGTTTCTTGTTAGTTATTAATTTTTCTACTAATTCTTCCATGTTATTATTTATTTTGATACGCTTCAATTTTCTTGCTGTTAAGCATTTGCTTACGTTACACTACAACTAGTAATGTGCATCAAGAAAAATCAATTTCAGTATTGTCTCCAATATTCAAACTCAAACTCAAACCTTTGATAGCCGCCTCACTTCCAATAATAGATTTTTGCAAAACGACCTCCTCTATACGTGCATAACTTCCAATGATAGAATTGCTAACAATAGCATGATCTAACTCGCAATTATCCCCAATACAAACATTAGGTCCTACAATAGAATTCCTAATCTTACAATTGGCTCCGATACTTACAGGCGGCACAATAATACTATTCTCATAACTAGGGTGTTCTTGGGTGGCATTGCCCCTACGCTTGAGCAACATAGCGTTTGTATCCAGCAGAATGCCCTTCTTGCCGCAATCATACCAATTATCTACCTCAAAGGTCGTAAAAGCGACCCCTTGTTCTACCATATACATCAAGGCATCACTCAATTGATATTCGTCAATTGTCTGAATATCATTCTCAATAATATACTCCAGTCCTTTGATCAATTGAGGAACATCCGAAATTTTGTACAACCCTACTAAGGCCATATTAGATTTAGGAATTCGAGGCTTTTCTACTACCCTGCTAATAATACCTTTCTCGCCCAACTCTACTACACCAAAATCTCGTGGATCATCAACCTTTTTTACCCCCAAACAAGAGTTTGGTTGTTGCATTAAGAGCTTCAAATTGCCTTCTACAATGGTATCTCCTAATACAATAAGCAATTCTTTGGTGTCCTCAAAAGCATCAATACCTTTGTAAATGGCATGCCCCAACCCCTTGCGTACTTCTTGATGTACAAACTGGATTTCCAAATCTGGATAGCGATTCTCTATATAATCTTTGATTTTATCTCCCATGTAGCCAATAATCAAAATAAACTCTTTGATAGCTAACTCAGTAACTAATTGGTCAATTATGGAGGCTATAATGGGCTTGCCCGCCACTGGAATCAAGGGCTTGGGTTGTGTATATGTATGGGGTCTTAATCGAGTCCCAACACCTGCTACTGGTATGACAGCTTTCATTTTATGCACTAATTTTGCGATAAGCTCTACCAAATCATACAACAATCCTAATCTGTATTCTGTTGCATTAATCGGTTTTCATTGGTTAAGACCTAATATAACTAAGTTGTCGGTTTAACAGTAACAATGGTCTTGTTTTTTACAACATTAATTAAGGGGTCTCTCAAAAACAAGCTATGTTTTAGGCTGTCAAAAAGACGATAGGATTACGTTTTTTCATTTTGTTATAATGTAAAATATATTATAAATTTCTTGCAAAGATTTTTCTATTCTTTAAAAAATCGTATTTTGCAAACTACAAATAGCTACTTATTATCTTGAATTAAAAAGATGTTTGGATTGCGTACAAGAAGACCTATCAAGCACCTATAATTATTCCTGTCACACTATATCTAAATCGATGCGTTAAAGAACAGTAGTTTAATTCCTCCCAAAAGCTATTCAAAGGTTGATAGCTATCCCCAATTATTCATCTATCTACGATGAATAAAAACGATTTGCATACTTTACAGTTGACACAAAAGAGTCCTATATATAACTAATTTTCAATTAGATAGATTTTATTTATAAAGTAATCAAACACACAAGAATTATTTTATCAGTGAATACATAAACCATAAGGCAACGATTATGTTGTTGAGCTTCTTTTAATATAGCTTTTGCAACAAAGCACCAAATATAAAACATAAAAATAGTAGCCTACTACGACCAAAAAAGTTATTTTTAAGAATAACTTCTACCAATAAGTTAAAGGTTTTTGCTTTTATATCTCTATTAGTTTTGACTAATCACGAGGCTGTTGTACTTTTACTTATTGTATTCTCTTTTTAAGAACTGTTAACTACATGAAACAGAGCCAAGACTTATTTACATCTTTTGATGCTGTGTCAGATCAACAGTGGCATACGGCGATTGAACGTTTTCTCAAAGGAAAATCATTAGATCATTTGCATTGGGAACTGGAAGAAGGCGTTCAAATTTCTCCCTTACAACGTCATTCTGGTAGTTCTGTACCATCTTTGGATTGGAATAGTACCCAAGGAGGTAACCAATGGTGCTTGGTAGAAACGATTGTTGTAGATAACAGTACGGCATTAACTACCATTAACCAGCAAATACTTCATGCCCTCACCAATGGAGCCAATGCACTCTCTATTCAATGGCATTATGTTCCTAGCCCTACGGTCTTAGATCAATTATTTGAAGGAGTTTTATTGGAGCTTATTGCTATTAATTTTGATGCTACACGCCTAGACCCTGCTGCTATCATTGACAGTATTATTCATTGGGAGGCTGGACAACAAACAAAGGGGAGTTGTGTATTGCCATCACTTTCTATAGAAGAGCTATGGCCATTCCTCTCTGGTGCCTTTGCCAAATGTCCTTCTTGGCGCTGGCTTAATTTTACGATAGCAGGTGATAATAGCCAAGGACTAGCCCATGCACTTTATCAATGTAGTTTGTGCTTTGATTTCTTATTAGAAAAAGGCTATTCTACTACACAAATCACGGATTGGGTACGTTTCAATTATGCTGTAGAGGCGCGTTATTTTGTATCATTGGCACGTATCAGAGCCTTTAAACGTTGCTGGGCAGCATTGCTAAAAGCATACAACGCCGATACCACACCTTGGCCGTGGCTACATGCCAACACTGTTAATGACGCTTCGGCAGATCAGTATAGAAATATGTTGGTTGGGACTACGCAAGCAATGGCGGCTGTTATTGGTGGTGTTGATAGTCTTTGGGTGTGCCCTTCAAATGGGCTAAAAGAGAGTAATAGTTTTACACAACGAATTGCACGCAACGTACAACACTTATTACAATCAGAAAGCTACCTAAGCAGAGTTGTTGATCCTGCTCAAGGCGCTTATTACATAGAACACTTAACGACTGAACTTACGAAACAAGCTTGGCAACAATTTTGCGAACTCTAGTTTTACCTGTTAATAATCAAATAGATAGAAGCAATAACCTACTTTTACATCTATTGTTAGCAGTTTCCCATTATGAAAGTAACATTCTTACAATACTCTTTCACTGTACTCCTTGCTCTGTGCTTTTCTTTGCCTTCACTACAGGCACAGCGTTTATCTAAATCTACTTATGGCGCTCTGAATAATTATATCATTTATTCTAATGAGGCGACCCATGCTATCAATCTAATGTATTATGATTTTCTTTATTTAAACAACAAATTTTTTGCCTACGTAGAAGATAGCATCAACAGCATTGAATATACCAAAGATAATATTCTCACCAACCCCGAATACTTCCCTATCTATCCTCGCGAGCTTTATCCTAAAATTATCAGTGATAATATCTATTTGCCTTATGACAAAAGAGGCGAGCCCTTTCAGTTGGTGGGTAAAGTGGCCAATGTACTCAAGGAGATGGAAAACACCCGAATTAAACTGGCAACTTATGTCAATTCGGGCGCGTACCAACAAGATACCAACTTAGTACAAGGTTTTGCTTGGCTGCGTCGTATGGAAGTCCTCTATTACGATATGTTTACTTTGCAAGAAAAATTGCATTGGAATGTGACGGCTATTGCCCAAAGCTACACCTACCCTGCTCTAGATAGCAACGCACTCCGTACCACCCAACAATTGCGCCCCCTGCTCCAACAAGTTGAAGTAGTGATCAAGGGGGTGCGCGCTGCCGACAATACGGCCAATCTAAATGCTCAATGTAACCAGCTCAGAAGCATGATTTTGCGATTGGAACGGGAGAAAAACACCATTCTAAAGGGTTTAAACCTAGAAGAAAACTCTCTACGCTCGCCCGATAAACGTTATGATTTGATTTTGGATAGAGCACGTAAGACCTTGGCAACAGCCCAGGCTTATCTAGCACAAAAGAGTTATCAAAATTTAGATTTTGATCCTGAATATTATTATTACAATATTGATTTGCTCAATCAGTACAATCGTACAGGAAATGGTGCTACAACTCTATTTAATAAATTTATCGAGGAAAATGATGTGTATTGGCTTTTTGAATATGAAATGCCGCACCTATTCAAAGTACGCTATCCCAATATTCCTGCTTTTGAGCAATACCTAGTTCCTGATTTGGATATAGAGGCCATTTTGGCCAAAACATTAGCAGAACAAGCTCGAATAGACAGCATCCAACAGGTTCGAGAAGATAGTTTACAAGCCATTGCCCAACATATTGCCGATAGTATAGCCTATCGAAAGGCCAATCCAGAAGTAGGAGATATGAACCTAAATGGTTTTGCTACCAATAATCTTGTTTTCTTGCTCGATATATCCTCCTCTATGCGCGATACCAATAAGCTGCCTTTGCTCAAGGAAGCCTTGGTACAATTGCTAGATTTGATGCGCGAAGAAGATAACATCACCTTTATCACCTATGCGGGCAAAGCACAATTGGTTTTGCCTCCTACTTCGGTCACTTCTGAAGAGGCTAAGGCCAAAATATTGGGCATTATTGATGGCTTGTCCTCTAGTGGCCTAAGTGATGCCAATAAGGGAATCAAATTGGCCTATCAAACCATTGAGAAGAGTTTTATCAATGGTGGGAACAATCGGATTATTATGGCTACCGATGGTGGGTTTAAAGTCAGTAGACGGATTGAACGCATGATTCGAAAAGCGACCAAACGGAAGAATCCAATCCGACTTAGCACGTTCTATTTTTCACAAAAAGAGTTTACCCACCACAAAAAATTCTTACAAGAATTGAGCAAAACAGGAGCTGGACGTTACCGTTATATTCAACGGGAGAATGCCAACAAAATACTGGTCATGGAAGCCCAAGCGGTACGCGAAAAAAAAAATTGACCCGTTCAAAAACAAAAAAATAGTATAAACAACTTCATCCTCATTCTTAGTTCCTTCTTGAATTATTGAGTGCTTTTTTAGACGTTTTTTGAGGCTGCATCTCCTTTTCACTGCCCCTTAATTCACATTTCGTTAGTATTTTATTACCTTTCAAATAAGTTTATTTAAGAAGTTGTTTAGATAGGCTTCGTGTATTTGATAGTCAACTATACTCTGCTTCTGTTAAGAAATACTAAGACAACTTTTTCCAATCAAACAATCAGTGCATTGCAATGCACTTTACATTTAAAACCATACAACAATAATGTCTGATAAAATTCTGGATGATACGGTTTCTCAAAAAACACTTTTTGGGCATCCTATAGGACTGTTTATTTTATTTCTCACCGAGATGTGGGAACGTTTTTCTTATTATGGAATGCGTGCCATTCTAGTGCTTTATTTGGTAACAGAAACAGGAGGAGAAAATCCAGGATTGGGTTGGACAGATGAACGTGCTCTAGCACTGTATGGATGGTATACTATGTTTGTCTATGTGGCCTCTATTCCAGGCGGTATTATTGCCGACAAACTATTAGGACAGCGTAAATCTGTATTTGTAGGGGGCTTATTACTCGTAGCAGGACATACAGTACTGGCTATTGAAGTCTTGTGGGCATTTTATACAGGGCTTGTACTGATTGTACTGGGTGTAGGAATGCTCAAGCCTAATATCTCTACTATGGTAGGTGGTTTGTATGATAAAAACGAGCATGATAAGCGCGATATGGGTTTCTATATTTTCTATATAGGTATTAATCTGGGTGCAGCAGCAGCGGCCTTGATTGTAGGTTATATCGGAGAAAATATAGGCTGGCATTATGGCTTTGGGCTTGCAGGTATTGGTATGGCCTTTGGTCAGTTGACCTATTGGTATGGGCAACGTTACTTACAACACGTGGGTAACTTGGTTGTAGACGAACGCGAAGAAGTCAGTGAAACCGCTAATAGCAACCTTTTATTGGCTATTTTCCAATCTACTAATTCTATTATTGGATTTTCCATTGCATTTGGGTTAGGTGTGTTTATATGGGCCTATATGGGTTCTTGGAGTTATGGTTTGCTCACTATGGGCTTGGCGTTTGCAGTTGGTGTGGGTATTGTAGTCTATAATGATGGCAACAAAGTGGAGAAAGATCGCATCTTAGTGACCTACCTTTCGTTCTTAATTATCATTATTTTCTGGGGTTCGTTTGAGCAAGCTGGAGGATTGATGAATATTTACACCAAAGAAAAGACAGATTTGGCATTGGGTAGTTTTGAAGTACCTGCTAGTTGGTTCCAATCGGTCAATGCGATTTTCATTCTTATTTTTGCTACTTTGGTAGGTAGTTTTTGGGTTTGGTGGAAAAACAGAAAGAAAGAATCTTCTGCTTTGTTCAAAATGGCGATAGGCGTTATTATTATGGGCTGGGGCTTCTTCTTTATGTCTATTGCAAGTAATGAAGTGACCTATGATGCTGCTGGACAAATTGTACAAAAATCGGGTATGCAATGGCTGATATTGGCTTATTTGTTCCATACCCTTGGAGAACTCTGTGCTTCTCCTGTAGCCTTGTCGTTTATTACCAAACTAACTCCTGAACGTTGGATGGCCTTTATGATGGGTTCTTACTTTGCGGCTACAGGTATTGGCAATAAAGTGGCGGGTCTATTAGGTGAATCTGCCTCTAGCTTTGGAGAATTTGCTATTTTTACTTCAATTGGTGTTTTCTGTACGATTTTTGGCATCTTAGTTATTCTTATCATCAAGCCACTCAAACGATTGATGCACGGTGCAGAAGATTCAGAAGCAGAAGTGGAGCCTGCATAGATCTATTGGATTGCCAATAAAAACAGTTGTTATTTATATTTAGCTATAAAAATCACAAAAAACCTCTTTAAGATGGATAATAATATTGAAAATTTATTCAAGGATAAAGTATTAGGCCACCCTGCTGGACTATTTATTTTATTCTTTACAGAAATGTGGGAAAGGTTTTCGTTCTATGGAATGAGGGCCTTATTGGTACTTTTTCTTACGGCTTCTATCACAGGTGATAACCCTGGTTGGGGCTGGTCACAAGAAATGGCACTTTCCTTATTGGGAACCTATGCCTTAATGGTTTACCTCACCCCAATTGCTGGTGGCTATCTGGCCGATAAACATTTGGGTTATCGAAAGGCAGTTGTGATTGGTGCCTTGCTCATGACGCTAGGGCATGCCTCTATGGCGGTCGAAACACCCTTATTCCTATATATAGGTATTGCACTGCTCATTGTGGGCAATGGTTTCTTCAAACCCAATATGACCTCTATCATTTCCAAAATGTACGAGGGCAAAGAGGACAAGAAAGATGGAGCCTATACTATATTTTATATGGGGGTAAATGCAGGAGCTTTCTTAGGAATTATGCTCTGTGGCTATGTCGGTGAAAAGCTGAGTTGGAGCTGGGGTTTTGGTCTGGCTGGTATTTTTATGTTCCTAGGAATGTTGCAATTCTATTTTGCCCAACCGTTGTTTGGTAATATTGGAGTAGAACCTGATGGCAAAGATACCCCTCAACCTGTTGTAGAGGAAGAAGAAACAGATGATCCCTTACAGAAGGATCTAAATACAAGAAATCCTTTTACCGCTTTGGATTACTCGCTCATAGGGGTGTTTATTGTATCGGCACTGATTTACATTATCAATGATCCTCTATCCACTATTGGTAAGATTGATACGCTCAATTTTACAGTAGGACGTTTCACTAATTCTTATTTCTTTGCTATTCTAGCAGCGGCATCCTTTGCCTTGTTGTTATTGGTTAGAATTCCTAGATATGCTCCTATTACCAGAGATCGAATGATAGCAGTAGTTATCTTTTCCTTGCTTACCGTCTTTTTCTGGGCTGCATTTGAACAAGCAGCAGGTACCTTACCATTGTATACCAGAGACTTTACGCAACGAAACCTAAGTGGTTCAGGGGCTATGGTGTTCAAAATTGTAGATTTATTGGTGACTATAGGGCCCTTATTGATTATTACCTATGTATTGTATGCTTTATTTAGAAAAACATTTAGTCGCATTTCTCTTTCCAATATCATCTTAGCGTCTAGTTTTGTGATTATTTGGGGCATTGTCATATATAAAGTAAACACAGAATTCCAATCTACAGGCACTGAAGTACCTGTGACGTGGTTTGCTATCCTCAACTCTTTATTCATCATTGCATTCGCGCCTCTATTTTCTAAACTATGGGAAAGTAAATACAATCCTCCTGCGGCCATCAAATACGCCATGGGTATGATCTTGCTAGGTCTTGGTTTTGCGTTCTTGGCATTTGGAGCTAGTGGCATTGCTCCTGGAGCAAAATCAGCAGAATTGAGTATGTTTTGGCTTATTGCTGCTTATTTATTCCATACCTTAGGAGAACTGTGCTTATCGCCTTTGGGTCTTTCTTATCTCAGTAAGTTGGTTCCTGCTAGAATGATTGCCTTTATGTTTGGAGTATACTACTTGGCTATTGCTATTGGTAACAAAACAGCACACAGCTTTGGTAGTAAAATTGAAGTGATTGCAGAAACGTATGGCATCAGCACTTTTTTCTGGATTCTGACCATTATTCCAATTGGACTAGGTATTCTAGCGGTGCTACTCAATCCATTGCTCAAAAAATTGATGCACGGTGTGAAATAGATGTGCGTAAGCATTCTTATAATAAAAACGAGGCTGTCGGGAACATACGTTTTCGGCAGCCTTTTATATTATTCCCCCTTCACAAACACCTCACTACCCACCAGCACCGCATCTTGCCGCACCTCCAATACATACCAGCCCCCCAACAATTCCCACACAGGAAAAATATAGGTTTTATCCGAAATATCTCTAGCCGTATGGCTTTGCAATACGCGCCCTTGAGCATCTAGGATGCGAAAAGTCAATTCTTCCCCAACTTCTTTGTTTCTATACCACACATTGAGATAATCTACGGCTGGATTGGGGTAGAGTTTTAGCTGGGCTTGGGGCTGGGCATGGATGGGCAAAATGCTCGTGGTGGTATCGGGCAAATGACACCCTGGTACTAGGCAGCCGTGCTGGTCGAGTTTGAGCAGCCAACCTTGTTGGTAAGGGCCTTGGCCGCTAAACTTAGCCTGCCCTGCTATTAAGTAGCCGCCATCGTGTGTTTGTTCTACATCGAAGATTTCGTATTCTGCTCCATTCTGTTGTGTATAGTAATATTCATGAGACCATAGACTATCTCCATCAGCAGACAATTTAGCTACCATAGCGTGCCATTGAACAATAGTAGTCCCATTCACAGGAAAAGTATCTGTAGTAATTCCAAACGTCATCAAACTTCTGTCTGGCTGCTCTATGATTTTCATTATTTTAGCATATTGACTGTAAGAATAAGCTCTCAAAGGCGTTCCCCACAACCAATTTCTGGCACTGTCTAGTTTGAATACATAACAATCATGTCCAAGAATAGAACTGGTGCCTCCCGTAGTCAAAAACTCTTTTCCAATAGCTGTTCCTACTACCCAACCTTTATCTTTGGTTTGTATCAGGTCATTTGCTCCTAATAATTGTATACTCGTATCATTTTGCCATTCCCACAATAAATTACCTGAATAATCATTTTTTTTTATATTGCAAAAAACGCTATAGTTCATAGAAGTCAGATTTGCATTGCTATGAATGTAACCTACTAAAAAACCATCTTGTAAAGGTATTAATCTCTGTTTACCATGAAAATCATGCCCTTCTCCAACAGTCTTATGCCACCTGATATTTCCATCTCTTTCTATATTTAAAACTTGAAAACCATTATTATACCCAGAGTTCATTTGACCTGTTAAAATATAAGAACTATCAGGCGCAATGAACATGTCGTCGGAGCGTAAAAAATGCTGTAAGTTTGTTTGATTTTTATAACGTCTCGTCCATAGCGTATCTCCCTGGGGGGTATATTTAATTAGTACCGATGATATAATATTACTATCAAATGCTTCTCCTGCTACAATCAGATTGCCATCTATATCTGTTTGTAAACAAGAATGCCATTGCTCTAATCGGTGCTGTGGGGTGCTGTAGAATTTATTGGATAAAATATTTCCAAGGCTATCCATTTGCATAAAATAACTTCCAAAAATACAATGCACAGTATCTCTTGCTCCGCCTGTGATATAATAACAAGAATCCGTCACCTCTAGTCCTGTCATAGTGGTATTACTACAGCCAAATTGTAGACGTTTGTTAAAAGTGATTTGGGCATCCAATTTAGTAACGATTACTATTAGCAATAAAATCAATACATATTTCATAACTCCTTTGTTAAAACAGGACATCCCAAACTTGGGATGCCCTTATAAGTTACTAAAAAGTCTTATCTTCTTATAATGAGCTGTGTTCGTTCTACTGCTTCATCTTCTGTATACAACACCACAAAATATATTCCTGTGAGCCACTTGTTGGTATCCAAAGTCAGAATATCTTGTTGTTGTGATAATTCCAAGGTTAATACTTGTTGTCCTGCTGTTGAAGTAACAACTAATTGCCCCTTTTCTACTCCTCTAGGAAGTTTATAGGAAACATCTGCCCAACTTGTGGTTGGGTTTGGAGCAATGTGTAAATTTCCTCTATCAACCTTAGCTAAAGGAATATTTCCTTTTTTCTCTTGCCCTGTTTGTGGCAGGGTTGGATGATACCTGTAAATATCATTATAGAAGAAGTTGATGATATTGGCTGCTTTTATTGCAACGAAACCATAATTATTAGCTGCTATTTCATTTAGCAAGATTACTTCATCCTTGGTTAGTGTTGCTTCTGTTCTGTTATCTTCATAAGCAGTGTAAAGCATATTCAAGAGTGCTACATAATCTTGGTGATTATCTGATACTACTTCTTCTAGTATATATTGGTCGGGAATAGTAGAGAGATGATTTAAGGCTGCCATGTATTCTTGACAACTCCAATAGTGTTCTACCAATTCATATTCCGCCTGTAAGCCTACTTTATGTCCAATCCAAACCGCTATACTATCACAATTGTTTGCTATAGTATCATTCCTGTAATAAAAAAGAACTTCATTAGCTCTGTTGGTCAACTCTTGACCTTTTCCTCCAATTTCACTTGGAAGAGTAGTGCTTGTGGGATTATTTTCATAGTCCTGCTTCAACTGTTCATACTCTATCAAAGCTTGATAATATTCAGTTTTTAGGTCTGATAAAGTGGCTAGATCACCATTATCGGCTAAAGGCTTAAACACTCCTAGATTGGTATATTTCAAATCACAAAAGCCTATTAATCCTGTGCTATTGGATAGGTTATTAGTCACATTGATAATATCATTAGGCACTTCAATCGTTGGAGCATTAGGAACTACCCAATAATTAATATTTCCTAAAATAGAAGCATCGTTACTTAGGTGCCAATCTATCCCATAATTCCCATTCAAAGGATAAGAAAAACTATTGTAGGCGGGCTGTAATATATTTCCCTGATTAGTAGCAATGGCTGCTCCTGTGGGAGCTTGATAGGCTTTTATCACAGTTATATCAAAAGCATTTCCCGTTTGTCCATTACAAAAATATCTTAAGCCTCCAAATTGATTATTGTTATCAAAACCACTATTCCCATGCGCCAAATTAGCAATCGTTAAATTCGTGAACGTATTATTCTTAATCTCATTAAACCCACTGCCCAAATCATCGACCCAAAAGCCTAGACTCAAACGACTGGAAGGCGTACCAGCCGCCTCTACAAAGTCATTCTGCTCCGCCACAAAATCCCCTTGCCGAAGAATGCTCAAACCATAAGGCTGCGCTCCTGTAAAGCTGTTGTCATAGCCCCCAATCTCAAAGCTGTTGCGTAACAATTTCAAACCACCGCTCGCCCGAACAATCACCCCACGATTATTACTGGTAAAATCCGTCTGATCCACCACATTGGAGAATTGTGTGGGCGTGCTGCCGAGTACAATGCCCCTAGAAATGCCCTCAAAGGTGTTTCTTTGGAAATTGCCCCCGTTTTGCCAAGCCGTGAGCTGTACACTGGCTGAGAGCGTCAAGATGCCGTAAGCATCGTCCTGTTTTTGGCTTCGAGTGTCTCGAAAGTTACAACCTCGTAGGCGCAAACCGCCTATATCCCAAGCCGATAGATGCCCCAAAAAGTCTTGGCGGATGTTATCATTCACCTCAAAAGTACAGCTATTGAACTCACTCAAATAGCGGTTATTGGATTGGTATTTCATAAACTCGGCACTGCGCCAATTGTTCAGAAATTGGGTATTTCCTGCCAAGATAATGCCCCCTGTTCCACCTGTAGTGCTGCTGGCATTGGGATAATCGCCCACTTTCCAGAGGCGCACGGCCTCTTTGGCGTGTGCTATGGTCGAATTGGTAATATAAAGGAAGCCTTGGTTAGAAAAGGTTTGGCTGTTTTGGGTGTTGCCCCACACCTCTATGCCCTGCCAGGTTTGGCCGCAGAGGTTGGTAATCGTGCTGCTGTCTACTAGCAATTGTGCGCCCTGTTCTACTATGATTAGGCCATCTTTGGCCATGTTGAGGGTCATGTTTTGGAGGGTGAGGGTCGCGCCTGCTTTGATGCGAATGTCTCGGGACATGTTTTTGTCCTTGTTCCACGTTTCGCTGGTATCTACGCTTCTAAAACTTCTAAAACTTCGGTCGTTCTCGGCTGGGAGCAAGTCCGCT
>JBGCDW010000197.1:0-11363 GCA_045105775.1 Aureispira sp.
ATTTCATAATCTTGGCCATTTCGTTTGGTAATAACGCGGTACAAATAAACCCCGTTTGCCAATTGATCGCCATACTCATCGCGCCCATCCCAAGCATATTCGGTACGATTGATACCAATGCGTAGGGGGCCTAATTCTTCTTGACCAATTTCGCGTACTACTTTGCCTGTGACCGTGAGAATTTGAATTTTCATGTAATCGGGCAATTCTCGACCAGTAAGGGTAAATACAAATTGGGTTGAGGTAGAAAATGGATTGGGATAATTGAGTAAGTGCGTGATAGAAGGCTTGTTAACGACTTCAAAATCTACACTGTAGCTCAACGCTCCTGAATTGTTGCCTGATTTGTCATTGGCACTTACAAATAAAGTGTACTGCCCATCTGCTTGCAGGTCGGGATGTATGACAATTTTGGCGGTGTTTTCTTGTGTTAAATCACCTAAATTGGCAGGGTAGAATTGCAAATCAGTAGTAGCTGGGGATAAAAACATTTCCCCATCGGGCAAACTTGGGT
The DNA here is from genome assembly GCA_045105775.1 of Aureispira sp. Lineage (GTDB taxonomy): Bacteria > Bacteroidota > Bacteroidia > Chitinophagales > Saprospiraceae > Aureispira. The sequence goes on from JBGCDW010000197.1 coordinate 515, forward strand.
GCCGCAAAATAAGGTTAAAATCCTCTAACTCATCCAAGCCCAAATAAGGATTTTCATCCGATAGAGAAACCACGATTTCGGGTGTTCCTGATACAATATCTTTGTTCATAATGTGTACCCCATCAAAGGTAACATCCAAGAGTGGATTGATGATGTCTTGCAGTACTTTGAAGTTGAGCAATCCTATGTTGTTGAATTGGAATTGTTCGCGCTGGTCGTTGTTGGGGTTTATTTCTACTAATAATTGATATTGATTGCCTGTTAGATCAGCTGTTTCAAAGGATACATTGGCATGCAAGGTGTCGCCCGCAGGCACAGGAGCCAACCGTTTATAAATAATTTTTCCCGTTCCCAATATTTCAAAACGCACCAACATGCTATCCATATCTACGGCACTAATATTTTCCAAGGCTACCGTCAAGGTAATATCCTGTCCACGCTGTACACAACTGCTATCCAATGCCAACAATAAATCGGGGCGCAAGGCTGCTTCAGGAACCATATCGGCTGTAATTCTCCAATAGTCCAATTGAGCAGAGGTGCGATCAACAGAATCCAAGGTATTCCAAACCAATTCTAAGTAGGGATACTGGTTGGCATCAATCGTATTGAGGGGTTGGCTAGTGGCTGTAAGATTGCCAAAGAAGGGCATACGCATACTTCTATTAGCATCTAGGGCATAAATTTGAACACTTGAAAAATCATTGGGCAAATTGTCCTTGTTCCAATAAAACGCCCCCCAATTGCTCACCGGCCCAATAAGGGTAGAGGTTTGACTACCTTGAAACCAATTCTCTTCCAGAGGGCCAGAAAGACTGATTTCCTCATTGACAGAAGCACCTAAGACGGAATTTTTGTGAATATAGGTAGAGTCCCCTTTCTTAAAGAAGGTAGCCCATTGGGGGGCATCTGTAACCGAAGTGTTATTAATCCAATCACTAATATACCATGCTCCTTGATCTTCAAAAGCATCAATTAAGTTTTGGTTCCACAAGTTAGGGGTTGCATTATTCAAACTAAAGGCAACTACATAATGATCGTTAGGCACCACATTATTAATAAAATTAGCTAAAGAATCCTGAATAGCTGTAGTAAGCGTACTGAATAGGAAAAGCTCAGAAGGGCGTTGTGCTGGATCACAATTGACTGCCCCGTAGGCCGAGCCACCTCCTGGTAATTCCCAAAATTTGAGTGTGCCAGGCTCAATAACAGCCACATACATACCATTATTGCCAGAGCAGTGGCATTTGTCCAATTTACTGCCATTGAAATACATCGCTACATTCTCAGGATTGGTAACGGTAGGGGTTTTGCCCGTGGTAATGGTTACTTCTTGGATAGAGGTAACAAAATCAAAACGTCGATCAGGTTCTTGTATGGACAAACTTGTTTGTTCATCTCTCAAGAACTGGAAAAAATGCGATTGGTTCCAACCGGGGTAACTACCATTGATATAAATAAAGGAACTTTGACTCCAGTTATAACCCACGGTAGGATTGACAGAATCAACACTAACTCTCCAATAATAAACCGTACTATCCAAGTAATTGGTGCTTGGTGTCCATTCTACTACCCCTCCTGCTTGAGTAATGGTGGTTTGTTGTAGTAATGGACTATTAAAATAAGCTGTTGTATCCATCTGGATTGCGTACATTTGCGGCAAGGCAAATACATTTCCAGTAGAAGCTTTTAGCGTAATAGGAGTTTGAGGCACAATGGCAAACTCATAGGGATAAATAGGCACAATAGCATCGGATACAATAGCAACAGGATAACGCACGACTTGATTGTTGTTTTCTGCTGCTGGATTGGGCTGTTCATCAATTTCCAAGTCTGCATCGATATATACATCAAAGTAATTGATACCCAAAGCACTAATGTTACCCACAGGTACAGAAATAACTATACGATCGGTAAAATGAGGAGCTTGTACCCGTTGTGCGGCTACAAATGCTCTACTACCATCTGGAAGGGTTCGTTCTACTCGAACCACAAACGTTGTGTCCAATGCTTTGCCCAGATTGTATACATCCAATTCCAAGTCAAAGGTATTCATTTGTACGGTTACCAAATTGGGGCTATGACCAATCAAATCATTATCAATATAATAATCGGGCGTTGTAGCGGTAGAAAGTTTGTAAGCTGGATCACCATGATAAATCATATAGTGACAGGCCATTTGCACCGTAATAGGATAATTAATATCTTCTAAGATGCCAATAGCACGTTTGGTTGATTTGGCTGCGCCCTCTCCATAATGCGCCCCACTAATACTGCGGTAAAACTGTCTTCCAAATTGATTGAGTCCATCCAAAGAGGCCGCACTAGAAGAGGCTAAAAACACACCTGCACCTGCCTGTGGTTCAAAAATAAAATCCTCACTAATAAGCATCCCTTGTTCAAATATAGCTCCTCCATAACAACCCAAAGCGAGTATTAGAGGATATTTTTGGTAATTATCATAATTTCTAGGATGATCCAAGTTAAAGTCAAAACTATTGGTTGAGGAGTGTCCAAAAAAGGTAATCATAGAGACTCCAGCATCAATCAAAGAGTCTAAAAAAGTAGATTGCGCCGATTGGATAGGATTGGTAGACGTTTTGAAAAAAGATTCTATGGTTCCACCATAAAAAGGCTGCTCTGCAATGGTCTTCATGGTATTGAGATGGTCGCGAATTCTATTCTGCTCTAAGCTGTTTTGTCCTCCTCCCAAGTGCAATATATTCTTAGTCCAGCCCAAATCATTGATCGTTTGAGGAGAACGGCGTTGTGCTTCTACATCGATTATTTTTTGCAAATAAGTACGTACTTGGTCGCCTGTAGAAGCCGACAAACGCCCTACGGCAATACTTGGCTCATCGGTGTTAACAGAAGCCAATAAAACTTGGTCAGAGGGTGGATGCCCAAAAGTAGGCAGGAGCATATTGGCTGGATTGGATCGAATATCTTTATATACACGCCCTTTTCCTATTAAGAATAAGTATTCTGGATTGATCCAATTGCGTTGTGCAAAATGTGCAAAATGACGAATAGCCAAAGGGTGGTTATTAATACCATAAGCAAATTGATCGTACAATTCCTGAATATTGATTTGAGCGGTAACAAAGCTTCCACCTGCGGTAGATTGTCGATAGGCTCTATAGTCAAAAATTGGATTTCCTCCAGCAGCATCTTGCTCTAGTTTGGGATGCGTGATGATAATATAATTGGTAGGAGAAAATAGAGACGAGCTAAAATTGCGAAAAATAACAGGAGAAACAGCTAAAACTTCCGTGTAGCTATTGGCCGTTCCCTCATTAATAAAGACCAATTCTCTATCTTGATTGGAAGGTGTTAAATCTGTTAGTAGACGCGCATTGCCGCCATCATAAAAACACTGAATACGCAAATTATTGGTCAAATCATATAAGAAAAACCGATTTTGGCCAGCATTACTGCTGTTGATATTCGTAATTTCTAGGTACTTTCTATTGGAATGTGCTGCTATGTTGAATGCAAAGCTTGCTTGTCCTCCAAAATTGAATATTCTAGGATACTTCAATTCGGCATAGGCTACAAAATAACGATTGGAACCCCCTAATGCTTCTTCTAAGGTAACATCTGTAATGTTTTGTAAGGCACTAGCAGGAAAATTAGCCGTAAAACGCCCTACCGTAGTGCTGTTAAAGGTGTGGCTGCCATAGGTAGTATTGCCCGATTTGATGTTAATAGCATGATTGAAAATACCTTTTGAAAATATCTTGACGGCAGCTACAGCATCAGGGCCACTGTTATAGGCAAAAGGGGTAGCAATAGGCGTGCTCAATGTAGATACTTCTGATGAGCCATATCCTTCCCCATACTCAAAAGTAGATTTGGTCAACAATTCGGATGAAATACGCCAAGTCATCCCCTCATTCCAGATATTCTGATACACAACTCTGCTCTCGTGCATGAAATAATTCTCCTTGGCTGGGAGATTGGACAAATTGGCAGCAATATCCGTAAAGTGTTTGGTCGAAGCGGTGTTTCCCCAAGTCAAAAAGTAAGCGGCTGTATCATTGTACAAGCTATAGTGTTCATTAAAATGGTGATCGGCTTCATTATAACAATGCACATCAAAATCTCCGCGATTCTTCTTCCCGTAAAACTGTATGTAATTGAGTACACCATTGTTTTCCTCTACCTGTATGGGCATTTCTTTGCCTTGATGAAAAAGCTGCAAACCTGCTGTGTTGATGGAAGTAATAGGTGCGCCCGCTTGTTGCAACACACTAGCAGGAAGACGATACCAACCATCATTGGCAATTTTTATTTTATAATATTGCTTGCCAGGGCTGTAGTCAATCCATTCATTGCCATACAAACCATTGTGTCCCTGCCCAAAGCTACTATTGCTCCAGCACAATATTCCCAATAAAAAACAGAAAAATTTGAGATATCTCAAAGGTCTGTATAGAGGCGAATTAAACGAATAGGTATTATTCATAATAGGGATTTTTGAATCAAAATAACGTTAAAGGCCAAAGGGGAGCAAACTTATTCTTCGTCCTTAAATGCTCTTTTTAGATAATCAAAGTTGATGTCTACTTTGAGCGATACAATGTGTGATAATATGGCACCTTGTGTATTATCAATCAAAGCACCACCAGCATTTACGCCCAAGGCATAATCTACATAAAAACTATATACTTTAAAACCAACTCCAAAGTTGGGTTGTACCGCCCATTTTTGGTCATTGCTGATGTCTCTAAATTGCTGGATATTATTAATACCACCACGCAAAAAGATTAAATTATTGTAGTGTAATTCTAAGCCTATAGCTGGATCTAAACTGAATGGAGCAGCACTGACCAAAACATTTCTACGACCATCAGTAGTGGCATTAATATCAACTGCTGCCGAAAATCCAATATATCGCTGCTTGAAATCCTCTTGTCCTTCCTTGGGTTTTCCAATTTTGAAGTCTTTCTTATAACCAAAGCCAAAACCAATAGTAGGGCGTGTGATTTCTATAGACTGGACAGGAATATCATTGCCTGTGATATCCAATACTTGCTTTTGATCGTCAGTAAAGCTAAAAGACCAAGCATTGAAAGTAGTGGAAATATCTTTGAGCATTAGACCAAATTGCCAGTCGCCACGCTGCATTTGAGCACCTATGTCCAGTCCAAATCCCCAAGATGTAGCAAAGGGACCAATGCTTCTATGAACCACCTTAGGGGTAGCCCCCACCGAAAGACCGAGTTTTTCAAATTTTCGTGCATAGTGCAACATAAACGCATAATCAGCAGCATTGAAGGTGCTTACATTGTTATAGTTGACTGTGCCATCTTGCTCATACAAGGTAAGGGTATTGGGAATTTGATCTACTCCAAAACGGATAAAGGTAAAGCCCACATAATGGCTCTTGTTCATAATAGGTGCAGCCAAGCCCACATAATCATAGCGTCCAATACTAGCAAACCATTCGTTGTGCATGGCCGCTACTTGCAGATCGGTATCAACCCCTGTGAGGCCTGCTGGATTCCAGAAACCTGCTGTTGCATCTTGAACTTGAGCAATCTGAGCCCCAGCCATGGCCTGTGCACGAGCACCTACACCAATGGATAAAAATTCGTTGCTATATTTTTGAGCAAATAAAGAAGTGGTAGAGGCCAACATAAGGATGACCCAAAAAATCAGTTGTAGCATTGATTGGCTATTTGATGGTAATAAGAAGCAACATAAATTGTAACTTCACAAAATAAATTGAACTACTTTTGTTAAACAGCTTAGGCGCTTCATTGTCAAATGACAAGAAGTGCAAAAATACAAAGATTCATAAGATTCTCCTTTTGTCAGGAAGACTAAGCCTTAAAACAGTGTAAAATTTATATCATAAGCCAGTTCTAGGGTTTTTGTAAAAATAGCAGTACTGTATCAATGCTTGTGGGGAGCAATGGTTTCTACTGTTTGTATACGTTATAGACAAGCTAATTGCTGCTTTAGTTGGAATCCCTTGACGGTATTCTTATCAGAAAACTCAAATAATTATAGACTGGGAAGGACATAAAAAAAAGTCCCTCCGAACAAAATTCGGAGAGACCTACACTATAAGAACACCCAATTAAAACCTTTATTGCATTAATATAAAATTCAATTATTGTGCCAATATAAAACTATTGGTTTATTTTTGAAATAGATTATTTAAAAATGACACAAAATTGATGCTCAATTGTTTTGTGCATTTTTTGTACTTTTGTATAACAACAAAAATCAGCTTGAACACCTTACTCTATGATCTCTCAAAAAACAATCCAAACTGTCTTTGAAACTGTTAAAATTGAAGATGTTGTTAGTGATTTTGTAAAATTAACCAAAAGGGGTATCAATTATATAGGCTTGTGCCCTTTTCACAACGAAAAAACACCGTCGTTTACGGTTTCACCTGTTAAGAATATCTACAAGTGTTTTGGTTGTGGAGAGGGAGGGAATGCCATTAACTTCTTAATGGAATTGGAACAATTGTCCTATCCTGAAGCTATCCGAAGCCTAGCCAAGAAGTATAATATTGAGCTGGAAGAAGATGAGTTGGACGAAGAACAAGCGGCTCATTTAAAATTAGCCGATAGTCTTTACGTGGTGAATCAGTTTGCAAAAGAGCATTTTCAGCAACAACTTTTTGAGACGGATTATGGCAAGAGTGTAGGCTTGAGTTACCTCAAAAAACGGGGCTTTCGCGAGGGGATTATCCAAAAATTTGGATTGGGTTTTGCCAATGGGGGAGCCAATGACTTGCTACAACAGGGATTAAAGCAAGGTTATGAGGAGCAAGTGTTGGAACAAGCGGGTTTGACAAAAAATAAGCGGGATTTTTTTAGAAATAGGGTGCAATTTCCTATTCACAATATTTCGGGCAAAGTTATCGGCTTTGGCGGCCGTATTCTCACCAACCACAAAAAAGCTCCCAAATATCTCAATACACCAGAATCAGATATTTATAACAAACGCAAATCACTTTATGGGATTTATTTTGCTCGCAAAGCTGTAGTGCAGTTAGATGAGTGTTATATGGTCGAGGGTTATACCGATGTATTGTCGTTGCACCAAGCTGGTATTGAGAATATTGTAGCTTCTTCTGGAACGTCATTGACGGCTGATCAAGTGCGATTGGTTAAGCGTTATACCCCCAACATTACCATTTTATATGATGGTGATAAGGCGGGTATTAAGGCAGCTTTGCGTGGATTGGATATTGTGATAGAGCAGGATATGAATGTACGGGTGGTATTGCTCCCAGAAGGAGAAGACCCCGATTCTTATTTGACCAAGGTGGGGACGACTGCTTTTAAAGAGTATATAGAAGAGGAATCCAATGATTTTATTCTCTTTAAGAGTAACCTGCTGCTCAAGGATGCTGCCAATGATCCCATCAAAAAGGCAGATGTAATTCGCGATATTGTCAATTCTATTGCCAAAGTGCCCGATGCTGTAAAGCGTTCTTTGTATGTCAAGGAATGTGCCCAGTTGATGGATATGAGCGAGCAATTATTGCACACAGAAGTCAATAAGCGTTTGCACAAACAAGCAACCAAGGCTTATGAGCAGCAAGAGCGACAAGCAAGAGCGCAAGGCCATGCCACTACAGATACCCCCTCTTCAACCTTACCAGCAGTAGGCAAAATCAAGCCTAAAAAACGCAACGAGAGTTATCAAGAACGCGATGTTATACGCATTCTAATCAACTTTGGTGATCGTGCATTGGATGAAGAAACTTCGGTAGCGGAATTTATTTTGTTGGATATGCTAGATTTGTTGGAGGAGTTTGATGAGGAAGTATGCAGTAGAGTGGTTAAAGAGTATTTGGCACAATTACAAAAGGATACACTGCCTAATAGCAGCTATTTTATTACCCATACAGATCCTGCTATAGCCAAACTGGCTGTAGATGCCGTAGCGACCTTGCAAGAATATGATTTCTCGGAGGGTTGGGAGCGATTAAATGTATTTTTGAATACCCAAGATTTGCCCGAACGAAACCATGTGGCAGATGCTCAAAGTGGTATTTTGCGATTTAAGCTGAGGAAAATTGAACGGCTTATACGTAAAAATCAATTGGAGATTAAAGAAGCACAAGAGACCAAGGATGTTGCCAATATGATGATTAATCTTAAGATTAATCAGAAATTGCAGATGATGAAAATGAACATAGCCAAGCAATTGAATACAGTGGTTTTGCGATAAAAAAAGCACGCTGATTTTTCAGCGTGCTTGTAAACATTGTCTTTGGTAATGGATGCTTATTTCTAATTAGAAAGGCAAGTCATCTGCAAAAGAATCGGCTGGTGGTTCTGCATCAGCAGTAGGGAAAGGAGCATCGGCAGCTGGTGGAGCAGCCGTTTCTTTCTCTAAACGCCACGCATTGAGCGAGACAAAATACTTGTCTTCACCATCTTTGCTCGTCCATTTGCGGCCACGTACATTAAAGTGTACCGTCAATTCCTCACCAACTTTATAGTTTGCAATGTCATCACATTTAGCTTGGGTCAATTCAAACTTAACGGTTTGAGGATACTGCTCGTCTGTTTCTATAACAAACTCGCGCTTGCTAAATGTATCTGTAATTTGTGCTTTATCAAAGATGGCAACAACTCTGCCTTTCATTTTTAATTCTGACATGATAATGGTAAGTTAAGTGATAATATGAGTAGTGTTGTATAATGGATGTCTCTAAGCAGTCTTAACTAAGAGATACGCCCTATTATACGGAGCACTACACAAAAGGTGTCAATATTGGCGACAAAAATAAGAAAAAAAGTAAATTCCACGAAATTTTTCTTCTTATTAAAACAAATTGTTTTAATGATAGTCTATTTTACTGACCTAACTTTTTTAGGCAGCAGCCTCTTCTTCCTCTTGACCACGTTGTTGGTTGATTTTCTCCACTTCTTGATCGATAAAGTACAAGCTTTGTCCACCTGTGCCAATGATCTTGATTTTGTCTAAGATGCCACGAACTTGCGTTTCTTCTTCGCGTTGCTCGGCCACATACCACTGCAAGAACAAATTGGTGCTGTGATCTTTTTCTTGATCGGTAATCGTTACGATTTCATGAATAGAGCGGGTTACTTTTTGCTCTTGTTCATACACCACTTGAAATAAGGATTGAATGGAGTCAAATTCTCTAGGTGGTTGCTCTATGGCAGGTACCAAAGCATGGCCATCCATGTCATTGATATAATGAAGAATCTTGAGCATGTGCTCGCGCTCTTCTTCTGCTTGTGCATAAAAGAATTGGGCACAGCCCTCTAGACCTTCGCGATCGCACCAAGAGGCCATAGAAAGATAAGCAGCAGAGGAGTATCCCTCCAATTCGATTTGTTGATTAAGTGCGTCTAATATTTTTTGGCTTAACATAGTTTTGTCTGTTATATTTAGGCATTCATAACGGTACGAGGCAAGTATTAAGAATACCAGATTTTAAAATAAATAGTGTTGTACTAGAGGATGATTACAATTATCAATCAATACCTTCTGTAATAGAAAGAAGTTGATCGGTTAATTTTTTTAAAGCTACGGGAGGATTTTTGTGATCAAAGGTAGAAGAATCAAACGTTCCTTTTTGGTGAACAATTTGAACACGTGCCGATAGAGCCGCATCTCTCGAATGATCGCTGCTTGGTGCCGCCAAGGAGCTAATGGTGTTTAAATCTATTGCTTCTACGGCTTCTACGATCACTTTCCATTCTTGAGGAGTGATTTCTTGCTGAATAGGATCAGTTACCCCATGCGCTGTATACACCTCTATACCTTGTGAACGTACTTCAATACGCAGAAATCGACCTCTAGTACTTGCCTCATACACTACCAACTCTAAATCGTGGTTGGTAGCCTCTGGGGTTTCTGCTACTTTTTTGTAATTATCATTACAACTGCTCCAAAAGGGCAATATTAAGAATAAAAAAGGGATTATAATCCATGAATGACGCATACAATAAAGCATTGGTTGAGATATGTAAAATTGATATAAAAAGCATTGTTTCCTAATGCGAATATCTACCTTTATAACAAAAAAAGCAACCTTTTGTTTCTAATTTGCTAATCGTATAAGCTAATATAGAATGAGACTACATAAAAAGCAGGCGGGATTAAAGTATGCGACTGTTTTTCATATCCTCACTTTGTTATTTAATTAGTGTAACAGTCCCATACCCTTGAGGTTTGCCATAAAAGTGTAGAATGTTGATGTAATCGCTCTTGGACATGCCGCCAGGGTTTAAACCTGGTGCTCCTTCTGGAATGGGGACGTTTAATTCTTGGAAATAATCGGCCCAAATCGGAAAAATGCTATTGGTTGCAGGGTCTTTGTAGGTCATGGCTTGCAATTGGAAAATGGGGCTGTTCTTATTGGCATGTTTAAAGGCATAGTAGATCAATTCAGAGCAATAGTATTGTTGGTTCGCAATATCAAACACCTCATCATAAGGATAACCCAACTTGGTTTGGGCAAAATCAATGGCTTTGGGAATAAGATGTTCATGTTGCTGCTTCATTCTGCCTACTACTACTTTGCTCTGCTTATTGGCATCAAAAGAACGGCTAAAAAAACTATCCAAAGGTGTTTGGACGACCCCTGCTGAAACGGCTTCGATGACCACTAAGCCTTCTTTTTCTTTGGGTATAACCAAACCTACATGCGAGAATTTAGCACCACCAACACCTGAGGTCACTTTCTCTATAGATTCACAAAAAGGGCCACAGTCTACATCCTGAAACAAAATATCGCCTGCCTTCAATTCAAACCCCAAATAGTCCATGCTTGTGGCGGTAGGGTTGGTTTCAATAGATGTTTCTTGGGCTGGCTGATTGGATTGGCAGGAAATACAAA
>JBGCDW010000198.1:0-5064 GCA_045105775.1 Aureispira sp.
TTGGCCAATATTGGGCAGTTGGCCGAACGTAATGTGTTCATTGATCCAAGTACCTCCCTTTCTAAACTAAGGCTTTTGACGGAAAAGATGGTCAATCTCATCATTGACTATGAAGGCATTGAAAATACCAGTTACAAAGACCACCACAACAAAATTCAATGCTTGCAATATGAAAATGTTACGCCATCGGAGATCAATGACCTGTTGCACAAAGTTCGTAAAGCTGGAAACAAAGCGATACACGCTGGAGTTGGGTCCACTGCCGAAGCTAAATTTATGCTGCGACAAGCGGTTAAGGTCGTACACTGGTTTTATGCCGTGTATGAGGATGATGTAGAAGCTCCTGCTTTTATAATGCCGGTCAATCAATCGGATGATAGCGATAAGATAAAAGAATTGGAGGCAGCGCTATTGGCTGCCAAAGAAACCGTAAAAGACTTTGAAGAAAAAGTCAAAAAACTATCGCAAGCTACCAAAGAGCAAAAGGCAGAACGGATCATAAAAGCGAACAAGGTTGTTCTTAAAAGAGAAGAGACAGAAGCCGAAACCAGAGAACGCATTGACCAACAATTGCGGGATGCAGGTTGGGAATGCGATACCCATACCATCAATTTCAAAACTTGCAAAACACTGCCAGAAAAAGGAAAATACAAAGCCATTGCAGAATGGAAGTGTGGTAAAAAATGGGCGGATTATGCTTTGTTTAATGGCCTGCAATTGGTCGGTATTGTGGAAGCCAAAAAGCATATCAAAAATGTAATGAGTGATTTGGGGCAGGCCAAAATCTATAGTCAAAACGTAACAAGGGCCCATGAGATAACGTTTCCTGAGCATCCTAATAAGAAGAACTATCCTATTCCTTTTATGTTTGCCACGAATGGCAGATCGTATTTGGAGCAAATCAAAACCGCTTCTGGGATTTGGTTTTGGGATGGAAGAAAGCAAACCAATCGACCCAGACCTTTACGAGCTTGGTTTGCTCCCGAAGATTTAATTGAAAAGCTCCATTATGACCAAACAGATGGGGAAGAAAATTTGGCCAAATCGGATTATGATTATTTGACGGATGCCGATGGATTGAGTTTGAGGGATTATCAAATAGAAGCCATCAAAGCCGTGGAGGAAAAATTGCTTCAGGATCCAGACGATAGAAGAGCACTGTTAGCTATGGCAACTGGCACGGGAAAAACCCGAACCACGATTGGTCTATGTTATCGCTTGATAAAATCTGGCCGCTTTAGAAGAATTTTGTTTTTGGTAGATCGTCGAATGTTGGGCAAGCAAGCCGCTGATGCCTTCAAAGAAGTAAAAATTGAGGGCTTGCAAACCTTTGCCCAAATCTATGACTTGCAAGATTTGACCAAGGCAGCAACAGAGTTAGATACCAAAATGCACTTTGCTACGGTTCAAAGCATGGTGAAGCGTGTGCTCTATTCGGATAAACCGCCTAGTATTGGTGACTATGATTGTATCGTAGTGGATGAAGCGCATAGAGGGTATACCTTGGATCAGGAAATGGAAGAAGAAGAGTTGATATTGAGAGATCAGAAAGATTTTCAGAGCAAGTATCGAATGGTGTTGGATTATTTTGATGCGTACCGAATTGGGCTGACGGCAACACCTGCCATACATACCGCAGAGATTTTTGGCAATCCGGTGTACACCTATTCTTATAGAAAAGCCGTAACCGAAGGCTATTTGATTGATTTTGAACCGCCTTTTGTGTTCAAAACAAGACTTGGAGAAAATGGGATTGTATGGGAGCCAGGCGATGAAGTGAAGTTCTATGATCCCGAAGAAAATGAAATCAAAGAGGCTGGCGTTACGGAAGATGAAATCAAAGTCGAGATATCGGGCTTTAATCGGAGAGTAATCAATGACAGTTTTAATAGAAATATTATTGCCAAATTGATTGCAGATTATGGCATTCATCCAGAAGATAAGAAAAAGACCTTAATCTTTGCGGCAACAAATTCCCATGCCGATATGATTGTTAATATTCTACAAGAGGAATTTGAAAAATTTGGCGAAGAAGTGGATGAAGGTGCTATTAAGAAAATCACAGGTAAGGTTTATGATAGAGCCGACTTGTTGCGTAAGTTTAAAAATGACAACTATCCTAGTATTGTAGTTACGGTTGATTTATTGACCACTGGCATTGATGTGCCTTCTATATCGAATATCGTATTTTTTAGAAGGGTCAATTCTCGTATTTTGTACGATCAAATGTTGGGTCGGGCTACTCGTAAATGTGATGAAATAGGCAAAGAGGTTTTTAAAATATACGATTGTGTGGGCGTAACCAAGCTAATGGCAAAAGAAAATGTCATGAAGCCGATTGCTCCATTAGTCACCAAAACTTTTGTTGATTTAAGCGAAGAAATTAGCATTATTGAAGATGAATACCTCAAAGAGGTCAAACTCGATAGAATTATTGCCAAACTGCAACGCAAAACACGCCACTTTGACGCGGACCAGATGGATCAATTTGCAATCTTATCAGGAGAAAAAGATGCCAAAGATTTAGGACAAAAGCTAAAAGCGACAGAACCGAGCCAACTCACCCAAACCATAGCGGAGTATGAGCATCTATGGATTTACCTAGATCGAGAAAAAGGAAGGGGATTAAATTATGCCACCTTGTATAGCGAGCATCAAGATGTAGTCCAAGAGGTAAGAAGAGCTTATGAGAAGAACTTAAAACCTCAAGATTATATTGAGTCCTTCACTCAATTTGTGCAACAGAACATCAATGAAGTCGCCGCCCTCAAAATTGTTTGTCAAAGACCCAAAAGCTTAACCCGCAGAGACTTAAAAGAACTTCGATTGATCCTAGACGAAAAAGGGTATAATCGAGTCAAACTCAATATCGCATTCGAGGAACTGACCAATGAAGCAATCGTAGCCGATATCATTACCCATGTGCGTAGAGCCGCCTTTAATACCGACTTAATCAGTCATGAGGAGCGCATCAACAACGCCATTACCAAACTAAAAAAGAATCATTCTTGGAACCAAATTCAATTGAAATGGTTGGAACGTATCAAAGACCAACTTATTCAAGAATCTGTGCTTACCTTAGCGGATCTGAATGAACCGCCCTTTAGTCAAGAAGGCGGCTTGATACGACTGGAAAAAATATTCCAGAACAGAACAACCGAGATTATACAAGAATTGAACGAATACCTTTATCAAATCGCTTAAACACACTGTAAAGTAAAATGTCGAATGTTTCGGGCTATCTTAGAGCGTCGAAACCGAGCCACAAGCGAGCCCATGCAAGCAATTTGGACGATGGTGAAGATATTTTGTAACTTAAGGTGAACTAAAGAATTAAAACAGTCATTAAGCTTTGATAATCAACCTATAAAACGTCTAACTGTGTGCAGTGACTGGGCATATGAATTCTAAGGGTAAGCAAATTGGTTTTTCAGGAGCTGTTTTTTGCTGGCAAAAAACAAAACTTTTACTGTTTGAGCGCCAGCGAGTTTAAAAGTTTTAGCGGATGAAAAGGCTGTTTGCCCCTTAGAAGTCATCCAGCCCTAGAGTTTTTTGGTTCTTTTTGTGGCAATGACAAAAAGAACGAACTATGTTACTATTTCTTAGTTCACGTTAACTTACTTTATAAAGCATTAAACAACTTCAGAACAAAAAACATACATGGCATTAGGAACACAAGAGATTGTAAGCAAATTATGGAATCTCTGTAATGTATTGCGTGACGATGGAATCACCTATCACCAATACCTCAATGAGTTGACTTTTATTCTATTTCTGAAAATGGCGGAGGAAACTGGAAAAGAAGAGGATATTTTGGAGGGCTACCGTTGGGAGGATCTCAAAGGCAAAGAAGGGATTGAATTATTCAATTTTTATAGAGCACTGCTCTTGAAGCTGGGCACCACAGGAAAAGGCGGTGTGCAGAAGATTTATAACAATGCACAAACCTCGATTCGACAACCGGCCAATTTGCGTAAAATCATCAAACATATTGATGAATTGGATTGGTTTGATGCGCGTGACGAAGGCTTGGGCGAAATGTATGAGGGCTTATTAGAAAAGAATGCTGCGGAATCCAAATCTGGTGCTGGCCAATACTTTACGCCTCGGGTATTGATTGATGTAATGGTTCGATTGATGGATCCCAAAATAGGCGAACGCATCAACGATCCTGCCTGTGGCACTTATGGCTTTATGATTTCTGCGTATCGTCATATCGTACAGCACAATGATCTGTACAAACACTCTGCAGAAGACAATAAATTCCTAGCAACAGAAGCCTTTAGTGGTTGCGAATTGGTGCCCGACACCCACCGACTCGCCATGATGAATGGCTTTTTGCACGGCATGGGGGGCAATATACAATTGGGGGATTCGCTGAGTAGTATGGGCGAAAGCATCAAAAATATAGATGTGGTGCTGGCCAATCCTCCTTTTGGAACCAAACGAGGGGGCGAAAATCCTACGCGTACCGACTTGCTTTATCCAAGTGGAAACAAACAACTCAATTTCTTGCAAGGGATTTACCGCTCTCTACATCAACGCGGTGGCGCAAGAGCCGCCGTGGTCTTGCCTGATAATGTCTTATTTGAGGATGGGGATGGACAAAAAGTGCGTCGAGAACTCTTAGACAAATGTAAGCTCCACACCATCTTGCGCTTACCAACGGGTATTTTTTATGCAGCAGGGGTCAAAACCAATGTCTTATTTTTTGAACGAGGCAAAAAGGACAAGAACAACACCCAAGAAGTTTGGTTCTATGATCTGCGGACGAATATGCCCAAATTTGGCAAGCGTACGCCGTTTACCCAAAAATACTTGGTGGATTTTGAAAAAGCCTATACCGCCAAAGACCGCAAACGCATCCAAGACGAGCGTTGGTCTTGTTGGACACGGGAAGAAATAAGCAAAAAGGGCGATTCGCTAGACTTGGGCTTGATTGCGGATGAAAAGCTGGTAAATTATGAGGACTTGCCTGAGCCTAAGGTATTGGCTCAACAGGCGATTGATGAACTAAAAGGAGCTGTTTCTGAATTGGAGGCTGTTTTGGAAATTTTTAAGTAA
>JBGCDW010000199.1:0-15753 GCA_045105775.1 Aureispira sp.
TAATGTCGCTAATGAAAGCTAATTTTTTCCTACTCATCGTTAAAAATTGACTCCATAGCGCTGCTATGAACTAAATTTTTGCCTTGATTAGAATCAAATTATCACTCATTATCAACGCTATTCCATTTTTAAACAACTTCAACAATAAACTACCACTTGAGTAGTTATTTTTGTAGTTAAATTAGACATGGAGGCATGGAAAAAATCTTATCAGAAAAAACAATTACGATCCAACCTCAAGGAGATATACAGTTGGCTGCTCTTTTATTTGAAGAATTAGCAGCATTGTATCACATTCCCTCTATTACAGTCGATCAAATACGATTAATTCTTTTGTCGATCTTAGGTTCTATTAATAACGATGAAACCCAACACCAACAAAAGAATGATATTGCACTCACCTTCAAATTATTTGATCAAGGAAGTATATCCATCAAATTATTGCACAAAGGCTTATACTTCAATCCCTTTCAGAAAAGCCTAACAGCAACGCATGATTTTAAGCTAGATACCTTTAGTTTGCACCTTTCACGAAAATACATGAGCATCTATACCTATCACAGAGTACTCGACTACAATGTAATTTACCTAAAAAAAGAATGATTCCATATGTTACTCTGTAGGCTGTGCTTTGGACAATACTTCTATCGAAAGATCATCTACATAAATCAACGTACCATGATCATTCCACGCATATACCTTGAGTACATCTGTTGGTTGTAGGCCATCGGGCAACGGTTGCCACCATGTTAGTTCTTTCCAGTCTTGGGTTACTTGCTGCCCCTGTTTCCAAAGCCTAGAATTGATGCCTAAACTTTCCCAATAAATGCCTACTCCATTTCTTTCTACAGAACAAACCATCACGGCAGCTTGCTCACTTCTGTAGAATCGATCTTGCTTGAGAGCAGCAAAACGAATGCGTAGGACATCATTACTCTGCAACTGTGCTTCTTCTAAAGTAGTTAGATAGGTTTTGCCAAAAGCATTGTACCCTTCTAAATTACCAACCACATTGGAGTAGGTACCTCGATAAGCATATTTATTGCTAAAAACTAAACTTGGCACTTCATGTTCATAGCTCTGCTCGGCCAACAAACGCATGGCCTCTGTTGGCGTATTGGCCCATGTTGCTGGCTTTTGCCAAGCCGTTACAATCAAATCATCTAGGTATATAGTGCCCCCCTCTGGGTTCCATACATAAACCTTTAACAAATCACCTTGCTGTACATCACTAGGTACTTGATGCCACGTCTCTATTGTTTCCCACTTATCGACCATATGGCGATTCTGTTTTTCCAACAACTCATTGATTGGATAAGTCGTATAATGCACCATATTGCCTGCACGCTCCCAACTAAATACAATAAATCCTCTACCAGATAAAGGCTCTTGCATATCTGTAGATAATTTCAATCCACGCATTCCCAAATGATACCAAGTTGTTTTTTTATCAGGCTTAACAATAGTGGACAATCCTGGTGCAAATGCTACTTCATTGGTCAACTGGTACGCTAGACCAATCAAGGCACTATCTAATACTTTATTCGTATAATACGTAGGATTTTGATCCACAGGTACTGCATTATAATCATTATCATACAGCATATAAGCAAACTCTAAGTCTGGTTCGGGTTTGGCCAGCCCCTTTGCAGCAGTTCCATTAGGGTTTCCTGCTCCTTCATCGTTGGGGGTATTACAAGCCATTAACAAGCAACAAAAACAACTAGTCAGTAATACTATTTTTTTTATCATAATCTAAAAGTTGGGTAGATTGATCTTAAAATGGTTAGAGATTTTTTTTTCTTTAAAATTATTTGGTAAAGATAATCATTATCTATAATTACAATATGCTTCAGAAGTTGCTCTTGGCATTTATTTTGAACAATTGATGCCTATTCGTATACTTCTACTAACCTTTCCTTCTTGCTTATGAATCATCTACTGCTTAATAGATTAAGCTTTGGCCCAACCACTGCCGCAAAAAACAGGCTCAAAACAATGGGATACAAAGCATTCTTGGAGGAACAATTAAATCCCCCCCAACAGATCAGCCCCCAACTACAAGCGCGCAAAGATGCGTTTAAATTTGTAGTAGATAAAGTCCATTATAAGAACAAGGGTTTCAATTACTACCATGCACCTCTAGAAGAGTCCTGGAAATTGATTGGCCAAGGAATAAACGAAAAAACTCACCTTCCTCCATCTGAAGTAGTCATCAATAATTGTTATCAAGCCATTTATAGTGATTGGCAATTAGAAGAATTGTTGGTGCAATTTTGGCACAACCATTTTACCGTTAGTGTCAACGCCGACCAACGGGTAGGGGTTGCATTACCCACCTATGATAAAATGATTCGGCAACATGCCTTTGGTAATTTTAGAACCTTCTTGGAAGCAGTAGCCACTAGTCCTGCTATGTTATTTTATTTGGACAATGCCAGTAGTAGAGCCAGTCCTGCCAATGAGAACTTTGCACGAGAATTGTTTGAATTGCATACAATGGGACAAGCGGCTTACTTGGCCAATGAATATGCCCATTGGAAAGACATTCCAGGGGCTAAGGATGGAAAGCCAATCGGCTATATAGAGGAAGATATTTATGAAGCAGCCAGAGCATTCACAGGTTGGTCTATTGCCTATGGTTCTGATGGCCATGAGGATGTACGCCCCGATACAGGAGCATTTATGTATATAGAACGCTGGCACGATCATTATCAAAAAAGAGTTTTAGGAACCGAAATCCCTTCCCATCAGCCGCCACTCAAAGATGGGCAAATGGTATTGGACTTGGTAGCGTATCACCCAAAAACGGCCTACTTTCTATGCACCAAACTGTGTCGTTATTTTGTAGCGGATAATCCGCCAACGGCTCTAATAGAACGTGCGGCCCAATTGTGGCTCAATACCCAAAAAGCTCCTGACCAAATTCGCCAAGTTTTGCGGCTCATCCTAAGCTCCGAAGAATTCCAAGCTTCCTTGGGCAAAAAATTCAAAACACCGTTTCAATTATTGATGTCCCTGTTTAGATCTTTAGAACTAGAAGTAGCTCCCAATATGCACTTGCGTTGGATGCTAGGAGATTTGGGGCAGATGCCTTTCAGTGCTCCTGCACCTGATGGCTTTCCCGATTACGCCAGTCATTGGTCTAGCAGTAACATGCTGTTGCAACGTTGGAACGTCATGCCCAAGTTGCTGCACTCCAATTGGCACAAAATCTTCAAAGATGCGACACAATTGCTTCCCGATTCCAATCAAAGTGCTCAAACAGTGGTACAACAATGTCTTGAGCGGCTGTTGGGCAAGGAACAAGCGCGCAAATTTGCCCACAAAGAGCCGCTGATACAACTGCTCTTGCGAGAAAATAGAACGGCAGACCAAGCACCATTGACCTATAATGACGATGACCAACGTTATTTATTTGGTCAATTATGGGCCTTTATAGCCATGACTCCTGAATTTCAATACCGTTAATCCTTTGTTACTATGCACAGAAGAAACTTTCTTAAAGGGCTTGGAGCCACTTTTGCTTTGTCCAGTATGCCCAGCGCCGCCAGTTTTGCTTTTAACCCTTTGTTTGGTGCGCCCAACAACGAAGAAATTCTTGTTTTTATCTTTCTAAAAGGAGGTTGTGATGCCTTGAATTTATTGGCTCCTGTCGTGGATCAACACTACGTTCATGCACGGCCAAGTGCCCTGCGCGTAAGCGAGGAAGCCAACCTTCTGCTCAAAAATGGATTGGGGGGCTTAGATTTTAGCTTACATGCCAAGGCCCAACCACTCAAGGAGCTGTATGACAGCAAAGACTTGGCCTTTGTTCATGCCATGGGCAATACCCACAACACAAGAAGTCATTTTGAGGCACAGCAATTGTTGGAAATGGGCTGGGATGGCAAAGGAGCTTCCATTAATAGTGGTTGGATGGCGCGGTATTTTTCTACAATTAATACACAAGGTTTATTTCCTGCCGTAAGTTTTGGCAAACAAGGTTTGTCCAATCTGTTATTTCAACACCAAGAAGCACAGGCATTTAGCAATTTAGAAGATTTTCGTATACATGGAGGCGACAAAGCCCCAGCTATGCTCAAAGCATTCTACCAAGGCGAGGGTGCTCTAGCCAAAACAGGCCAAAAAACAATCCACAACACCCAACAGTTGGCCGAAAAGGCAGAACATTTGCACCACAAACACAAAGATTATCCCACTGGGAATTTGATTAAAGAATTCTCTAAAAATTTGCGAGAATTGGCGCAACTCATCCAACTAGATACAGGGGTACAAATGGCCGTCGTAGAAATGGGTGGTTGGGATCATCACAATGGTCAAGTTTATACCTTTGCTCCTATGATCGAAGGTTTTTCCAAGGCATTGGTTGCTTTTTACAATGATTTGCAAAAATTCCACAAGCGTTTGACCATTGTTACAATGAGTGAGTTTGGCCGTCGGCTCAAGGCCAACAAGAATCAAGGAACAGATCATGGACATGCAGGCTTATCTATGGTATTAGGTGGCCGTGTTAGAGGAGGCAAAATGTATGGAAATTGGCCAGGGTTAGCTCCTGGACAACTCAATAGAGGGGTCGATTTGGAAGTTACAACCGATTATAGAAGTATTTTGTCTAGTGTGCTGACCCGAAGAATGCACACCAAACAACTGGATCGTATTTTTCCCAATTTTACGCCCCAGCCAGACTTAGGGTTCTTGGCCTAACTATTCTTAGAAGTAAATGCGGTTTGGAGACGTTTGATGCCTTTCCAGAAATAGATATTGGCCTTGATAAGAATGTAAAATACAAAAGCAAAGGGACGCAATAGATTAAAAAAGAGGCTTTTTTTGAGTGAGATTTCAGATACAGAGTAATTAAACAAGCCGTAATACAGATGTGTTTGGTAAGCCATGATTACTTTGGATTCTGCTTGGTGCTCTTCAAATAACAATCTCAAATGCTTGATTTGCATAGGCGTAGGCCGTTGATTGTGTTCTTCCATTTGGGTCAGGAAATACTGCTCTAGCTGAGGCCAAGTAAGACGCTGCTGGTTGTTAAACAATTCCTTGGCATAGGATTGTTTGTAAAAGGTATCTAGACGTTCCTTCTTGGGCAATTCAACACTAGGAATATTGGTTGTTGCTTCTACAAATTGCAAATAGGCGGCTGTAAAAGAATTGGGCGACCCAATACGTTCATTATAGGTCAATAACACATAACTATTGAGGCGCAAAATGCGTTCAAATTCCTGCTGCATCTGAACAGCATCGTAACCATTAAACGTTTCATCAATAAACAAACAATCTATAGAATCATCCTCTATATTGGTGAGAGTAGGCAAGGCGTTTAGGCTCAAAAAATTAGTAGCTCCTACTAGTTGGTCTTTGAGATACACCTGATAGGAAGGGTCTGTACACAAGGAACAAACCAAATGCACGTGCTTGTGAAGCAGCTTGCTCCACTGCCCATTGCGGGTGTGCACTTCCATAATAGCATAGCGTTTCCCCAATTGCAATTGTTGCTTTAGAAATTGCAACATTGGCAAGGGGTATGGTACTGATAAATGAAAAGTATTCTTGTAATATTGTGTTTCTTCCATAACATAAAACCCTTGTACAGTTTGAGCTAGTATCTTCGCCCCAATTGTCGCCAACCGCGACGTATAATTTGCACATCACTGCTGCTGTTGTAATCTTTGGCATAAAACTGATTTAGACGATGTTTGGTCGTTTCTGAATCAACTTCATTAGGCAAGCCATCTACAGGGGTCAAAACAGCTGTAGGCAACGGAGGCAATTCGTTTAGTTGTGATTCTGGTGCATAACCTACCCAAGTTTTTTGACCTCTTACTACTGCCCAAATATTAGGCAATAGCCCACTTCCTTGTTTTAACAAAAATAACAAAACTGGTGCCGCCAACAAGAATAAGCCACTATACAACAAATCTAATAGGCGTTTGTTGCGACGTTGTATGCTACTGGCTATAGGATAATTCATGTGTACCGTATACCAGTCACTCGCACTGTCTTTAGAATCAGAACCTATGATATAATCACTTTGAGCAGGTATAATTTTATATTTTAAACGAGTTTTATGCACCAGCATTTGTTCAATAATGGTCGTGTAGGAAACATTATTACCACAAAAAATAAGCTCGTCAATATCATACCATTCCGTCAGCTGGGGCAGTTCTTCTAAGCTTCCTAGTGCCTCGTCTGAATTATTATTGGTCTCTTTATCTGGACTGATGCGCCCACGATAATTAAAGGTAACTTGGGCTTGATACAATAAATTGAGCACACGCTGGCTTTCCTCGGCATCTCCAACAACAGCCATATTGCGTTTTTGTGATTCGCTCCAAAAGATCGTATTATTTCTAACCAAAGACACCAAACTACGGGTAATATACGTGGCGGCTATTGCCCACAAACTCCCCAACAAAATCAACATACGAGAGGAACGTAAATCTTGTGGCAGAAAGGCGTACAACATACTAATCACCACGGTTCCCAATAAGGTTCCTGTTACCAAGTGTTGCGTTCTGGCATTCTGGTCATACCCTCCTCTTAGATAAATGCCCAATATCCACAAACTCACATAAATAGGTAAGTTAAAATATAGGAGCATTTGATTGTTATCATAATAGCTTGAATCCTGAAACCGCAATTGTGCCCAAGTGTTTTTGATCGCAAACAAGCCACTATAAATAAGTGCCCAATCACCTAATACCAAAAAGCCACGTTTGCTTGCATTGGACAACAAGGTCAAGAACGCTCGAAAATAAATAGCTCCCTGCAACATCCATACAAATACACTTGCCTTGGAACCTTGAAAATGCTTGCGCGCAAAAATTATCATGGCCTCATAAAAGGTCTTAACGTAGTTTAAACTTCCCTTCTTGGTGCTTTCTCCTTTGTAATGGATAATGGTGGTATCTGCTAGATAATAATTTTTATACCCTGCCTTCACTATTCGATAAGATAAGTCAATATCTTCTCCATACATAAAAAAAGCTTCGTCCCAGTAGCCTATCTCGTCCAATACACGGCGCGGCATGGCCATAAAAGCTCCCGAGAGTACATCTACCTCATGATTGGTGTGTTCGTCCAAATAGCCTAGATGGTATTGATTGAAATGAGGCGAGCGCGGAAAAATCTTGGAAAGCCCAAATGTTTTGTAAAACGCAACCAATGGAGAAGGGAAGCCACGCTTGGATTCGGGCAAAAATGCCCCTGTGCCATCAATCATATGCACGCCTAGCCCCCCAATAGTAGGGTTGGACTCCATGCACTGCACCAGCCGCTCAAAGGTATCTTCTTGTACGGCAGTATCAGGATTTAAAAACAAAATAAATTTGCCTTTAGCCTGTTCTATTCCTTGATTATTGGCGGTGGCAAAACCTGTATTGACGGTATTGGCAATCAGTTCTACTTGTGGAAATTTTTGGCGCACCAAATCGGGCGTATTATCCTTGGAGTTATTATCCACCACAATAATTTGTGCAGGTAGTCGCTCTGTTGCTCGCAGAGCAGACAATAGAGTTTGTTCCAAAAAATAAGGAACTTTATAACTAACAATAATAACTGATAATACAATTTCCATAACCACCACAAGATACCAAAGAAATTAGGAAGCTGGTTGATTTTGGATAGAACTTATGCCGCTTAATTGGGTGCTGCTTGTAGATGTTCATTCTCTTTGGCCGTCATGAGGGTTTGATCGGCTGGGCTTTTGTCCTTGTACCCCATCAGATGTAATAAGCCATGCACCATTACCCGTTGCAATTCGCGTTTGGGCGTTACCCCATAAGTCCTTGCATTTTCTTGGGTACGCTCTACACTAATAAAGATATCGCCCTCTACGACTTCATCATTATACTGAAACGTAATGACATCTGTATAAGTGTCATGTTGAAGATGTTCCACGTTCATTTCATACAAATAAGCATCTGTACAAAAAATATAACTCAATGCTGCAAGATGCCAGCCCTCTTTGCGGATAACGCCCTTGAGCCAATCTATCGTAGCCTGTTCTTCCTTCAACTGGAAATCCAGCTCTTCTGTGTGAAATGATATTATCATGAAATGGTCAAAAAAATAAAGTGCATTACTAAAGGTGTAAAAACAAAAGAATCCCGATCAAAACTTTGCTGTTCTGATCGGGACATTTTTTATCAAACGAGGGCTATTGTAAGGTAAATTCTAAAATTACGATACGCCCATTATCATCAAAAGTAACGGCATCTGAAAGTTGTCGCATCAAAAATACACCGCGTCCTCCTGGGGTCAAAATATTCTCTGGGGCAGTTGGGTCAGGCAAACTATCAGGATCAAATCCCGAGCCTTCATCTTGTACCTTGAAACAAATTTTTTGTCCAGAACAATTGGTAGAAACCAATACTTTCTTGGCAGTTTTGGCACTGTTTCCATGAATAATGGCATTACTAACCGCTTCGGTAAGCGTAATTAGCATATTTCCATACAATTCTTGGTTAACTTCATATTGCTCTACTACTTTGCTAACATAAGGTTCAACTTGTGCTATATTCTTGGGGTGTGACTCAAGCGTCAAGTTAAGTGCAAGTTCAGACATGTAGATTGTTGGTTTTTTAGCTTTTTAAATTGGCTTTCACCTTTGGTAACTCCTTCTTGAATGTGTTAAAACAAATCCACTCCTAAAAATAGACAAAGATTTTATGCTTTATCTCTACAAGATTTTTTTTGTTTGAAGGGCATAAAAAATCAATATTCAGCAATTTGCCGCACTAATTTTCACACCTGTGTGTAACATCCTCTTGTATTTTTTTAGTTAAGGGCTCTAAAATACCTTTCTACGAGATTTTTGTAATAAGGTTTCAAAGAAGGGGAAACAGTTTTAAACATTTCTACCTGTCCTTGCCTTTTTTTCAAATATTCCTCCAAAGCAGGGGGCATTTTGGGTGTATATTCATCTGGTCGCTCTGCTTTTCTCTTTTCGTCTAGCTCGCGTTCTCGCTCTGCATTTTCGGCTTGTAGCAAGCGTGTCAAAATATCTTTTTGACGCTCTTTCATATCGTTGGGCAAGCGTTTATTGACTAACTCCGTTTCCACTTTATCCATCGCATCAATCATATCTTGAATATCTTTGCCACCGCCTTTGCCATTTTTCTGTTTTTGTTTTTTGGCATCTTGCAATGCTTTGCGAATGGCTGCCTGTTTGGCCGCCATTTGAGCAAACTGTTTTCCACCGGGCATTTGGCCATTTTTCATTTGCTCCTTCATACGTTGGAGTTGTTGGTTGAGTTGTTCTTGCATTTTGCGCAAGCCTCCCATGCCAGGTTTTTTGCCATTTTTGCCTTTGCCCATTCCTTCCCCATCACTCCCCGGTTGCCCTTCACCTGGCTTTTCACACATTTGCTGCCCTGGCATTTGCTGTGCCATTTGTTGCTGCATCTGGTCCATTGCCTCATTGAGCATCAAGGCCAAATCATTGACCCCTGTCATGGTGTATTGCTGCTGTACTACAGCCGTACGTTTTTGGCGTTCTTCTAGTGTTTTGACACTCTTGCCGAGTGTTTTCTTCACTTCCGTAACCTTTTCTGTAACAAAGGCTTCTATCTGGTACACACGCTTGCTCAATGCCTGCAAACTATCCTCAATGTGTCTAAAATCATCCTTGAGTTTATCTTGCTGTTGCACCAAACGTATATAAGTTGGTGTATTGGCAATGGTCACATTCACATCCTCGATCAATGCTTCTTGGTCAAAAGACATGTCCACCAAATTCTCTAACAACTGACGCATACTCTTGACATCTTGTTGCATTTGTGCCATTTGGTTCATCTGCATCATCTCCTTCATTTCTTTCGACATTTCTTTCATTTTCTCAGCGGCATTTTTCTGAGATTTAGACGCTTTTTTGTTCTTCTGTTTTTGTAGCTGCTGGCTACTATTTTTCATATTTTCTTTGGCATCCTTCTTTTGCTGCTGCAATTCCTTGCTATCCATATCCATAGGATTTTCTAGCTCCTCATTCTTCTTTTTGGCCTCTTCTACCTTCTCCATAACCTTATCAAATTTTTCATTGATTTCCTCCTGCTTCTTCTTCAATTCTTCTTGTTTCTTTTTGGTCTCTTCTGCTGCTTTTGGATTGTCCTTATTTTTTTCTGCTTCTTTGGCTGCCTCCTCTGTTTCTTTGCTGAGTTCTTCTTGCTCTTTGGCCAGTGAATCTAACTCACTCACTGCATCTTCCATTTGTTTTTCTACCTCCATCTTCTTGAAGAGTTCCAACATTCTGTCCAACTCTTTTTCCATCTCCTCTTCACTCAACTTGATATCGTCCAATTGTTCCTTGAGCTGCTCTTGATCCATCTCATTGAGCATTTCTTCCATCTCATTGAACAAATCTTTCATTTCGTCATTCATGACCTCTTCAAAGAGTTTTTGGAGCATTTCCTGCTTTTCGGCAATTTCCTTGCTGACTTCCTGATACTCTTCTTGTTTTTGGATATTTTCGTCAAAATTTTCCTTGGCATCCTTGATTTCCTCTTCAATCTGCTCTCGCTCCTTGATGAGTTTTTCCAATTCGCGGCGATCTTGCCAATTCATTTCTTTTTTCTGAAGAATCCTGTTCTGTACCTTCTTAACATTATCCCCCAACTTCTTCATTTTTTTAATCGCATCTTCCAACTCGTTTTTGATTTCATCATTGTTGGTAGATTCTTGTTCTTTCAACTCCTCTACGGTGGGCATCTCATAATACATCATGGATGTTTTGGTAGATTTTCGTCCATTGACCCCATCATTATCAAACACCTGAAAATAATAACTTAGTTTATCGCCAGGTTTCAGTCCTAATTCTTTGACATTCAGAATATGATCGTACGTCGTTTGCTTACCTTTGGTAAGGAGCATGGGCAATTTTTCTTCTTGCAATGTTTGCTCATTTCTAACCACTTTGTAATGAAAGTTCAAGGCACTCAAGCCATAATCATCGGATGCTTCTCCTGCAAAATAGATGACTTTATCATTCAAACTATCTCTATTAAATTGTACTTCTATAGAAGGGTACAAATCGGGCACTAATGTTAGTGCATAAGAAATAGAATCACCTGTAGGCAATTCTTCATTAGCCATAAAAACCGTGTATTGGCCTTCTTTTAATACTTTCTTTTTGATGGTAAAGTTAGCTTCTCCGACTTGTGTTGTAGGTACTGCTTTTTGCTCGCCAGGGAAACGCACTTGCACCTGATTGGTGTTTACAGAATTGAACAACCAATCAATATTGGTTCCCACAGGCACGACCAAATCTCCTATCCCTGTTATAGCTTCATCCTGACGACCCGTGTAGGAAGGATAATCTAGGGTAATGTCAAAATCAGCAATTTGAGGTTTTTCTAAAACGTCAATAGCATAATTTTTGGAGCGTACGCCATTGGCTGCCAATTGAAACTTGGTGTCTTTCCGCATTTCTACAAACGTATATTCAAAAGTAGAAGGACTGGTTTTTTCTAGCTTGTATTGATAATTATCTACTTCTACAAATACTTCATTGGGGAGTGCCTCTCCTTCTATATTTACCTTCAAGGTATAATCTTCGTATTGCACCACTTTTCTTTCTTCATCAGACACCAAAAACTTAAAGAGTGCTTCTTTTTCAAAGTCTTTATTATTATTGATAATACGGTTGGTACTATCTTCTAGGATATTAGAAGAAAATAATAGCAATAACAACAACAACAATGGTGGAAGGGCATAACGAAGGTAGCGTCTGTTCTCTCGCAAATCTACTGCTGCCGCAAAAGGTACAGGATTTAGCCCTTGTATTTTTTGATTGATGCTTGCTTCTAACAAAGCAGAATCGGCATAATTCATCTGCTCTCTGAGTTGCAATACATTCAGCAATTTATCCTTAACATTGCCAAAATGCTGTCCAATAATGCGTGCTGCTTGTTCATTAGAAATTACTTTTCCAAGCTTGAAATAATGCAGCAATGGACGCATGACCAACGCTCCCAAGGTTAGTACACTTATTCCTACAAAAGAGTAAAAAATAACTTTTCTCAATTGCATGGAAGAAGCGGTAGCATTGAAGTAATAATACTCCAATAAAGCAAAACCGATAAAAGCGGCTAATAGTAAACCTGTGCTGTACAAAACGCCTCGAATCAGATTGTTGACGTAGTATTTGCGGGTAAACTGGTCAATTTTTTCTAAAAGAGATTGATAGTTGCTCTGTTGCATAGATAGTATTGATAATGCCTTGACGGCTAGCTTACAATAAAATGCTGACAAATGTCAGTAAGGACACATAGAAATGGTAATTTAATGTAGCACTATCTAGGACAGCACTTTACCATCCTTTAAGATACTGGTTTTAGCCCTAAAAAAAGTGCTTGTTTTGAAAACTTTAACTTTTTTAACAGCTAATCGAGCAGTGATTTTTTATTTGGTTTGTGTGGGAAAGTTTTCTTGGTACAATCCTATGGTTAGATTTCCTTGGTCATCCATAAAAGCACGATGCATTCCTGGGGTATTAAAATCCATAGAAACATTGCCATCCTTGTCCAAAGCAATAACGCCCCCTAAACCGCCTAATTCTTTCAGTTTGCGCTGAATGACTTCTTCAGTGGCCTCTTTTAAGGTACTGCCCTTATAGTCCATTAGTGCACTAATATCATACGCCACCAGACTGCGCATAAAATATTCGCCTGTCCCTGTACAAGACACACCACAAGTGGCATTATTGGCATAAGTGCCTGCGCCTATAATTGGAGAATCGCCAATTCTATTCCAGCGTTTGTTGGTCATTCCTCCTGTAGAAGTCCCTGCTGCAAGATTGCCATTCTTATCCAAGGCCACACAACCTACCGTACCAAATTTGGCACTTTTGATAAAAGGATTTTCATACGCATCTAAATCCAATGATCCTGTCTGCACACCTTCTTTTTGTTGTTGTTTCGCCTTCTTTTTTTCTTCTCTTTTGATAACATTTTGTAAGGTTTTATACAACGCTGGCGTATAGAAATAAGAGGGATCGACCAATTCTACCCCACGCTCTTGTGCAAATTCCTCTGCTCCTTTTCCAGTGAGCAATACATGTTTGCTATTTTGCAGCACCTCAGCAGCTAAATTGATTGGATTTTTCACGCGTTTGACCCCTGCTACCGCTCCAGCATTTAAGGTACTGCCCTCCATAATCGAAGCATCTAATTCATTGGTGCCCTCATGGGTAAATACCGCTCCCTTACCTGCATTAAACAAGGGGCAATCTTCCATAATATTAATGCAAGTCGTAACGGCATCTAAGCTTGTTCCACCTTGTTCCAGCACTTGGTGTCCTGCTGTGATGGCCTCGGTAAGTTTGGCTTTGTAGACTGCCTCCATAGAGTCGCTCACATTTTCTTTTTTGAGAAAACCAGCACCTGCATGAATGACCAGTCCAAAACTATTGGTATACAACCCCGTTCGCTCTCCTGTGGTGG
Source organism: Aureispira sp. (assembly GCA_045105775.1). GTDB lineage: Bacteria > Bacteroidota > Bacteroidia > Chitinophagales > Saprospiraceae > Aureispira. The sequence goes on from JBGCDW010000199.1 coordinate 13,446, forward strand.
CATTCTTTGACGCTACAATTGTTTCTTGTGGGGCTGGGGCATTGCAATTACTCATCAGCCAGCACCCTAGCAGAAGTATCCAAATTTTTACATTCATATTTCTAGATTTTATAAATCCAATGTAGCAAGTTATTTTCAACAACCAACAGTGTCTTTTAATCTTTTTTTGAGTAGTCCTCCATTTTTATTACACCAAGACTCTCCACTCATCCTGATATTAAAAAATGTACTTAATACGTATACCAGAGGCATTGTTGGCAAAAACACACCCCTCTTAAAAAATTGGCTACTATAACTCTTATTTCAATGTTTAGTCAATGGAAAAAATTGCCGCACAATTGGCACAAAAACGACACTACTTGTAGCATAACTATCGTATTTTAGGATGGTATTCAAAGGAATACACTAGACCAATGTACTGAAATCCGTATTAATTTTCTCTGATTAATTCCCGTTGATTCCCCTTCACAGTTAATAAAGAAAATTATGCAGAAAAAAGTGTCCCTTTTGAGTTTAGTTGCTTGTATCCTTCTTTTATATTTTTCAAGTTGTTCTAACTTCAAAGATATGGTTTACATCAACGAACTCACACAAGAAAATGTATCCAAGAACCGCCTAGAACGTATTACTAATCGCTGGGTGGGTCATTTTTCTAACAAAAACGACAAAAACAAAACATCTGAACAAGAAATTATTGGGCGTAGGATTTGGAAAAAGAGTCGGGTAGATGAATACTGGATTTATTTGGGTTGGTTTCAGACAAATTCTTATGAATCGGCATTATCTAGCAGTTTGGCACAAATTACTAGAATTGCTCCTGATACAGCCTACATTACATTTTATCAGATAAAGGAGGAAACAAAGATTGATCCTTTTGAATGGAAAAAAGACGAGCCTTTTGAGCAATTGAAACGATCGGATTTAGAGGCTTGTAGAACCTCTTGCGGAAGTTTCATTGTTGAACGATCGGATGGAAGTTGTGAAGTTGTTGCCAATGGGCCTTGTTACAGTCCTATTTCAAATCAAATTAAATACTACAAGATTGATGCTACGCTTACCGCTTCTAATATCCTGTTTCATACTAAATTTTTAGATAAACATTTCAACGTATTGATAGCTTATAAAAACAATGTATTTTCACGTTTTACACGTTCTGAACTGAAGAAAAAATATGAAAATTTTGCACTAATAGATTAATTCTATACTACTCATTTTAAGTGCTTTACAAAGTCATCTCTAACTTATATTGAGATGACTTTTTTTATTGAAACAAATATTTTTTAGTAAATTTATATTATTAAAATTTAAATAATTAATCCTAAAACAACATCACAAAATAATTTTTCTAAAGAAAAATTATTTTTATATTGTTAAGCAATTCTGTTTGTAAATACTCTTCTTGTATTCTACCATATTTCTATTAATTTATTTTATTCTAGAAAATGTCATATAAAAATCTCCATCTCTTTGCGCTCCTTATTTTCATAAGCCTTCTAAGTTTTGTACGTTGTTCCAATCAAAAAAATACAATTTACATCAATGAATTGTCTGAGAAGTATGAATCTAACAATCGTCTTGAACGTATTACCAATCTTTGGGTCGGTCATTTTTCTAATAAAATTGACACGGCTAATAAAAAAAGGCAAGAAATTATTGGGCGTAGGGTTTGGAAGGAAAATCGTGTGGGTGAATATTGGGCTTATATTGGTTGGTTTCAGGCCAATGCCTATGAATCTGCACTTTCTAGTAGTATTATACAAATAACCAAACTATCGCCAGATACTGCATTAATTGCCTACTATCAAATCAAAGATGAAATATTGATTGATTCCTACGAATGGAAAAAAGATAATCCTTTTCAGCAACTTAAGAAATCTGATTTAAAGAAGCTTGAATCGGGTTGTAAAAGTTTTATTGTAGCACGAAAAGAAGGTACGTATGAGGTTCTCGCCAATACTCCATGCTACAGTCCTATGGACAACAAAGTAAAGTATCACGAACTGAATGCTCTGCTCAGTCCTACAGGTATTCTTTTTAGCACCAAATTGCTAGATGAAAAACTAAAGGTAAGTGGTTAGACAAAAATAATCATAAAATATTTATTAACTTAGCGAGATGGGTCGTAAGAAAAAATATATCAAAGGATTAACTGATGAAGAAAAGAGTTCATTAGAAAAAGGATACAAAACAGGCAAAAGCCATTTGACAAGAAGAAAGTGTCAAGCAATATTGTTAAGTCATTCAGGCAAAACAGTAGATGAACTAGCAGTTTTTTTTAAAGTCCATACACAATCGGTGTATTCATGGT
>JBGCDW010000200.1:0-7124 GCA_045105775.1 Aureispira sp.
GGTAGAATCGGTTTACTCAATGGACGGGGATGAAGCGCAATTGTTTGCTTTAGTAGATTTGTGCCAATATTACCAAGCCTATCTCATAGTAGATGAAGCACATAGTACAGGTTGTTATGGCACTTATGGCGAAGGGTTGTGTTGTGCATTGGGCATTGAAAAAGAGGTTTTTGCACGTATTTATACGTTCGGAAAAGCCATAGGAGCTTATGGGGCTGCTATTTTGGGTTCTACTACGTTGCGCGATTTCCTAATCAATTATGCACGTCCGTTTATCTATACCACTGCCCCTAGTCCCTCTTCTGTTGAACGGGTGCTTTGGGCCTACCAACAACTACAACAATATGGCGAGCAATGGATCAGAGAATTGCAAGAGCGCACGGCTTTTTTTAGGTCAAATTTGCCCCATTCTAAAATAGCACTCCCCAGTCAAAGTGCTATACAGAGTATATTGATCCCTGGCAACGAGGCCGTTGTGGCCTGTAGCCAATCCCTAGAAAAACAAGGATTTGACGTGCGTCCTATTCGTCGCCCTACGGTAGCCGTAGGCAGCGAACGGCTGCGCATTTGTTTGCATCGCCACAACAGCTTGACCGAAATAGAAACCTTGCTAAAAGCGTTAGCCTAGCCTCCTTTCAATTGGTCAATTTGGTTTTCAATTTCTGCCTTAATAGTAAATCCTTTCTCCAATCGGAAGGTATGGAAGGTATAATCTAATTTAACGCCCTCATGGCGACCACCTTCAATTTTGGGGGTAATCAAATGTCCGTCAAATAGAGTAAAGCTATTATCATTGTGATCGTGTTCCAATCCCTTGGCTGTAAATTTAAATCCTTCTCGCTCAATTTCTACATCCGCATTTCCAACGTTTATACGCTCGGCATCTGCACTAATTTGTAAGGTGCCATCACCTCTTAGATAAGCATCAAAAGCCGATGTTTCTTCGTAATCAAATCCGCCTTGTAGTTTTAGGTTATTAAAGATATTAATATCCTCATAAATTTGTTCTCCTTCTTCTCTTCGTTTGGAGGTTTCTAAGTTAATCTTGATATACTCCAAAATATCTTCATTGGATGCTAAGGGCGTTTCAAAAGCTATCTCGTCCTCCATGAATAGGCGAATTTGATCAATCTCGTCTCTTACGTCTTCCTCTGCCTGTTCCCAATCGCGTTGAAGTTTGTCTTTCTCGGTTCCTTGTAAACGTTCCTCTCGTTGTTTATTCTGTAGCTCATTTTCTAGTTCTCTTTTTTCTTGCCTCAATGCTTTCTTCTCTTGGGCATTGGCCTGTTGAATTTGCGTGTCCAGTGCTTGGATGTCTAACTCCAATTGATATATTTCTGAGGCGAGCAAAGTGGTATCTGCATCATAAACATACTCCATAGTCATTTGGTAAAGATCTATCTGCTCTAGTTTGTCCTTAATAGGATCGTGACGGCCTTCGATTTCGGATTCTAAATCATAAAACCGATCAATCAATTCCAATTCATCAATGACAAAATTTTGATGACTGCCACCATTACCAAAGAGTCTATCCAATTCTTCCATCAAATCGGCCACTACTCCAGCATTATCACCAGTGCTACTTCCCCCACCAGTAGTAGCACTATCGGGTCCACCACCAGTAGGGTCACTCGCCATAATCATAGTGAGATTCATCATATCCGATAATGCCTGTTGGTAGGTATTTTCTTCATGTAGTTTATAGGTATCCTTAATGATTTCCAAATAAATAATGGATTCTCTATCTAATTCTAATCCCCCCATTCCTGAATTATCGCGACTAGGGAGCATACTATTTACAGCATCTATGGTTAGCAAATCTTCATTTGAATCCATTTTAAGAGGCTCGGGAATCTCATAAGGAAATGTATTGGCAATCCCTTTGTCAAGGGAACCCTCTCCAAGTTCTGTCGTAATTGCTTGTATCGACTTAAGACTTTCAAATTGACCATACAAAGGATGACCAGCAAACACCAAGGGCAGTTTATCTAGGAATCGAAGTCTTGGAGAGGCGTTATTAATTTCCGTCATGGCTTTGATCGTACCATTGTACCAAGCAATATCCAATGCCGCTTTTTTCACTTTGGCATCAAAGGTGTTTTCTTCTTCTCCTTCTTTACCTGTAGCATTCTTGTCACGCCCCATTTGTGCATTGGAACGCCCCTTGTTATAACCATCTATAAAGGCAGCATTATCTTTGATAGTCACCCCATCCTCTGGTGTCATACTTCCTTCTGCTCCATTTTGATTCTGTTCATAACCCAGTTCGATTCCGTAATAATAATCTCTGGTCTTCCAATAATCAATAAAGAAGCCCTCTACATAACCACGCTCAAATTCAGGATCTACCTCTAAGCCTGCTTCTTTGCGTTGTTCCGCCAAATTATCCTTTATATCTTGCTCTGATGGTGGTTTTTTATCCATTTCGCGTGCAGCCACCTCCCCTGTTCTTACTCCTATTTTAATACCTTCGTCAAACCCTCGTTTGTAGTCTCCTCCTTGCATTTTGGCAAAGGCATCGCGATCATCTTTGAGATCTACTAAGCCACTTTGTATCTGTTGCCCCATTTGGATGCCTTCTATGTATCCATTTTGGTACTCATCTGATTCCTTGTCAATTTTCGTATCTTCTGAAGGTGGCGATGGCAAGTGTAATTTCTTTACTTCTTCATTATCTCCTGCTTGTTCTTTTATTCCTTCAATATAACCTACATCACGATACCAAGCTTTGAATACATCGGGTTTACCTTGTGTTATAATGGCATTAAACAATTCGTTGTAACCTTTGATATAGGCACCTTTAATTTGTTGTAATTTTGCTTCATAAACTTCCAAACGTTTAGGGAATCTAATTTTCACCAATTTAGCACTCGCTCCTTCACTGGACAAAACTTTGTCCTCTGCTATCGTCTTATCTACATAGGCTTGCGCCAATTGCTCGATATAGCGCGCTCGATTACCATAAAAATCCCTAGCCACGGTCACATCTTCTGGTTTGTTGCTGATGGTTTTGGTGACCGTATTACCCGACTCGTCTTTTAATTCAACAGAAACCGTCGTATTTTCTAGTTCTGTTCCTTTCAAGGAAATACCTTCCTTTAGATAGATGACCTTGGTCAGCCACTTTCTATTTTCAGCAAGATCTCTTGCTTGCGATCCATGTTCGGCCACATGCACTTCATAGAGTTTGCCCTCTTGCTGTTTGGTCATTTCTACAGGATTAGCAGCATGGGTTATTTTCTCTGCTTCTTTGGCAGCCATCTGATCCCCCAAAACCCCCAAGGCATTGGTATCTGCTACACTGTTTTCGGTCGCAGCATGATTGGTATGATCTACATTAGTACTGTGTCGGCTTCCGTCAGCATTTGTTTGAGCATTTTGCATTTGGCTCTGTGCGCCAATCATATTGGAGCGGAACTGGGTGTATTTGGCGTATTTTTCTCCTGCATAGTAACCTGCTTTGTAAGCATCTTTTCCATCAGGTTCTTTTGTTTCTCCGTTTTTGGCATCTTCTACGGCCTTTTTAAATCCAGTATTAAACTGATTGGCATCTACCAAACCTTTTCCTGCACCATATTTCTTTGAGGATTCTAAGTAATCGGACTTATATTCAATAAAATTATATCCTGCTTGATACACTGGAATTAGTTGGTCTGCTGGGATTTTTGACTTTTTGGCCTCAAAATCCTTCTGATAGGACTTTGTTTTACTCTTATTATGATTATCTTTTAATTTATCATAATCTTTCTGAGCATTCATTTCCCCTGTCTCTACATTGATTTTTGCATTTTCAAAATAAAGATCATACCCTTGTTTGGCTCCTTCTTCAAAAGCTTTTTTGGCGACGGCTGGATCTAACTTGTCTCTATTGGCCTTTTTTATAGCAGCATCTGTATTGGTCAAATCATTGCCCATATCGGTCTTCTTACCCGCATTTTCCAGATTTCTTAGCATGTCCGAATAGCCTCGTGCATAGCCATCAAAGTACTTCTTACCCTTTTTTTGTGCGTCTTTGTTAACTTGTTGTCGCTTTTTATTCAATGCTTGATTTCGCGCGGTAATATCTACCCCATTTCTACGCAATTCTTTCACTTTTTCTTTGCCCGCAAAGAGTGATTCCCCTACGGCTTCGCCCCAATGAAAGCCCTCTAAATATTCAGGGTCGTTATGTGCTTCCTTGACAACAGCATCCTTTACTCTCTTTTCTTCTACTGGTAGGGCACTATTGTAAGAATCAATCACGCCACGTCTGTAAAATTCATTTTGTTTGGCGGTTTCTGCGGCTAATGCTTTGAGCGTTTTATCGTAAGTTTTTAGCTGTGTCTCTTCTTCTGTAGAAAGATTTTCTTGCTTTTGGAGTGCTCTGTAGTCTGCTTGTAAATGTGCTTCGAGATGCCCCATATTCATGCCCACTGTGTCACCAGAGATTGGATCAGCTTCTGAATACACTATTTTTTGGGATTCTTGATAATCAGGATGTAGTCTAAATTGCTGTTGCTTAAACGTCATTCTGTTTTGCTCCCCATTGCCATAACCTTGGTTAAAACCAATCAGTTGCCCTTCTTTAAATTTGGGCTTATTGATAAGCTCATTGACAGCTTTGTCCCCCGATCCACCCTGTATTACGGCAATAACATTGGCACGAATCACATCTGGGATTGGAAAGAATTCAGGTACGCCCCCCTCCTTCATGACCTCTGGGTTTTCCAATGCTTTCAGCAAGTCGGTTCCTGAAGGATCTAAAAGAGCCTTAAGGAATCCTTGCATACTTCCAGTTGCAAAGCCCGACTTAAAGCTAGGATCATTATTGCGCTCCTCAACGGCATCTTTTTTGGCTTTTGCTTTTTTGTTTTCTACATCTATTTGCCCTCTATTATACCCCGCATAAAATCCGTTTTTATTTTGCTGTTTGGGTTTAGGAGCATCTTCTGGAAGTGTGTTGTAACTTTTTTTCTCTTCTAATAAGGCAGGGTCTTGTTCTGTCCCTTCTGCTATTTGTTTTCCCAGTTTGTACCCTCGATCATAGCCAGCAGTGTAATCTGCGTCTCTCTCTGGCCCTTTCTTTTTTTGCTTGCTGTGTGCTTCTTGAGCCATATTATAGCTCTGCATAAAGCTACGTTCCAGTGCCTCGCCCTCTAGTTTTCCATCGGGTGTTTTTTTCTGCCCCATAATAGCAGATCGCACGGGATTGAGCGGCCCTTGTATGACTACTTTCTCTGGTTGAGCATCTTTTACAGGAATTTCATAAGAGACATCAATAGCAGATTCGCGCTTGGCAGCGGCTGCTCCACAAGCAGTACCTAAAATACCACCAACCTTGTATTCAATTGTTTTTTTCTCGTCGGCTAATTGCTGGTTTCTGGCTGCTGCATCTGCTTCTTTCTTGAGCTTGATCCCCTGCTCCATGCCCTCATTATAGGCATGTGCATAAGCCGTATAGTAGGTGTCACCTTTTGCCTGTGCCGCTTTGGTATGATCGTCTCTAAACTTGGGCAGTGCTGCATTGATGCTTTCTTCGTCTGGCCCAAAGGGCGTTATTTTCTTACCATTATCTTCTACAATAGCTCCATATCCCACACTCCTCCCCACATCCACGCCCTCCTTAGAGGCAGCCTGCTTTTGTGCTTTGTTAGCAGCCAGTTGTGCCTCCTCTTTGTCTCGTTGTTGTTTTTCTTCGTCCGTCAAGTCACCATTAAACACATTATCTGCTTCGGCTTGTCGTAATGCTTTTTCGGCCTCGGCAACTTCAGTGGCTGGGTCTTTGCTACCACTTCCAGAGTCTTGTGTTCCTGTGGTTACGCCATTTTCATCTGTAGTAGTAGTATCTGGTGTAGCCCCCCCCCCCGTGCTACCATCTGTGTTGCTTTCGTCTGGTGGCTTTGTTTCATTATTCTTTTTTCTAAGGCGTTCCTGTTCTTCTTTAACTGCTTTTTCACCATCTTTGGGTTGAGTGCCCTTTAGTGTGGTACCATTATCACTGTCTGTTGATTGACTTTTGACTTTTTGGTACTCCCCCATAATCTGACTAACAATGCTGGAATTGGCAGCCATTTTATTTTCAGGAGGCTTTTCATTAGATCCCCCTGGGGCAGCCATGCTTGCGCCTTGTTTTTTGGCATTATCTGCTATTGTTGCATCGCTCTTGGCAGCCGCAGCATCCCCTGTGGGATCGCCTTGTGATCCAGTAGATCCTGATGCTGTTCCACTACTGGTTACATCTGCTTCTACTTTTCCATCTCCCTCAGGTTTTTCAAAAGTGTCATCTACTCCCTGTTTGGGTGGAGCTGATGATCCAGAGGCTGCTGCTTCCGACAGGCTTGATCCAGGGGATGCTGCTGCTGACAAGGCTGCTGCTTCCGACAGGCTTGATCCAGGTGCAAAGGAGGCACTGCTTTCATTAGTTGTCGTTCGAGGAGCGAGTTCTTCTGCCAAAGAAGCACCATTCGGCTGCTGGTTATCACCAGCCGTTGCATTACCTACTCCCCCCCAAGACATAAGCTCTACTTTGGTATTAATGCCCGATAGATTTTGATTAATTTCATCTCCATAGGCTTCTGCATTAACACCAACTTTACTGCGATTCTGTTGTTTGGGAGCATGTACTCTTTCACTGGTCTCCTCTGTAGGAGCACCTAGGCCGTTATTATCTGCCATGATAAATTAGTCGATTGAACAATTCCGATGTATGGAATTAGTGGTCTAAAAAATGCGCTGGTGTCCAATTTTTGATTGAACCATTCCAGTTTATGGAATGTAATAGGTCGAAAAATGCGCTTGCAATAAACCATTCCCAAATTGAGCAGTTTATTACAGCATTAAATTAAGGATTAAATGTAACTTAGCCAAGGATTATTTTTTAAATAATTGAACTAAATACATTTTTCTGATAAAAACGAGCAGGTATTTTATTTGTAAAGAAATTAATGCAATAAATACTACAAAAACAATTCAAAGGTTTGAATTCTAATCTTTAAAACAGGCAAATAATTAGACATTATCACGACTAAATTCGTAGCGAAAAAAGCATCTTTTTCCCTCACTCATCGTTAAAAATTGATTCCATAGCACTGCTATGAACTAAATTTTTGCCTTGATTGATGAAAAAACCTTACTTTTTGTCTCTG
>JBGCDW010000201.1:0-14753 GCA_045105775.1 Aureispira sp.
ACAAAACGCAAGTCGGCCAAGGATCTAAAAACTCAAAAAAATAACTTTCACATCAGTGCAGGCTTAGAACGAATGGAGGTGGTCCGATTGGTAAGAGGCATGAATCCCAAAAAGAAAAGACAGCTTTTGGCCGAAGCATGGGATCACTTCTGTAAGGCCCACCAAAATGGACACTACAATGCCTTGACAGAGTTGGGCAAACTCCAAAGTGATAAAGACTTGGGTAGATTTGTGACGGATAAGTCTTGTGAGTAGATGTTTTATGGCTGTGGGCTGAGTTGATATTTATTCTAAGAACGATTTATTTATCTAATCCCTACAGTCAGAAAATATTGGAGGCGCAATGTGAAATATTATTCTATCAAAGCATCTAGTTCTCTTTGCAAGGCGTTTTTGATAGAAGAGAATCTATTTCTTAGGAATTGCTCATAATTCCCTTCTTTTACTGCTGATATATCTTTAGGTGGGTTGTGAATACAATGACTATATCCCACAGATTGGTTCAAAACAGGTAAATATTTATCTAGACTCATTGCCTTAATCTTATTATTAGCACTTCTAGATATTAGTGTTCTGTTAAGAGGACTGTTTAATATATGTTTTTTATTTTTTCTTAGTTCTGTAGAGGATTGTCCTAAAGTAGTAACACTTCCTAAAGGAACAATATGATGATCTTCCAAATGAATTTTATTATATGAAACTTCCCAAGCTCGTAATTTTTGAGACTCTTTCACAAAATCATTTGGCTTTTGACTTAAAATGTATTGTAGAATGCCATTATAAATTGCAGTAGGAACAGATTTATCTTCAGATTTTAATAGAAGAGTTTCTTCATTACAATAATTGGTTTCTTCAAATACAGTATCTTTTCTTTTGATAATTTCAGATTGTTGATTAGCAATTAGCCATTTACACAATTCATGTAAATCATCTATTATCCTTTGATTTTGTTTTTCTCTATATCGCCCTGAAAATAAAGATGACCAATACCAAAACTCTAATCTATCTATAATTTTTTTGTCAAGCCAATTTTCATCTTTACATAGTATTACAGCAATTGGTATAAGCATTAGTTTATAACTTAATCTATTAAAGTTATCTAGGCCACACCTGAATTGTAGAAATGCCAATGCTCTATATAGCCCTTTTATAGCTTCATCTACACTAGAATCTATATCTGCTTGTTTGAGAGAAAGAATTTTTTGTTTTTTTATATCATTGATACTAGTCTTTAAAAAGCCATCTTTTTTTATTTTGTGTATTAGAGATAATATGTTTAAAAATTGCTCCTTTACTGGCTTAATTAAAATGTCTTTTTTGAAAATTTCAAAATGTTCTGGGCTATAATCTACATTATCTCGCCCTGATTCTGATAAGATTCTTTTGATTGGTGTAATATTTACTAAAGCCTCATGCAATTTGTCATATAATGTTTTGATCGATCCTACACCTGCATATTTCGCGACCATTATATCAAAGGTATCAAGAGGAGTACCTCCTTTATTCATAAATTCAAACACACTAGTAGCTCTAGCTAATTCGTTGGATTTTACAGTAGGGATCATTATTTCGGCTCTAAATAAATCTCTAAAGTAATCAGAAATATCTTCAACCCATTGTTCTTTTAAGCTATCCCACCTTATTTCTACTTCATCCATTCTAAATGAATGGTATTTATTGACTATATCTGAGTCTAGATGGCCTAAATAATCTGAAGCATATTTATCTACATCTTTTCTAACTTTTTCTTTTAAAGATTCTAACCTAGAATTAGCAATATGTTTTAAAGCATTTTTAAAAATAATCTTACTATCAGTTAGCAAATCAAATAATGGGATGAGTGATTTTTCTGCGCATTTTAGTGCTAATTTTAATTTTTTATCATAACTGCTTCCTGCTCCTAAATCAGCATCAGGATGGTAAAATTTATCTTTTTTAGTTTTATTAACTCTATAGAAAAGAATAGAACTTAAAACATCAGTTGGTTCTAGTGTGAGAGGTTTGGGAATGAAACTCTTTTTACCTCTTGCACTAGTATGTGGTACTTTAAAGTTTAATTTTTCTAATCCAAAAATATCTTCATTGTCTACAAAATCTAGTTTAATGAACCACTTGGTTTGCAGTTGATAGTGCAAGTCTTGATAATTGACTTTCCAGTTATGAGTATCTAATCCTAAATGATCTGAAAAAATATTTTTAAGAGTCGATAATCTCTGTTGGCCGTCTAATAAGTAATAACAATCACGATTGGAAAATTCAACTCTTCGTTTAATAAAGCATAACTCTTTCGATGCAAATTCGTTTCCTTCTCCTTCTAATATTAAAAAAGCTCCAACAGGAAGATTGACTAAAAACGATGCAAGCAATTCCTTTTGACCATCTGGTTTCCAAACAAAATCTCTTTGAAAATTAGGTAGAATTAGCTTGTTTTGATTTGCTAGTTTAAACAATTCCTGATATGTGAATTTTGAGTATTCCATTATATAAAATAGATTGTTAAATTATAATTTCTCTAAATAAAGCAAGCAGCACAACCTTCGCCTTCTGCATCATCTAGCAAATCACTAAGGAGGTCAGATTTAGTTTTGTTTTTATTTCTTTGCATTCTTAGATAATGTTCTTTTTTGATAGCTTTAATTCTATCAGGATGGATCATTTCTAGGAGTGTTTCTTTTTCTGTCCAAGCATAGCCATCTTTTTCATATTCGGCGGCTTTGGTATAGAGATCGGGATGATTTTCGTAGAGCCATACCCATTCTATTTTTTGTTGAAAGAAGCAAAAAAAGCAACCAGACCTGCTCCTAGAGTAGTAGCCAGTTTGGAGTTCTCCATCTATTTCTACGTGGTACTCTTTCATTTCATAGTAAGCGGGCACGCCTACAGTTTCTCTTAGTATTTGAAATATATCCTCTCTAACCAAAATATCTTCATTTTCTACTAGTGGAAATGAATCTACTTTACTCAAAGGATAATCTGTTGTTTGAAGAAAAGCAAAAACAACTCTATTAAATTCTTTGATACCTAATTCAAGCAAGGTATCTACTTTTTGGGCAAGTTGAAATTGAGGATTAATAGGTTGTTGGACAATTTCTAAAACTCTATCTAAGTTTTTAGAAGCGCCATATTCTTCATACAATTTTGTAATAAATGCTATTTGATTGTTGGCGAATGCTTTTCTGATAACATCTTCACTCCAAATATTTTTTCTAAAAGGAAAAATGGATTGAATATTTGGTTTTTTGGAAATATAACCTTCTCGATCCTCATCTCCTCTAATTCCTACATAGGAGATAACAGGAGAATCAGAAGCCATGTACTTTTCAAATGGGTCTAATTTCATCTTTTTGGTACACCATCTAGACATAGAAGAAGGGAGATACCCGCCATACACTCTAAGAAAGTGGTCAAATGGTGTGTCTTCTGGACTATTTTCGGCAGCAACTAGTTTCTTGATGGATTTGCCCAAATAACTTTCCAAACTATCTACCAAATCATATGTTTCTTTTAGCTCATTTCCAGTATCACAAGTATAGTATTCTACCTCTAATTCTGGGTAGTTATCTCTCATATAAATAGCTAGGGCAGCACTATCTTTTCCACCAGAAATTCCTAATACATGTTTTATATTATTACTCATTGTCCATATACTTTTGCAATAGTTTAAGTAATGCTGCTTGATTGATTTTAGGATCATCTCCTAATAGGGCATCAAGTGATTTTTCAAGTTTAGTAACTTGTTGTTGCTGTTGGGCAGAGATAATTACATTTCTACTAATTGGTTGTTTGTGGATGCCAATTAATTTAACTCTAATAACATCATCTTCTGTATTAGATGGTGTTTTACTAATTGCTATTAGATCATCTAACTCCTGAAAAGCATCTTTTAGTTTGTCTTGTATTTTTGCTTCTTGGCTATCAGAAATATCTTCTAATTTTTTACCAATAATGGCGTGGGTGACATTTTTTATCCAATCTTCTCTACTAGGTATTTGAGAGTTTATACGAGTGTAGAACTTTTTTTGTTCAGGTAATAGAAGATGTGTTTTGATATATTGGTATCGAGTTCTTATTTTATTGGAATATTCTTCAAATTTTAACCCATCAAACCCTAGTACTTCTAATAACCCTTCTTCTACTCGATTTATCAGCTCCCCAAAGGCCATTCTCAATTCCCGAATACTTTGTTGGATACTATTGACAAAATTTTGTAATTTTTGTTCAGATTGACTAAGCTTAGAAGCTGAGAAACCAAAAGCAGTAGGGAGATCTACAAAGAATGTTTTTTCTAGCTCTTTTGCTTGTGCCAGGGCTTCTCTAAATGACTTAGTAGCAGTACTTAACCTAGTTGTGTTTTTAGTGTATTTAGGCAATTGCTTGTAAAATACTAAAAATGGAGTAGCTGTTTTTTTAAATGAACTATTAGAAACTTTTTCAGCTTTATCTACTTGAATTAATTCTCTATATTTATTAAATAAGTCTAGTTTTACTCCCTGAACATCAAAAGTTTTGATTTTGTACTTGTGAGCATCTTTGTAGATTAAATCAAAGAGCTCAGAAGAAAATTCAGGAATGTAGGCATCCTTAAAGAGAGCATAATCTTCTCTATGAACAAATAAAAATACGCTTACCCAAAATTCTACAAAACCATTCTTTAGTTTGAAGGGTTTTGATTTTAAGGTATTGATAAATTCGCTTATAGACAACTTATTGTTTTTGGCCTTTTTCAGAAATGCTTTACTCGTCTCCCAGAGTGGTGCAAAAGTTTCATCAACAGGCTTGTTATTAAAATACCCATAGATTCCATTATCTTGATGAATACCTGTATTGTATAATAATGTTGTATAAATTGTTTTCTCGGCAGGATTCTTATCTACAGGAAAACCTAGTTGCATTAAACTATTATGTTCTAGCAAGGCTCTAAAAAAGTTTCTTCTAGCAGTATGAATGGAGGTTGAAACTTTTTCTTTATTCATCAACTCATTCCTAAAAACAGGGGTATAGGGGTAAGTAAGTTCACAAATTGTACTTAGTTGTCGATTAAAGCTTTTTCTGTTTTTGATAGTAATAAGCTCCCCTTCAAAATACCACTTTATAGAACTATTTTGATCTGCAAATAGCTGTTCATTAATAGCAATATTTAAAGCTCTGACTTGATGAATTCTTCTTTCTTCTAATTCTTCTATTGCTACATTATCCCCACTAGCTTTTTTTATTGCTTCTTCTATAACTTTTATGTCAAATAAAAGGCTCTTAATGTAGGAAGTGCCTTTATAAACTCCATATAAAATAGGTTCTCCATGTATAGTTTTTAGAATTTTTAAGGGAGCCTGTTTCTTGAAAATAAGATTAATAAATCCGTCTACAGCCCCATCTTTTTCTTCAAACTTTTCAATAGGAGCATCACTAATAATAAACTTAAAAAATCTAGGTGTACCTTTTTTATAAGTAATTGCTTTAGCCTGTACTGTATGTAAGTTGAAGATACTTTGTAATTCAGAAACTATATTTACAATAGGTTCTGCAGTCCTTTTGGTATCTTCTATTAACTGGTCAATATCTATATCTGTGCCCCTGAATAACTTATATTTTTCATTAAACTTCTGGTATCTAATTATTTTTTTCTTCAGGAGAAGATTTAAAATAGATTGAGGATTGCTAATACCTAAAGCAGTAGTTGCATATTTTTCTATTAAATCATCATTTATTTTGGCAGAATCAACACCTAAAATATTTAATAAGCCAATAGTTTTGATCAATTTTTGAGCTGAAATTATATCCTTAGTTAATTCAACTTCAACTCTATCTATAGAGTTTCTAAGTAAAGTCCACTGAAAGTAGGCATGGTTATGTCGAGCTGTGATACTACTGTAATAATTATGAAGTAGATAGTCGTAAACACAACTTAAGTTATAATAAGGATTTTGTTTGTTATCATAATCTTGTAAACCATATTTTTCATTCGTACTTAGAAAATGGAATAGAGATCTTTCATTTTGGCCATACTGTTGTAGTGCTTTGGTGAGCACCATTCCAGATAATAAATCAAAAGGATATAAAGCTTTTACAAAATTTTTATTAACGTCATTGAGTAAATTAAATGTTCTAGATTTAAGAATGGACTTAATAAGAGAAGAACTATACAAAGGTTTTGTTAAGGTTAATCTACCTTGTAATTGTTCACTAATAAGATGTAATAATTGCTCAACAGGCTCATTAAAAGTAAGCTCCTTCAATCTCCCTTTTACTTTTTCCCATTCTTGTCGTTCTCTATTCGTTAATCCAAAAGAATAAGCATCGAAGTTTTGATGCAAAGTAGAGACAAATAAAACATCATTCTTTTTGTTGTTGGAAAACTCCGCCAATTGTTGAATAAAGTATAACTCTTTATCTGGGTTATTTTTAGCTGCAAATTCTAGAAATTTACCAAATTCATCTACTATTATTACTAAGCAAATTTTATTTTTTTGAAGTTGTTTGGTTTGTTTTTTTAATTCCTTAATGATCGCATCAGGATTACTATCAACATTTAAGTAATTCGCAAAAGTATCAATGAATGACGTAGCTTCTCCAATTAATTTTATGTATTCAAACTTAGAACAACCATTAAATTGTCCATTGACAGGAGAGAAATAATTTTGCTCTTGGTTGAAGTGTTTAGAAAGGGCTACTAAGAATGCAGATTTACCAGTGCCATAACTCCCAATAATATTAAAAGAGTGCACCCCAGATTTAAATTGACTAGCAATTTGATCAAATACATCTTTTGAGTTAGAAGTAGGAACGTAATAAAAATTATCTTCTCCACTCAATATGTTTATGGAGGGAGTGAATTTATTGTGCATAATAATCATTTAATACATTCAAAGGGTTGATAGTTTTCTTGAATTGTAAAACCTTAACTCCTGCATTGTCTGAAAAAGTAATCTTCTGAGGATATAATTGAGCTATTGATTTTAATTTTTCGTTCAAATCATTAGCATTTAGGGCAAAAACTCTACCCACACTATTATCACCCTCTAATAATTCTTTGAAGCTAATAGTTAGTTCACCTTCTTTGAGATTTTGTAGAATACAAAAAAGTAAGATGACCTCAGATAAGGTGGGTCTAGTTGTATTTTCTATTTTGTACCATTTATCTTTGCCAGATCTTTCAAGTGGTGTAAGTAAATTTAATTCATAAAGTAATCCAGAAAAATCTGCTTCTATTCCTTTCGATTTTTCTGGTAAGGTATAATTATTAATAAAAACATTGATATCCTTATCTAAAGTTTTAGAAGTAATATTGTTTTTATTAGCATTTTTACAAATTTTGATCAGAAAGGCATTGAGCATGTTTTTAGTAAACTCAATTTTTAATCTTCGAAAATCGTTGAATACCAAACTGTATATTGATGCTGACTTTGTTGTAACTAAATAATAATGTAACAACCAAAGTGTGTTAATATCCTCTATGTATGGATCATAACCAGTTTCATTTTTAAAAATATATTCTGCTATCAAATTAGGATAACCTTCTTTTAATAAACCAAAAGAATTTACCCAGTATTTTATCGAATTAACCATATTTCTGCCTACTCCAAGATGACTAACTGCATCATCATTGAATTTAGAGGTAGGATTATTCCATAGATAATCTAGACCTTTTTTTAGCCAAAATTGTCTACAATGGAAAGTGTCATGTCCTGAAAAAGATAATTGTGTCATAAATGTAAAGATACAAATAATTTTATCGTTTGAAACTTTTTGTTTCTGAAAAAGTCATGCTCTCTGCAAATGTACAGGAATATTTTTGAATCTAAGGAGTAATTGATAGAGGAAAGCCTCTAACATGAAGTGAAGATTTTTATACTCTATCCCAAATCCTTCCAATTTCCACCCAATAACCATACATTACAACGTTACCACGCACAAAAAAACACCAAACTATGCCAAGTCTATCCGCCAAATTCATCCGATTCATCGTTAAACTCAGCGGCATTCAAAAAGTCTTTTTGCAAGACCCCATGCTGTACCAAAAGCTGCGCAAGAACGATGTATTGGAACCTGCCCAGCGCATGATAAAAGGCACCAAAGCCCGTCGTTTTAAGCTACTAAACAGTACCGTAACCGAATTGGTGCCAACGGCTACGAAGCCATCCAGTTATTTACTGATATCTTGCCCAGGAGGGGCGTTTGTGAGTGGGCCGAATGCTACTGCTTGGATGCCAATGGCGGCCTTGGTGCGAAATACGGGGGTAAATGTTTGGGTAGTCGATTATCCCAAGGCTCCAGAGCATCAACTGCCCGAAGTAGCGGCAAATCTGGATGCTATTTATGCCAAGGCATTGGAGGAGTATGGTGCCGATCGTATATTTTTGATTGGCGATTCGGCTGGTGGACAGCTGGTGTTGTCCTTGACACAGCGTTTGGTGGCGCAGGGATTGCCTTTGCCCTTGCATGTGATTGGGGTGAGCCCGATTGTGAATATGAGTATGAACAATCCTGAGGTGCAGGCGATTGCCCCATTGGATCCTGTATTGGCGATTAAGGGCATAACCTCCTCCAATCGGATGGCACTGGGGAACGCGTCGCCAACATCAGCCGCATTTTCGCCTTTGTTGGGAACCTTTGAGGGCTTTCCTTCCACAACCTTATTTTTGGCAAAGCATGATATATTGTATCCTGATGGGGCATTGGCGGCAGAGAAAATGAAAGCCGAAGGCGTAGCTGTAGAAGTCATCGTAGGCCAAGAAATGATACACGATTGGCCTTATGTGCCTTTTGTGAAAGAAGCAACGGCAGCGTTGGCACAAATAGAAGAAAGGATTGCCGAGCGTATGACCAATTGGTAAAACGATAAGATGTTGTGTGCTATAGCAACTCCAAGTTGGTTATTAACCATAACACATAAGACAAAAGAAATAAAAATTCATTGCAGAAGTTAATATTTATTATTATCTTACTTGGGAATATTTTTTGGAATTGTTCACGACCACTACAAGACTATCTAACTCCCTTATTTTCATTTTTTGAAAACGGGGTAATAATTTAGGCATCAACCAACGACCAAATACCTCTTTTGATACCTAAATAAGTTTTCATATATAATTGTCTCTATTTATTGGAGATCGTAGGGCGTGCATTTCCGTTATCTAGTTTATAATGCACAATTATTACTATGAAAATTAGATTTTCCCCAGACAGTATTAGCCGTGAAGAGCTGGCCAAGCTCAAGAAGGTGACGCTCGACCAACTGCCGACCAATGTGGTAGAGAAAAATTTATTTAAGTACAAAGCTTACAAAAAGCAACTGGAAAAAGACCTGATCAAAGCCAAGAAGTTCATGAAGAATGACCCAGAGGCTACGATGGAATTCTATCTGTGTATGGACTATGAGTACACAGACAGACCAGAAATGCCTTTGTTGGTGATTGGAAAAGTAGCTGGGCAGTGGAAGCCGTTCTTGAAACAGCGCATCTTGAAACACAAAATAACCGATGCTGTAGGATTGGCACGGTTTGACGATAGCAAGAAGGACGAAACAGGCATGGGCTACCTAGAATTGACCATTGAGAAGGGCAAACCCAAGCAAAAGTTGATTAAAAAGCTAATAGATAAATGGTTGATGCCAAGTGGGCTAGAAATTAGCTTTGGAGGCGATAGTGATTTGAGTAAGGAAGCGATACCAGAAGGGCCCTCACTACCAAGGAATCTGCCCGTCCAATTGAATGAGCAGGATCAAGTACAAGCGTTATTTTTGGCTTGGAAAGACAATAAATACGCAGGAAAAGAAGAGCGAGCCATACGCCTCAAGATTAAGACGTATATAGACAAATGGCAGGAAAAATACGAGGTGTTAGCCCCCAATCAGCAGCAAAAGGTACAGGCCAAAAAGGCGCAATACGATTATATATTGGATTGTTTGGATGCTTATGAAGCACCAGAAGAAGGGGGAAGCGCTGCCCCAGGTATTACTGGAATTGTCCTAGAGGGAGGGGATGGTAAAATGACGCTTTCGCGGATCAATATTGCTAGTTTTGGGCTGAACGCCCCTGGTAGAATGGATCGAATGAAAAAGACCAATTTTAGCAAGATCTACGCGGCACTCGAAAGTTTTAACAAAGAAACAGACCTCCTACGAAAGCGCAAAGTGTTTGATGGGGTTATGAGTATGATTGATAAGTGGGTAGCACACCACAAGAAAGATAACGTATCTACTGATAAAACCAAAAATCAACTAAGAGGACTAGAAGCACTTTATAAGCAGTATGAGCAATTCATGACCAGCTATGAAGGGGTGAAGTTGGATAACACTACTAGAGAAGTTTCGGACAATGAAAAATTGTTTAACGAAACAGCAGGCAATAAAAAATCGAGTGAGGCGGCCAAAGATGTGCGCGATGCGACCATCGATGATAGAGCATTGCAGTTGGCTCAATTGCTCCAGCGCGGCAAGGCTTCTAACAATGACAAGACGTTTGGTGCAGTGATGGATTGGTTGGCAGATAATGTGTACCAAGAACTAGAAGGCAAGTATATTGCAGCAACCGAGCAATTGTTTAAGAAAAAATCGGCCTTGGTGAGCGATGTGATTTCTGTTTTTGGAATCGGAACGTTACGTACGCTTTATTTGCTAGACAAGCTCAAAGGGGAGGAAGATCAATTTGCTAAGTTGGCGTTTACGTTGGGCTTGCTGGGCAAAACGTGGCTATTGCAAGTGGTGACATTGGGGCAAAAAGATACGGTAGAACGAGAGGATGCAATGTCTATTATGCTCAAAGGCTATTCAGCTGCTACCGTTCAGAAATTGCTAGATTCTGAGGCTAGTATCAAGACTTTTGAGGGTGCTATAGCCGATTATTTGCGCCGAGAGCATCCCAATATGCGCCGCCAAGTAGAAGCGCACTTAAACCTACAAGAGGCCAGAGCATCAGAAGATCCAGCGGCCATCAACAGAGCCAATGATGCTTATCTCACCAGCATGATTCACCGCTTGCGAAAAGAAGGGCGGTTGGGTAAAAAATTGGACAAAGACCAATTGCTTCAAGGCTTGTATGCTTGGTTAGAAAATGCTTCAGATGCAGAGCGCAAGGCGATGTTGGATCCGCGCAGTGCCTTTATGATACAGCTTACCGATATGTCGGGCACGTTTACCTATTCGGGCATAGATAAGGGCGATTTGGCGTTTATTAAAGAGAAGTTGAAGGCCAAAAAAGATTTGCCTGAGAACAAAAAGACCAATGCAGCTTTTGAACACCTCAAAGCATTGGCGGAAAAGCAAAATACCAAAAATGCCTTATCGCGTTGGATGCAAGATAAGGATGTAGGGAAACAATTTCAGCAAGTTTTATTTGGTAAAGATATTAAAGACCCACAACGGGCGGCTGTTGCCAACTTCTGTACCGATCAGCAATTGGAGCAATGGGACCAAATCGAAAAAGATTTGACGACTGAATTGCAAAAACCAGAGGACGAACAAGACCGAGTCAAAATCGAGCGACTGAACGAGGAACGAGAGGAGATTTTTGAAACGGCTTATGGAGGTGTACAGGGTTTGATGGATCGCGCACAGGTGAACCATGATATTCAAAAAGAAATTAGCGAATCCTTGCGCTCTAATGGTGCCAAAGGGGGTGTTTATCAAGAACTGGTAGCCATGGCTAAAGGGCGGATGCCTGTCGTTAATTTTGGTAAAGATGTGCGATTGGCGTTGGCCAAATTGGGACCAGGTGATAAGCAATTGGCCGCGATCAAAGCCGACAAAGATTTGCTCGAAATATTACAAGCTAGAACACTCGGTACACTAGGGTTAGCCGATAATAAAAAACAATGGACAGTTATTGCCAAAGAATTGGGCTTAAAGCCACCACTATCCAATACGGAATTGAGCGATGAACAATTGTCGGAGCAAGGGGATATTGATAATTTCAAACGAGAGCATCGTGTGAATAGAGCCAAATTGCAGAGCAAGGAAGAGTTGGCACAACAAAAAAAGCTAGTAGAAGAGCAAAAGAAAAGCCCAGCTTATTGGGCGGCTCGAATTGTCACCGATTACAAAAGTTCTCGTCTCACAACAGATGAACATGTCTTGCTCCAATTGATGTTTGAAGCGCAAAAGAAGGGCGTAAAACTGAGTGCGGTCTTGAATGAATTGAAGGAATTGAGTGATAGCACATACAATTATATCATGACAAAGGACAATCATGCTTGCGGGATCATTAGAGATGCCGCCATGAATGATCGCTCTATCAAGGCCAAGGAAATGTTGTTGGATTCAAGAGAATCTGTTACCCTCAAACGGCAGGTCGAATCTGGTGAAGTGGATAAATTAATTGAGCTGATGTCTCCTGAGGAAATGTTGGAGGAAGCTTTTGATTTTGAAGCACTCAAAAAGAATGTGGAGGCCAAAAAAGGGGTCTTACAACTCTTAGAGCAAACAGATGATGAGCAGGTACGTGAACAACAACAAGCACGGTTGGAAGAATTGAACAAAGCCATCAAACGGTTTGATATATCGCCTGAATTTATGGAAGATTTGGATCGGGTATTACCACCCCAAAAAGCCATAAAAGTGAAAGCCGCTATGCGCGGAAAAGTAGGCGATGCACTAACGGCTGATGGGGGAAATCCTACCAAAACCCTTGTGCAGGAATTGGGAGGGTTTACCGATGCGGATATGAAATTGATGGGGGCAGATATTAGAGCAATTTCTGCTATAGAATACGAGAAACAGAGCGAAACCGGTTTGCAATGGTCTTCTGTTAGTTCTAGAATGTTGCAACGAAAAGTAGCAGATAGTGATTTTCTAACCAAAGGGTGGGAGCGCAACGAACGCCTAGAGGCCATGGGCGGTGTGCTCAATGAGAGCGATTTGGAGCAGGAAAAAGAAGTCTTGGCAACTGGTATGTTGCGTGCCGAAGAGGAGTTGGAAGCAGCCCGTGAACGATTTGAAGAACGCAAAGCGGAACTGGACAAAAAATTAGCACAGGCTATTAATGCACTGATGCAAGCGGTGTTCTTTACGCTTACTATGGCATCGGGCGTAGGTGCTGCTGCTGGAATTGTGCAGTTGGTCTGGGCCTTGAGTTCGGCCTTTATGCAAACGACCATTTCAGAAACCGTTAGAATGGTCACTTCTGGCGATCGTTCGGGGGGAGTAGCAGAAAAAGCAGAGGATTTCTTCTTTGCTCAATTGGCCTCCCAAGCAGGAGCCATTACAGGGCTTATTGGCGCAAACTTAGCATTCGCCTTGGATGTAAAAGCATTGGGGGTAATGTCTCAAGGAACAGGGCCAGATGGCAAACCATTGTTGAGTTCTTGGGAGAATATCTTGCGTACTCCTTTCCTAAAAACTGCCAAAGGTATTTTGAGTTCTACGTTTAGTGATATAGGAGAGAATTTTGTAAATCGTGTAGCCAATGAAAAGGATTCTGTTTTAAAAGACCCAATTGGTGATTTGGCCGCTTGGGGGGAGAAAACTATTAAGAGCCTTCCAAAACGTTATCTGAAAGCCTTGATTATGACAACAGCCGCTACAGGTGTTGGAGCACTGGCCAAGGAACTCGAGTGGGATTTCCTCAAATACCACAATCCAAATTCTGCAAGCAAGAACCGTTATACGGCCGATGGCGAAGACCGAGCGTTTCAGTCTAGTGATGCTCGATTGGGTTTCTTCAATAGCGATGCGGAGAACTTTAGCGACTGGTTCAATGGTTGGGGAATGTTTGATGCTAGTCCTAGTTTTGGAGGCAATGCAGGTTGGAATGGCGGTTCGGATCCTCTAGATGGGTTTATAAGTGTGTTTAGCAGTGCCGCAGAGAATTTGCAAGACCCCAAGGTTTTGACGGCATTGGCCAACTCGGTAGTTTGGGGTTCTATGGATGGTTCCAAGCACGGAATCAAACAGCAACTGGGGGGAATGGTAGAGCGTTCGCTCGATAGTTTGACCGTGTATAGAGGTGAACCAATTGATCCAGCAACCCGCGCCAAGCTGAAGCAACAAATGGAAACTTCTCTGGAAGAGTCGATCAATAAACAACAACAAGAATTGGTAGACGCGCTGGATGAAGGCTATGGAACTAATTTGGAGCAGGAACAAATTGACAAATTGCGTGCTGGGGAATACAACCCACAAGAAATGATGATTTTGTGGAACCAGTTTGACTGGATTGGCGATGGAGAGGATGCAGAAAATAATCTAAAATTCTTTAACAAGGTAGCAGGGGTCTTATCTTTGAATGAGCATCAAATGAAACTCTACCGTCGAGAAGAAGTTTGTTATCCGTTTAATACGGTGGATGAATTTGTATTGCATTACAATGAAAATAAAGAAGAATACAACCGTGTATTGAATGATAAAGTGTTTGTAGATACTTATATAGCACAACGCTCTAATGATGGAACACATCCTAAGAAAATTCAATATACCATTCACTTTGATGGAGAGGATTTGGTGAATATCAAGGATTTAGACGGCGATTTGGATGCTATTTATGCCGAGTGGAAACAGCTAAAAGAAATGGAGGCACAGGACATGAGTTTGGTTTTTTAAGCATTTGAAGGGCTGATTTTTAGAAAATTTTAAATTAAAAAAATAATAATAATTGTCACAACATAAGTAGGTGGACAAAATAAATGTTAACTAAAAAAATGGAATATTTTTATTCAGATCAAGGCGAAAAACGGAGACTTAGCGGGCTAAGACGAGTATTTTCAACGATGAGCTGGAGAAAAATAACCGTTTTTTGTTGGTAGTAATTTTGAACGGCTACTTA
>JBGCDW010000202.1:0-12618 GCA_045105775.1 Aureispira sp.
GCTTATGAGCTCGGCAGAGCCTCGGTTCGCAAGCTCGGTTGTACGATTTAGTGCGCTGATTATTCGATACACTGTATCTAATAAGTCAGATCGCTTCGCGAGTGCTTATGAGCCAGCAAGCTGGGTTCTTTTTTGCACCTACTTAGAATAAATGAAGGGCTGCTTGTTATAAACAAGCAGCCCTTCTATGCTAAATTTGTCCGTGTATCATTATACACTTGAAATTTATTCCTGACCAGCAACCATTACGGTACGGTTCAATTCACGTCCTTGCTTGTCAGTCAAACGGAAGTTGTAGCTACCATTGTCCAAAGACTGTACATTCAATGCTTTGTAGTTGTTTCCTTGATTTACTTGAAACTGGTTGTTGGCAACAGTGGAGAAACCTTCTTCATCCAATACTTCCATTGTCAATTCTTTTGCTTCTTCAGTTTCGATTCCAAAGATAAACATACCGTTTTCAACAGGCTCGTCAGACATAACAAAGTTTACATCCAAGATTTGAGCCTCTTTTTCAGCAGCTGCTAGGCTACTGCTTACAGCCATCAATTTTTGTGCATCTTGATCAGCAGCGCTCATGGCTTGTGCTGTTCCAACAATATCTTCTGTATTAAGAGTAATTGTTTTTCCTTCAAACTCTACCTGAATAGCTTTTGCTTCAGAAGCAACGGTACGAGTCAATTTTGCACTTTCAAGATCAACAGTTTTTTGTGTTTGTGGGGCAGTGTCGCAAGAAGCTGCTAATAAAAGAGTGGCTGTTGCGGCGAAAAATAAATTCATGTACTTTCTCATCATGATAAATTTAAACTGGTTCTATAAAATTCTAAATAAAATAGTGAGTTAGGTATATACTGTAATGAGTAATCAATTGACAGTGTTCTTTGTAATGTTTACCAAAATTTAAACCCCAACCACTACAAGTGTTTATTTATTTGTTACTATTAAAGGTATAACTTTATTCGCATTTTGTCAAGTCTCTTTTCAATCTAACGCCCAAAAAGGCAAGAATAGACTATAAAAAACAATAAATGGCAGTATCACACAGCATAATAACACACTTTATTAATACTATCAAAAATCGTACTAGAACTCAAAATAGGAGCAATTAGAAAAGAATATACAAGTAATAGAAACACAAACTCCTATCAAATTAATATTTTTTGCAGAAAATTCCAATTAAATGCTTTTAAATCTTCTTATTATCCTTTTTTATAAAAAGTGTTTGTTTTTTCGGAAAAATAGTTGTACTTTGCTACCTGAAAAGTAGGTTTTTTCGACCATTAAAACCTGCTATAGATAATACAACCACGTTTTCTATTATCATTTATCCGGTTATAACTGTCTAAATACACGACCTAAAAACGACCAAATCATGCCAGAAAAATTGTCTCCAGGGGCTCAACAGGCTTTGTTGAGTTTGAGAAAAAATCTACGTAGCTTCTTGAAAGGATTTACCAAAATACCCAAAACAAGTGCTATCTATACCCAATACAAGGATAAGGTGAATCTCATGCGTACCGCTTATTTTGAGATAGACGCATTAGATTTGGAGAACGTAATTCCAGTGCCTACTAGCGATACTTCAACGCCTAACGAAGAAGTAGTAGAAACGCCTAACAAAGAGCTAACAGGAACTCCCAAAGAAGAACGAAAAGCTCGTAGAGAGCAACGGAAGGCGCAGGGCGAAGAAGAACGTGCTATGAGAAGGGCTGAACGCGCTGCTGAAAAGGTCGAAAGAAGAGCACAAAACAGCGATAAGACAGGAAATAAAGAAGAAAGCGTCTATCGTTTTGATAAACTAAAGGCTGTTTGGGACAGTATTAAATTCGATGAAATTACAGAAAATTTCAGAGATTATTTAGACGTTGCAGAGCAGTTTTTGGCTGATGCTCGCAATTATATTGCCTTTGTAGAGACTTACTTAGCAGGCCAATTTACAGATGAAATAGAACAGGTAGAAGACTTTATTAAAAAGATAGAACAATTCTTATCGGTAGCGCGCAACCTGAGTAATCAAGTTGATCGTTATACCAGATTAGCAACAGACATTGTTAATGTCATTACAAGCTTACCTAAAAAAGTAGAAGACCTAAAAGATGGCATTGTAGAAGAAGCGACACGCATTTTTGCTGCTGTCAAAAACTTTATCTCCACTGCTGATACCTCTGATGCCAAAATTGCTGCGGATGTTAGCAAACTACAAGAATACTTAGATCAAGGACAACAAAAATTATCCCGATTGGAAGGGTTGCTAGGAATGGTAATCGAAGATAAGGATAAGGATAATCTCCCAGATTGGTACAACCGCTTAGAGGAAAAATACAACGCTATTTTTGGTTCTGGTGATCTCATACCAGGTACAAAAATAGATGATGCTATTTTGCTGAAAATTAATGGATTAAAAAAATCTGTTGATGAGTTTATAGCCGCAGCCTCCGACAAGGTAGAAGAGTTTACAGAACTGATTCAGAATGCCCAACAATGGCTCGGACAACTGAGCAAGTTTACAGAAGCCATTACAGGTTTTGTTGAGAACATCAAAGATGGAGATCTTTCGGAGATCTATGAAGACATAAAAGAATTCAAGAAATTTATTGATTCTGATGAAGACCTCTTCAAGGGTACGGATATAGACGATAAAATTAAAGCAAAACTACAGGAATACAGCAAAAAAGCAGAAACTTGGTTGATGAATACCTTGTCAGGTGGTGACCCTACCAAGCATGATGAAGTGCGTTCGATTTTGGGAGTTATAGACAACCTGATCTTGAGTACAGGTGGGGTAGTAGACCACTCTTCTAAATATGAGCAAGACGAGGATCGTATTAGTATCCCAGATATTAAAGATGTATCTCAAACACAGGTAAACGAAGTACTCAGCCGTTATGGTATACGCGATCCCGATGCTTCTTATGAAGGTATTTTGTCTGATATGAAAGATCAGGCAGATGTCGTGATACGTCAAGCAGGAGAAAAGTTCAAAGCTTCTGCTAAACGTGGTGCACAGGCTTCTGCTGCTTTTAGAGATGCAAAAGAAGAGTATGACCAAGCTGTCAAAAAACATAATGATTATTTCAAGGCTACTAATATTATTGGTAAGAAGATTATTAATGGTTTGTTGACTGTAGCTGGATTAACCATTGATTCTTTTGTGCCCGGGGCAGGAACCGTACTCAAAGCCGTAGGCTCTGCATTGCTAGGAGAATTTGCGGCTATCAATAGAGAAATTGATAAATTGATGCCCCAAGGTTTTGAATTTATTACAGACTTAGCTAAGGACATGCTGCCCGCTATGCTGCCACAATTTGCCAGCGAACAAGGACTCATTGCTATTGAAGGAAAAGAGTTACTGCAAGGGTTAAATGAGTTGTATAACAATGGCATTGCAGCACGTTATCAAGAAATACTAGAGTTGCTCAATACCATGAAAGCAAATGCTAGTAATCTGGGTAAAAATCTACGCGCAGCAGAACAAGCTAGAGAAGTAGACCACGATGCTCTAGCAGAGGTTAAGAAAAAGGTGATTATCTTAGAACTAAAATGGAAAGGGTTAGAAAAAGACATCAAGCACAAGTACACGGAATTAGCATACCCTCCCATCAACCAGAAAAAAGCATATCGTTATGCTAGTCGCTACTTATACTCTGTATGGTTGATACGATTCCCTCAAAAAGAAATCCGTATTGGTAACAGTCTTATCAACCAGTTTGATAAATTTGGAATCCTCAATGAGTCTAATGTAGAATGGAAAACTGGCTTTTTCTCTAAATTAGGACGTAGCTTCTTTGGTTTTTTTGGAGCGGATCCAAGTGGTTACAGAGATAAAGTAAAAGCCTTAAAACGCTGGGCCAATGATGAAAATAACCGCCTCAAAACAGCAGAAGCTTGGTCTAGGGTTTTCTAACAAAAAGAACACTTTTTTGCAATACATATAGCTTCAATTAAAAAAGCGTCCCAAAAATTTCATTTGGGACGCTTTTTTAATTGAACTTGTTTAAAATGGAATTACGTCGCTTCGCGAGTGCAAGTGTTCCGTTCATGAGCAACATTAGGCCAACCGAGCCTATAGTGAACTCCTGCAAATAAATTTAAAATTGCTATCAATTAAAAAATAGGATGAGGACTAAATTTTAGTGGCACGCGTCATTTCGCGCTTCCCAGCAGGGCCAGGCAATGCTTCTAAGGTAAATCCAATAGCTTTGAGTGTGCGCTTAAAAGCTCCCTGAGCGCAATAAGTAGTTAATACACCTCCAGATTTTAATGCTCTATGAATGCGTGTTAATTGTTCTTCTTGCCATAAATGCGGCTGAATACTTGGTGCAAAGGCATCATAATATACCATATCATATTCCTCTACTACTTCCAACTCTTCAAAGGGTTGCACCTTTTTAGTAAAGGCAAAGAATGGTGTTAGTGCGGTCATGGCTTTTGCTTCCTGATGCAATTCCAAAAATAAAACGGTATCCTCTTCAGAAGCCTCTAACAATGCTGGATAGTCCAATTGTTGAGCCGTAGCTACATCAATAGGATAGGCTTCCATGCCTGTATATTGGATCTTCCAACCTTGTTTTTGTGCTTCCAAATAAGTCATAAAAGCATTCAGCCCTGTTCCAAAGCCAATTTCCAAAATAGATAAAGCAGCATGTTGTGCGGCTTGATGATACAAGGCAGCTTCTATAAACACAATTTGACTTTCTTGTATTGCTCCATTTATAGAGTGGTACAAGGCATCAAAATGACTTGATTTGAGTGTATTGGATCCATCTTTTGTGGGGATAATATCAGCCATAGTTACAATTCTATCAAGAACTAATCAGTTACTAAAACAACCGTTTTGGAGGTTGCCCAAAAAGCATCTTTGTTGGTAATGGTCAAGCGAGGACCTGTGATTTTATAAGAATTAGGTGCTCTACTAGGAAGAATATACTGTATGTTTTTATTATCACAATCAACTTCTAATTGATTAAAATAATCAAACTCTGTTCCCAGTTCATTCACTTTTTTACGAAAATCTACCGTCAAACGCTTGGCACTGAGTAAGCGTAAAATATCACCTTTTCGCAAATAAGGTTTATCGCCACAGACAACATAGGCTTTGGCATCACTAGCAATAAAATCTGCTTTGTTTTGCAATTCTACCAAGGTATTTTGCAATTCTACATTGGTGCGTTCCAATTTTCCAGTCTGAACTTTTAGATTGGCATAAGTAGCAGCCAAATCTGTCTCTGTAGTCGCTACCTCCTGCTCTAATTGGTCTAGTGCAATTTGCATATTTACAATAGTGCTTTGCATCTTATTTACGCTATCCGTAACAGCCATAAAGCGCGTATCTAATTGCTCAATTGTTTTTTTGAGCTGTGCATTTTCAACTTTAAAAGATCTAGCCTTGCTTCGTAGACTTTTTGCCTTATCATTGGACTGTTGATTGGCTGTTTTTAAGGCTTGGAGTTTTGCTAAAATTGCCTGTTGCTCGCCTTCATCACTAGTGAGTTGTTTTTGGCGAATAAGGGCATTCATTTCCTTGTTGCGGGTTGCCATTTCACTCAATGTTTCATCAATAGCATTGAGTGTTTGCATCGCATCGGCATATTCTCCTTTGATTAGGCGCTCCTCTTCTTCTAAAACCTCAATTTTATCAGCATACAAACGTTGCTGTTGACGTTCCTCTTCAAATTTGCTTTG
The DNA here is from genome assembly GCA_045105775.1 of Aureispira sp. GTDB lineage: Bacteria > Bacteroidota > Bacteroidia > Chitinophagales > Saprospiraceae > Aureispira. Next base: position 5,683 of record JBGCDW010000202.1, read on the forward strand.
GTAATCTTCGCAGCTACTCAAGCTCAAGAAAGTAACGAGTATCAAAAAAAATGCTGTTAGTTGTGTCATTGGTAAATTGATTTGCAAGGGTTATTTTTTTACAAGTACCACTGTTTTATCAGTAGCCCAAAATACTTTGGAATTCTTGATGAGTAAAACGCTCCCGTTAATTTCATAAGAATTGGCATCGCGTTCAGGAAGTACATAGGTGATTACACCATCCCCCCCACAATCAATTTGATCATTATTAAAATAATCAATTTCATCTCCATTTTCTTGTACAGAACCCAAATAGTTTTTGGCTAGTTTTTTCATGCTCGATTTGCTGAGAATACCTGCCTTGCGCAACACACGCTTATCACCACAGGCTACATAAGCCTTGGCTTGTTCCTCAATAAAATCGGTCTTAACTTTTAGATCAGAAATCGTAGTTTCTAGTTTAACATTGGTTTCTGTCAATTCTTCGTTGCGCTTTTCCAAATCGCGATAAACATCGTCTAGTTGACCGCTTTTTTCACTCAATTGCCCTTCCATGTTGGCCAGTGCTAGTTCCATATTATCAATAATATCCCTAGCCTCACGCAAATCTTCCTCTTTGTCATCAATTCTCTTTTCTGATTGAGCAATCATTTTTTTGAGTTCTTGATTCTCAATTTGATAAGAGCGAACACGGCTTTGCATTTTTCTGGCTGCTTCTTTGGCCGTTTCATTGGCATCGCGCAAGGCTTGTAGTTTGGCAATAATAGTTTGGCGTTGCGATAAATTACCACTAAATTCTCTTTCCTGTGTAAGACGTTGGATTTCCTTTTCATTGTTGGCTATGCTACGCAAGGTATCCTCAATAGAATTTAAGGTTTCGATGGCCATTGAGTAATCGCCTCTTACCAAACGATCTTCTTCCTCTAACTCATTGAGACGTTTAAGATCAGCAGCATTTTTTTCTACTAGAGCAGCATATTTTTCCTCATAATTTTCACAAGAACTGAGCAGTACAGTAAATATTCCAAGGAGAAAGCATATATAAGATAGTTTCATAAATGTTTATTTTGAATGATAATAGATTGTTGAAAGAAAAGCAAGTTGGTGAGCTTTACTCTTCTTCATATTTTTTTAAATTCCAGTATTGGTTGACATTAGTTGATTCTAATAACAATTTATTGCCTTTCTTGTAGGCACGGCCATCTGTGATATTGAGCATAATCGTATTGTCTTTTTCCATAAACATAATACCATAATTGTTAGGATCAATACGTCCATCAATAATTTTTCTAATATCAGAGGTTTGGATGCGTGCAACAAAGCTAATACCTGCACTATCGCGTTTGATTTCAACAAATTTGAAATTTAATACCTGCGTTTCTCTATTGCCATAATCAATTTTACCAACAAAAGTACTTTGTACCAACTGGGCCAAATCTAGATTATCTTCCTCAATAGAATCAATACGAGGAGGCACTTCAGCAGCGTATTTGCCATTGGGGTAGGTAGCAAGGTATTTTTTGTAGTAATAAATGGTATTTCGATCTTTGGCAGTATACCATATATAATCTTGTTTAAATTCCTCTGCGTCCTCTACATACTTGGTCTCAGGATAAGCCAAAAGAAAAGAGTCTATAGCCAAACCAGAGTTTTGAGCTATAGCATTTTTCCAGGCAATATCTTCTTCACTAGAACAAGCTATTAGTAAACAAACAATCAAAGAGTAGATTGCAATACGTAAAATCATAATTGTTACAACGTTAATTTATCACGGATAAGATGGTCTAGATTATAGCCATTCAAACGATTGTGATAATAAAATAAAAGATTGAGGTTTTCACTACTAAAGTCTCCTTTACTAGTAGCGAACAATACTTTTTGGACATGAAATATACCCAAATTACTCAAACCATGTGCAATTAAATCCTCAAGAGCAGCCGTTGAAACACTATCAGATAGTTTAACGCGCCCTACAGCCTGCAAATGTAATAATTGTTGACGCAATCTCTCTACATTTTCTAAAAACAAGTCTTTAGAAATAGTACGATCTTCTTTAGGAAGGCGCAAAATACCATACAAATCCAGACTTGGATAGCGTTTTTGCAGTAATTTGAATGCAGTGTGGGCGATCAAATGACTAGAAAGCACTACATTTTCGGTATAATAACGTTTGACCAGTTCCTTGGAGAGCATCTTGGTATACTGAGCATTGCGTTGCTTGTCATTTTGTATGACCCCACCCGATACAAAGTAGCCTACCAAGTCAATGGGATTGCCGCGCTTATCCACGCTTTCGCCTGCCGCATTTACAGGATGCCCCAAAACATCTAGTGGTGCTCCAAAATTGACTACAATTTCAGATTTAGAGGAAAAAAACTTCCAAAAGAATTTCATAAAATTAAAAAATCCACCAAATGCTTTTTTCTCAATAAGGTATAGCTCTTTGCCCGTATGTTCTAGATAAGAATTGATTAGATTCTTGGCTTCCAATACACAGTGATAGTTCAAAATCACAGGAACAATAAACACTTTGTGCCCTTCTTGACTCTGAAATAGATTGCCCTGTGCATCTACAGCCGTACCCAATAAGCCCATTTTTAGGCGATCCTCCAAAGCTCCCGAACGAGAGCGGGTGCCCCCTGGAAAAAATATACTGTGTACACGGCGCTCTATCATCAATTGAGAATAAGCCTTGAGGGTTTCTAAATAAAAATCATTTTTTTTGCGACGATCTACACCATAAGCACCTAAGCGTGGGAAAATATAACCCAAAATCCTATTGTACAAATTGATTCCTGCACCATAAGTAAAGGCCGACAAACCAATTTGATCAGCAGCCCAACCAACCAAGATAGAATCTAAATTGCTAAAGTGGGTAGGCACCAATACAACGGTGCCTTGAGGAACCAAGTCACGAATTTTATCCACTTCTCCAACAATTTGAAGACGTTTCTGCAAGCTTTTTTTGGGTCTAAAAATGCTGGTTGCATTGAGAATAGTACTGAATAACTTAGGTAAAAATTTCTGTGCTATTTTGTAGGTCGAAATTTTGAAATTACTCATAATTTCTCGTAAGTAACGCTCTGTAATTCGACGCAACAAACGATGGTTGTACTCTTCTACACTGTCTTCTGTTTGGTCTAATGATTTGCGCAACAACTTTTTACGAATATCATTCCAAAAGTCCAACTCATCTGGTGGATCAACTTTCCACGGCTCATTAATCACACGCATACGCTCCATGTACAAGACTTTGGCAATAGCCTCGCTCATAGATTCTGGGCGTTTTTTATTGATGAGCAACTGCGTTGTAAACTCAGAAGCATATTTCATAAACTCCTCTTTTTCTTGACTCAGTTTATGAATGGGCCAATTTGTCATTTCCTCCACGGTAGGTAAAGGATAATTAACGGACTCCAATGTTGACGGTTTACTTGGTTCGACCACAGTTTTCTCCATGTTTTTCCTGTAAATTAATGAATGTTGTATTAATAAGATATATAAAACCCTCAAAGGATTTCAATATAACAGAAGCATTCTTTCACAAACTTAAGGATTTCTTTGAGATTTCAATTGATTCTATTTGAGTGAAAGTAAGAGTAAGGCATTGTTGAGGTGGTAGAGCTGCATTTTTACCCCAAATAAGCTTTTGGTAAAATTTTTTTTTTGACCAAAAAGAAGTATTTTATGTAGCAGTGATTTTCTCCTATTATTTTACCATGAATAATAGTGGAAGATTTTTAGGTTTTCAAACAAATTGCATAACTTACACAAGCAATTAAAACAGAAATTTGACTTTTTGATTACAACTTATTTAGTTGCAAACTATCAACGACCAAACACATTAACCTTCTACTTAAATTGCTAAATACTTTAAGTAGTTTAATCATTGAGCAAAGTGAACTCAGCTCAAAATTTGAGTGAGTCCAATATTCTCATATAAAAGCGTTCCCATTTTTAGGAGATATTATACGGCCACTTTTGTTCACCCAACTTACATAGCTGAAAAGTAGTTTCAAATAACATGTAAGCATTACGACTAACCATTTATGACAGAAAAAGAGTTAATAGAAAGAGAGGAATTACTAGAGGATATTTTAGATGCTCTAGAGGATGGAGATTATGAAGAAACAGAAGATTTAGCAGACGAAGCGATAAAAGCTTTTCCACAAGAAGCCTTTGGTTATTATTATATGGCAGAAGCTCTATTTTTTCAAGTAGAGCTAGATGAAGCTATCTATTATTATGGTTTGGCTGTAGAACGTGCAGAAGATAATCCTGATTATAAAGCTCGCCTAGCATTGATGCACTCCAAAATAGGAGAAGAGGAAAAAGCAAAACAAATTTATAAGGCTGTTATAAGCCAGCACGATAAGCATACCGCCTCCTTGGTGGCCTTGGGAGTATATGCTAGTAATGATGGGCAGGCCGAAGAGGCATTAGAATATCTTAATCGTGCCGTTGCTGCTCAAGCAGATTATGAAGATGCTTATAGAGTTCGCGCTATTATTCACAATACATTAGGCAATTACGAAGATGCCTTGCAGGATCTGGAAAGGGCCTTGGAGCAGAACCCTAACGATAGCCAACTTTGGCTGCAAAAAATAAAATTGTTGGACAATGTCAACCTATTTGCCGAAGCAGCACAAGCATTTGAAGATTGGATTGCTCTGGCTCCAACAGAGAGCAGTCGCTATTATGCTCAAGCTGCTTATTTGACACAATTGAGTCATTTTGAAGCAGCAGAAGCTGCTTACAGCAAATCTATCGAATACCAACAATACGGCGATTATGCTGCATTAGAGGCTATTTTGGGTAGAGGGCAGGCTCGCTTGAACGAGCAAAAATTGGAAGGAGCTATCGAGGATTTTGATCGGGTTATTCAGTTGGAACCTAAGCGAAAAGATGCCTATATAGGACTTGCGGATGCTCGGTACAAACAAGGGGATTTAGAAACAGCACTGAATTATTTAGATATTGGTTTGAGTGCGGTAATAGATGAACCTTGGGCCTTATTAAACAAAAAAGGACAATTGTTGGTCAAGGCAGAGCAGCACGATGCGGCACAAGTAGTATTCGAGAAAATGTTGGCATACGATGAAGATGCCCAAGCAGAAGCCTATTTTAGCATAGGCAATTTGTATCATACCAAAGAAGATTTAGAAAATGCTTTTAACAATTGGAAAAAAGCCAGTGCTATTTTTCATTTAGAAGCAGAGCAAGCCATTGATTTGTACTGTTCAGAATTTGTAGAACGCGAATTGCGTCAAAAGGAGGTTGCCCTGCTAGAAGACATGCAGGAGAATTTTCGAGAAAATAAACAATCGCCAATCTTGCAAACCTTATTTGGGCAGTATTGGACGGTTGATTGGCGCAGTACCTTGGCCAATAACGCCATGCTCAAAGATATGCCAACCGAATTTGAGAAACCTTTCAAAAGCACGTTGCTCAAAATATGCTTTGTGCTCACTCCCGAGGGGCTACTAATGGTGAATCCAGGGCAAGATAGTGTGCGTCTAGTGTACGCTATCCAAAAAGAAGACAAACAAGGAGTGGCTGTAGAAGGTGTTCCCCTCAATGGCACGATGAAACGTGTCTTTACCTTTAGCCCCAAGGGCAATTTGTTTGCTATGACGGGTTTTGGAGATGAAGATGCTGATATTGAGGTGTATCTTCAATCTAGCACGGCTTCAAATCTATCCAGTGCCATTCAACAAGAATTGCGTAAACTAGCAGCAAGTGGTCTATTGACCTATATGGGAGATGATTTTAAGCTTCGTTAGGCAGAATTTATCATTACAGAATTATACAAATACAGAAGTTGCCTTGAAGTAAACCTTGAAGGCAACTTCTTGTTTCAGGTTCTTAGAACAGTTATTCATTATTAAAACACCTTATTAATTTATGGCTTCTGTAAAAGATGTTAGAATAGAAGAAACTTGGAAAAAAGCACTCGCAGAAGAGTTTCAAAAAGAATACTTTGCCCAAATCAAAACGTTTCTAAAAACGGCACACAATGAGGGAAAAATCATTTATCCTCCTGGCAAGTTGATTTTTCATGCTTTTGATCGGGTTCCCTTGCCCAATGTCAAAGTGGTAATTTTGGGGCAAGATCCTTATCACGGCCCAGGGCAGGCCCATGGTTTGTCCTTTTCGGTGCCCCGTGAAGCCAAAACGCCTCCTTCCTTGCGGACTGTTTACAAGGAATTGGAGACAGACATAGAGGGGTTTGAGAAACCCAACCACGGCAACCTAGAAAAATGGGCGGACCAAGGCGTATTCTTACTCAATGCCTTCTTAACGGTAGAACACAAAAAAGCAGGCTCCCACCAAAAAGTCGGCTGGGGTCATTTTACCGATGCCGTCATCCAAAAAATATCAGACGAACGCGAGGGCGTTGTGTTTATGCTCTGGGGCAATTTTGCCAAGAAAAAAGCCCAACTTATTGATGGCAGCAAACACCTGATTTTGGAGGCGGCACATCCGTCGCCTTTGGCTAGAAATGCCTTCTTGGGCAGCAAGCACTTTTCGCAGGCGAATGCTTATTTGAAAGGACAGGGCAAAGAGGGGATTGATTGGGTGTTGGAGTAGGGGCGTAACGAAAGGAAGGTTTTAACGAGTTTTTGTGAATAAATAAATGAATTGTTTCTTTTGTTAATAGTTATTTATTAATTTTAATTTGCTTTGTAATAATTAAACTTTTAGACAAGAAAACGATTTCTATTGCTTGGTCTTTTTGGTCCAACTTATTGCATAATAAACCCTTAAAACGTATAAGAATGAAGTTAAAAAAAGTGGTTATACACAAGTATAAAAGCATTAGACATTATCACGACTAAATTCGTAGCGAAAAAAGCATCTTTTTCCCTCACTCATCGTTAAAAATTGATTCCATAGCACTGCTATGAACTAAATTTTTGCCTTGATTGATGAAAAAACCTTACTTTTTGTCTCTGT
>JBGCDW010000203.1:0-11114 GCA_045105775.1 Aureispira sp.
TAGCGAAAAAAGCATCTTTTTCCCTCACTCATCGTTAAAAATTGATTCCATAGCACTGCTATGAACTAAATTTTTGCCTTGATTGATGAAAAAACCTTACTTTTTGTCTCTGTACAACTCCAGTCGTGATAATGTCTAATGTTCAATCATTCTTAAAAAAAGAATAATATCAGCCTTAATTTTAAGGTTCTGATTCTATAACATTAATACTTTAAGTTCAAAAAAGCAAAATTCTGTACATTTTATTTCACTTTTGATATTATTTGTTATAAAACAAATAATTCTATTTACATAAAATCCAATTAAGAGTAATTCTATTCCAAAAAATTAAAAAAACAACTAAATATCTTACAAATGAACGTGAGCAGCTATTTTTGTAAAATATGCTTATTTAAACAATGAATACCAAACAGCAGTTGATGCACAACCATTCTACAGATAAGTAATATCAACGCTTATTTTATATCGTAAACCTCCATTATTGAATAGCTAAAAACTAGGTATAAAATAGTACATTAACGTGTGTTATCTTGCCAAAGATAACTTCAGCTTTAGAGTTATATTATATTCCATTAAATTTTCTTATTTTTCGTTAGGGGCTTTTTTGTGAAGTAGTCTCTGTACTACAAATAGCTACATCAATTCCATTTCTTTTTTTGTTGTCAAGGTAAATAGCAAGAAATTTGTACCCTTGTTTCTATACTCTTATTTACCTAAAACCAGTTTAGCTATGTTTCGATTTTCTTATTCTCTAGTCTATATTTGTAGCCTTTTATTAATCAGTTGGTATTTTAGTGCTTGTCAAGGCATATTGTCTAATGATAATGTTACGAATAAGACAACAACTGCCCCCCCAAAAAAACTATTAGATTTTCAGAAATCACAAATTGGCCAATTCAACCAAGTTTTTCAAGCATATGAAGAACATTTAACCGATTATGACACCTCTATTTACTTCAGGGATTGGTCGTATGATCCTGTAGAAAATAACATTGTTTGTAAGGAAAATAAAGAAGCAACCCTAGAGGCATACAATCACAAATTAGGTCTTGGTTTTAAAGATTATATTGCTAAAGAAAATCGAAAAACACTACGTTATAAAGCAGTATCTCCTTTTGCCAATATGGAAAATACAGCGTTGTATGCTCCAGAAAAACCGTTGCGTATTAATGGGAAATTGTTCTCTGGTGTTCTGATTGGCACCCATATGGCAACAGGAAAACGATTGATCGAAGCGCGTTTTTATAGAGGAGTACGGATAGGGGTATTCAAGGTGTGGACAAATTTGGGTCGATTGCACGAAAAGAATTTTGGCAGCAATCAACTTCAATATATAAATCAACACCATGTACGCAAACCTGTCATTTATCTTTACCCTACAACCACACAAATGGTGTCTGTCAAAGTAGATTTCAAGGGAGATATTATTCACAGTTACCCCAAGTATGTTTCCAATACAGGGTGGCAAGTAAGCGCGCAAGCCGATGGTACCCTTACGGATTTACAAACAGGAAAAGAATATGGTTATTTATTTTGGGAAGGTAAAAGCGATTATCACTATCCATCCAATACTGGATTTGTGGTAAAAGGCGAGCAGACAGCCCATTTTTTGGATGAGAAACTGGCAGTTTTAGGTCTCAATAGAGCAGAAGCAACAGATTTTATTACGTATTGGCTTCCTGAATTGGAATCTAATCCTTATAATTTAATCCATTTTGCAACAACTGCTTACGAGGAACAAGCCCCACTGAGTATTCAGCCGCAACCCACTTCTGTTATTCGTGTATTTATGGTTTATCAACCACTGGAACAAGCAATCACTATTCCTGAACAACCATTAGCTACACCCAGCCGCAAAGGTTTTACAGTAGTAGAGTGGGGCGGCAAAAAAGAAATGCTCCTGTGGCCTGCATTGTAAAATAAGCCTTTTGTTAGCAAGCACTAATGAGGTAATCACGTACTATTGCCTCTTATTTTTTTAAAATGCTTTTACAAATGATGAAATATTGGCTTTGGATAATAATAGGGAGTATAACTCAAGTAGCACTAGCACAGAATCTTTCTAGTGCTGTTAAGTCTATTAATCCTGGACTTTATATCAACAATATAGACAATCAACCTGTTTATCATCAAACCGTTCTTAATAACAATTCTTTGGTCTTTACACGTTTGTATACACAAGTTCAAAGAGAACAAAAAGAACGATCTTATCATTATTGTTTTTTGAATAAGCACCGTCAAAAATGGATTTTGGAAATCCGCTTGGATCAACACGATTTTCAAATATCTAACGGAATGGATGCACAAGCTATACGTTCTAGCGATTTTGGAATTGCTATTTATCATTTCTACAATGAAAAATGGTACAATGTTACTGCCGATGTGCTCCCAGCAAACTTTGTAAAAAAATTTAAAGATATGTTCCCCAACTTGCAGGTTAGTGGCTGGGGGTATTATTATTATAACCAAACTCCAGAATTTATTATTGAGCCTGTTGTCCAACAAAAAACATTGCGTTTTGAACAAAATGGACGAAGAGTAAAAAGCTTGGTTTGGTGCAGAGAACGTTTTGTGTGGAAATGGTGGTGATCTTAATTAGTTTTTGTACTTTGCTTAAAAATTAAAATAAGGGAACCTTATTTGCCCCAACTTAGTTTCATTATTAAACAAAGCATTCGGATTCCTATTCCAAATTTTGCTTCTTATATTATAGTATAGTTAATAAACACAACGGTTATGCAAGGTTTAACACAAGCTAAAGAAACACTAGACAATAAGGGTTATTTAGACTTAGAGGTAGACCCCACGCTAGACTTGGTAGGAGCTATTAATCAGCTCAAAAAGGAAAAAAATGCCATTATTTTGGCGCACTACTACCAAGAGGGAGACATTCAGGACATTGCCGATTATATCGGAGATAGCCTGGGACTAGCACAACAAGCGGCCACCACAGACGCTGACATTATTGTATTTGCTGGAGTTCATTTTATGGCTGAAACAGCTAAGATGCTCAACCCTAGCAAAAAAGTTCTATTACCAGATTTAAAAGCAGGTTGCTCTTTGGCAGATTCTTGCCCTGCTCCTATCTTCAAAAAGTTTAAAGAAAAACATCCAGATCATGTAGTAGTCAGCTATATCAATTGTACCGCTGCACTCAAAACCATGACGGATATTTGTTGTACTTCGACCAATGCCCGTCAAATTATTGAAAGCATTCCTGAAGACAAGCCTATTATTTTTGCACCTGACAAAAACTTAGGTGCTTATCTCAATAAGGTAACAGGGCGCGATATGTTGCTATGGAATGGCTCTTGTATGGTACATGAGATTTTCTCCAAGGAAAAAATTGTTAAACTTCAAGTACAACACCCCAAAGCACAATTAATTGCTCACCCTGAATGTGAAGCACACTTGTTAGAAATAGCCGATCATATTGGTTCTACTAGTTCCTTGTTAAGATACACTAGAGAAAGTGAGCATGAGGAATTTATTGTAGCAACAGAGGTGGGTATTATTCATCAAATGGAGAAAGAATCACCCAACAAGAAGTTCTACCCAGCACCTCCAACCAATACCTGTGCTTGTAATGAATGTCCACACATGAAGCGCAATACCATGGAAAAGTTGTATTTGTGTATGAAGCATGAATTGCCTGAAATTCACTTAGAGCAAGATATTATTGACCAAGGTCGTGGTTGTATTGATCGTATGTTAGATATTTCTGCCAAAGCGGGTTTGTAAAACTCATAATCTCAATAACTTATCAAATAAGCGTGCTATCCCCGTTGATAGCGCGCTTATTTTTTAATAACAAAACAGGATATAATGTTAGGTTTTTATTACTCCATTGTAAATTAATTGTTAACTTAGTGAAAATTTTTAGCCTGTTGGTCCTTATCACCAATCATTGATTCCGTATAAATTCGACCAATAATAACTTCTATACGAAGTACACTTTAAGTAGTCTCTAAAAAGTTCTCGTACTAAAAAACGATTCTTTTTCCCCAGCTCATCGTTGGAAATACGCGTTTTAGCTCGCTAAAACTGTGTTTTCCGCCTTGACCTGAACAAAAATCTCTCATTTTTTATTGTACGGTTACTTTTTTCCACCTACTTAACAGGCATTATTCAACTAACAATTTGATATTATGGCAAATAAAAAGAAAAAAGAAGAAGAAGCAGTAAAAACAACTGCAAAGGCAAAAAAAGCCAAGGCTGAGAAAAAGGCTAAAAAAGCCAAAGCTAAAAAAGCCAAAGCTAAAAAGGCTAAAGCTAAAAAGGCTAAAGCTAAAAAAGCCAAAGCTAAAAAGGCTAAAAGCAAGAAAAAGAAGAAGAAATAACAGCCTTTTTTTGAGTAATAATGCCCTGTATTGATTCTATCAAACAGGGCATTGTTGTTTATTTATCAAAAGGAGCTAGTTTTTGCAACATAGCTTCTAATATTAGCTGTTTTTCAATGATTCTCAAACCTTCTCGCACTTGACTCAAAGGATGCTGGGCAAATTGGTCGTCATAAGCTTCTGCCTCTGATAAGTTCATTACATTGCCTTCTCCAAAATCAGCTAAATAAGGGTCGCTTGACCAGCCTTCAAAACCATTATTGCCCATATCAACTGCTCCAGCCTGCATTAATTTATTCAAAATCAAGCTTTCTCGCAGACCTGTTGTGCCTACTTCTATGGCTTGTATTTTTACTACATAGCTGTATTTTTTAAATGGAAAAATCAAAGAACCCAAATAGGTCATACCAGAGGGTTCTTGAGGAAATTTAAAAATGGTTTTAATAGCAGTGCAGCCGCTTATTTGCTGGGTATCTATTTGAATAATTCCGCCATTAGCACTAGCTACTTGTTTCCTAAAAAACTGACGCAAGGCATCTATATCTTGAATGGTTGGCAAATCTGGTGCTGTTGCAAAAAAATTGACCGTCAACACTTGGGTTTGCTCTGGATGTATCCAACGTTTTGCTTCTTTGGATTGTTCCACCAATTCCCAATCAAAGGTCGGAAATTGGATGGCATCAATTGTGGGCTTTTTTCTTAAAAATCCAAACATAACTTATAAGCTATTAATTTAAATCTGAATACAAAACTACACTCCTATCAATGGTAGTGTTTTTCGTTTTGCCTGCAATGCGTTTTTACTAGCTGTTTTTTTATTATTAAATTTAAAAAGAGCATACCATTCCTTGGTGTAATCTACATAGTGATAAGCAAATGTTTGTAATAAAACCATTATAAAGGGCCAAGGCAACACCCACCAACCAACTATAAAGGCACCTATACTCATTATTATAATAGACCACAATATCCAAACGGCCATAGCAGCTGTCAAAGCAAAACTAGTAGAGAACGCAGGAAATGGCACAAATTTATTGCGTAATTTGCTCGCTACCTGATGCGGCAACCAACCCGCCACAGTTCCTGCAATGCCAAATGGAAGCCCTAGTAAAACAGCTAAAATAGACCGTTTATTCTGGTGGGCAACGGCAAAATCACTTACTTTTTCTTGTTCCAATGCCTTAGAATACGCCTCTAGTTGCGCTGCCCAATCTTTCTTTTCTGCCTCTGTTGCCTGAGTAATACGATTGGCCAATTGCTGCTCTCCATGACATAAATGAGGATCAGCACTAAACAAAGGCCACAATGACCGTTTAAAATTATGACGGAGCAAGGGCAAAAACCCTTCTGTTAATTCAATATTCTCTTCCTCGATATACACCATTTTTTGGCGAATACCCTGCTGAATATCATTGGTCAATTGAGCAATGGCTATTTCTTGATTTTCCAAAAATTGTTCTTTATAATCGATGATTTTTAGTGGCTGCCCCAAATTGACATAGACCTCACTTCTAAACTGTACATGATACGTATAATTCACCCCTGTAGGCAAAATTTGTAAATCCAATGCCCAGTTTTTTTCTTCCATCATCTCAAAGGCCAAACGAGCCGTTCCCTTCTTGATAGGTTCCAAACGCTTTTGTACAAAACAACGACCCTCAGGAGCAATCCACATACTCGACCAGCCTGTATACAAATAGTCCTTTGTTTCCTGAAAAGATGCTTTGTTCTTATACATTTTATCGCGCCCTTCCTTGACCCGATAAATAGGAATACAATTCAAGTGCCGCATCAACTTGCCCACAAAATTCTTGGGTATCTCCCCTGCTGCTACCCAAAAATAAACAGGTCGCGGCTGAAAGGCTGCAATCAAGGTAGGATCCATGAATCCATTGGAGTGATTAGAAACAAAAATAACAGCGGTTCCTTTGTCTGGAATATTCTTAGGATTGAGATAGTATACTCGTCTGTAAAAACAGATGTACATAATCCAAAGAGAAAATTTCATAATGTAATACAACATAGCTAACCTTAGTTTGGCAAGAACAAAATTCACAAAGTAGTAATCTAAGATAAGCGTCTTTAATCAAAGGAAAGGCAAAACAACAGTTTTATTGATTTTTCACTATCTTGCTTAAGGAGTTTTGAAGACTTTGACACAACAGCCCTTTGTTCATTATGCAATTATCTCAACAAAAAGCACGACTTAACCAAGTATTGGCCCTACTCTTTGCCAGTATTATAGGTGTTTGTTACTTCTTAATTATTTCTAGTGTAGAGGAATTGACAGACAATCTATATTACATTTTTTTGGTAGGAGGTGCTATGGCTTGTTATAGTTGTTATCAGATTTTTACGCAAAAATACCGCGAAAGAGCCGCATTGGTTCTCACCCCTTTTCCAGCACAGTGGCGCAGCATATTAGAACAATATGTTACCTTTTATAAGGCACTAAATGTGGAGGAAAAAGCGCGTTTTGAAACCGAGATTCAAATTTTTCTACACGAAAAAAACATTACGGGTATTAAAACGGAAGTAGACGCTCTCACTTCTGTCTTGGTCGCTGCTAGTGCCATTATTCCCGTTTTTGGTTTCCCCGAATGGGAATACGAAAACTTAGGGGAAATTCTGATTTACCCCAATGCTTTTAATAAGAATTTTGAAACCGAAGGCGAAGGTAGGATGATTGAAGGTATGGTAGGTACAGGGGTTTTGAATGGGGTGATGATTTTGTCCCAACCTGCTCTTTTGGCAGGATTCAAGGTCGATAATGACCGAAAAAATGTGGGCATTCACGAATTTGTTCATTTACTCGATGCTTCGGACGGGCAGTATGACGGCATTCCTGAGCGTTTTTTGGAGCGGCAATATATTGCTCCTTGGACTAAAATTATGCACCAAGGTATTGAGCGCATTAAAGCTGGCCAATCTAGTCTAAACCCTTATGGAGCCAGCAACCCTGTAGAGTTTTTTGCAGTGGCCGCCGAGTATTTTTTTGAACAACCTCAGGCCCTAGAACAAGATCATCCAGCGTTGTATGCTTTGCTTTGCAAAGTATTTAACCAAGACACCAAAAACCGTCTACAAACCGCACTGCGCTCAACCATCAATTATAGCGGCTCTCAAGTAGGGCGCAATGCCCCTTGTCCTTGTGGTAGTGGCCAAAAGTATAAAAACTGTTGTATCAAAAATAGAACTCGATACTAAGTAGTTTTATAAAAACATTCTAAAACAACCCAACTATAGCTTATCCTGTTCAAATTTTGCCTGTATGAATCGTCTAAAATCAACTTCTTTTTGGCTCCAAATTGCTTGGGGGCTGTGTTTATTAATAGGTGTTGCACTAAGTTTTAAGGCATTGCGTGAACCTGATTTGTGGTGGATGTACCGAACAGGAGAATGGATGCTTGCCAATGGTCAAGTTACTTATAAAGATCCCTTTTCGTATATGTTTGAAGGGGTCGAATGGATTAATGTTAAATGGTTGTTTGAGGTCATTATTGCAGGAGGCAAGCAGCTATTAGGCGTACACTTTGTATTTATATTACAAGCATTGGTTACCGTTTTATTATTAATATTTTCCTATCAATCGACCCAACTTATTCGCCAAGCAGTCGTTCCTGATACTGCTTCCAAGGGTGTATTTGCAGGTTGGCTTGTTGCTGCTTTATTGCTATTGGTAACGATTGATTACCGCCTTATCAGTCGCCCCGAAATGAGTAGTCATGTACTTACGGCAGCCTACTTATACTTATTTTGGCGGCATTATTACCAACCCTCCAAAGCCATTCTTTGGCTCATTCCGCTACAACTCCTTTGGACCAATTTGCACGAGGCATTTGGAATTGGATTGGTGTTGATGTTGGCTTATCTGGGTGCTTCTTGGGTCAATTATTTTTATGCTAAGAACAAGACATGGGAACGTCCTATGCCCAAGCTTCTGACAGGAGTCATCATAGCCTCCATTCTTGCTGTAGCCATTAACCCAAGGGGTATACAAATGTTAGCCCACCCTTTTAATATTTTTGGCCAACTATCTGACAATCAATTCACCACAGAGTTAGCCTCTATTAGCAGTGCTCTTTATTGGGAATGGCAGGCTTATGCCAATTTAGTTTTCTTGGTGGGCAGTTTATTGCTGGTAATTGCTGTTCCTTTTATCAAGCGTCCACAACCAGCCTCTGTTGTTAAGAAGCAAAAAAAGAAAAAAAGTAGTCCACCAAAAGAGCACAAACCTGCCCAAGCACCGTTGCACTGGTGGCCTACCAATGTACAAACCTTTGGATTGGGCAATGGCTTGTTGTTTTTTATGTTGTTTTATTTGAGTACTACTGCTTACAGAAATATTCCATTTTTTGTACTGGCAGCAGCTCCTCTATTTGCGGTGGGTTTGGAGGTCTTTTGGAAACGGTTTAGCTGGTCTACGCCCTTGGCTGTCTTGCTTTGTGTAGGGCTTTATGGCAGCATTCTCTCAGGCTATTACCACGATAATATGAATACTAGAGATCAGTATGGCCTTCAGGTGCTTACTAGCCATAATCCTATTGGGGCGGCCAATTTTATTGCCGAACAGGGAATAACTGGACGTTGTTTTGCCGATTACTTAACGTCTGCTTACTTGCTCTGGCGTTTGCAGCCCGACTTTAAGACCTATATTGATTTGAGGGATTTGGATATTTATCCGCCTGAATTTTTTAATAATTTTGCTCGAATTACAACTATTCCTAGTGAATTTGAGGAACGAGATAAGTCCTTGAAGTTTGATTATGTCGTACTTTATCGACCACAATTTGCCAACTTGCACCAACACTTACTGCAAAGTACCGATTATCATTTGGTTTTTGCCGATCCTGTTGCTTGTGTCTATGTCAAGGATTTGCCTCAACACAAGGCCATTATAGAACAATACAGCTTTGAGAATACAGGCCAAGATTTGTTTGCGGCTCTGCCTATTGTACCAAGCACCGGCATTGCTTATTGGTTGAGCAAATTGGTCAATCCATTGTATACCCCTGCCGATTACAGTACCGTCAACCAAGATGCCATTGCTGGCAATTTTTATTTCACTTTACAACAAAATAGCTTGGCATTTGAACGGGCTACCGCTGCCAGTCAACACCCTGTAGAGCCTTGGATGGGGTATGAATTACAGGGCAATATTTACAGCCAAGCAGCTTTTGCTCCTAGTACCGTTGATTCGTTGAGAGCGGTATATATCCAACAAGCAGATGTTCAATTTGATCAGGCATTGGCTCTAAAACCTGATTACACCAGTGCGCTCATTGGAAAAGCCGTCTTGTTGTTGCAACAAAACAACCTCAATAATGCCATCATTTTCTTAAAGCGAGCCTTAGTTCTAGAACCCAATAATGGCCTTGCCTTAGACTATTTAGGCTCGGCTTACAAAGTATTGGCGACCAATGATGGTAATAATGCCAATTATGCACAAGAGTGGCTAGATACGCGCCTGCATCAAGATTATTTGAATCCCAACAATCCAATTTTTTTGCTGGATATTGGTATTGCGTATTGCTTGCTGAATAATTGTAGGCAATCTATGGATTATCTCAACAACGTTATGGAAATTCCCAATTTGCCCAGCAATGAATTCGCGCTTGCCAAACGCTGTGTAAAAAAGTGTGGCGGAGAATAGTGCTTGTTTACAACCCTAAGGCGTTTACAAACGTCTATTTACTACTATAATTATAAACATGTCTTTATACCAAACATTACAAAACAAACCTTTTTTGATTGCGGGACCTTGTGTTATAGAGTCCACAGAACTGCTAGAACAAGTGGCCGTACAACTTCGTTCTTTACAAGCGCAATATCCCAATTGGCAAATTGTATTCAAAGCTTCCTTTGACAAAGCCAATAGAACTTCTGTGCAATCTTTTAGAGGGCCTGGATTGAAGCAAGGAGTACAGCAATTGGCACATATAAAAAAGAAATTTGGGTTACCTATTCTAACAGATATCCATGAACCTTTACAGGCAGCAGCAGTTGCCGAAGTAGTAGACATTTTGCAAATTCCTGCTTTTTTGTGTCGGCAAACCGATTTGTTGTTGGCTGCGGGCAAGACCAATTGTGTGATTAATATCAAAAAAGCGCAATTTTTGTCGGGCAAGGATATGCGTTATGTTTGTGAGAAGATTGAGAGTACAGGCAATAGACAATTATTACTAACAGAACGAGGTACAGCATTTGGGTACAACAATTTGGTAGTAGATTATACAGGCGTAGCCGATATGATGACACTGGGTTATCCTGTGGTAATGGATGCCACCCATGCCGTTCAAAAACCTGGCGGAGCAGGAGGCAAATCCGGTGGCAATAGACAATATGCCCCTTTGTTGGCAAAGGCAGCAGCAGCTATTGGAACCAAAGGCTTTTTTGTGGAAACACACCCCAACCCCGATCAAGCCTTGTCAGATGGGCCCAATATGTTGTCTTTAGATCAATTGTCTACGCTCTTAAAGGAATTAAATTTATTGGTGCAATTAGATTTTGCCGTATAGTTTGCACTTTTTGAGCTTTATTTACGTTTTATCATTAATAAAAATAAAATCCCCAAGACATCTTTTTCAGCTTATTGAGCTGATTATCAAAACACAGGACACCTTATATCTTAAAAAATAACGCTGTTGTCAAACATGAATTTAAAATTTGGCAGCTTTTTCGTTTTGTTAACTACAAAACTTGTTACTTCTTAAATTTTATTCAACGAATCATTTTATAATGGTAGGATTTTTGAGGTGAATAACGTTATCTTTA
>JBGCDW010000204.1:0-7938 GCA_045105775.1 Aureispira sp.
TGAGTACCTTCAAGAATTTGCCCCCTCCTCTGGTGATGACCATGATAGCCCCCAAAGCTACGGCTGCGCCTGCTGCCAAGCCCCATAATTTGGCCTTTTTTTCGGTATCATCACTTTGGAGGCTGTCCCAAGCATTGGCGAGGTGGTTTTTGAGGGTAGGATCAATTAAGCCATCGAGTAAGGTTTGCAACAATTGTTCAATAGAAAACTGTTTGATATAGTTCCAAAAATCCATCAAAACAGCTTTGACACTGCCCAATATATCTTTGGCAAAAGCCGCCAATTGCTCCAGCATCCCCTTCATCGCTGCTAGTTCCTCCTCTATGCGCCCTGTAAAACCTACCCTTGCGCCTTGCAAGAAACTTTCTACGCCTTCTGCCACATCTATGACCCCTTGCATCAAATCGCTTCTGCTCTCTATGGCCCCACTCGCTTTGGCTTGGTCGGTATAATTCGCAGAAGGCAACCAAATATGATACGGGGCTTTCAACTCCATACAATTGTAGAGTAATTGCAAGCCTAGTTCTTCATCGATAAACAACTTGCCCACTCCTCTAGCAGTGCTCGTTTGTTCCTGCATAAATTGTTGTGCCTTGTCTCCTTTAAAACTAAAAGCGGTAGGATTGAGCAAGGACGCTGCGCGCCCATAATGCCAATAAGAAGTTTCTTTGGAAGAAGGATAACCTTTTTCCTTGAAAATGCCTCCTAAGGTTTGACCACTAGTCACGTAATACAATTCAGCCTCTGGGTCACTAATAGGAATGTTGGTCGTAACAAATACACGTTCTACCCATCCTTTGTTACCATCTACCGATACATAATACCAAGTGTTAGAAACATCTGTTTTCTCAATATAAACCGCTGTTCCATAGCGAACCGTACTGACCGGCGTACTTGTACTAGCGGTCTGGTAAAGACTTACATCTTGCCCTTCTGCGCCCATTATACGGCCTGTAGTGTTCACCCGCTCGCCCATATTTTTGGCACTACCACTAATGAGAACACGCATTCCCACGGGCAATTTGGTGCTATTCTGAGCAGCTTTGGGATTCCATTGTTTGATTTGTTCTACGGTCGGCTCCGTTCTAGCAGCAGCGATAGAGTAAAATGTCTCTCCACTTTTCAAAATCACATAGTCTACGCCTTCTTGCAACTGTTCAAATGGAACATCTTCCTCATAAAGCTTTGGATCGCCTTCTGCTAGTTGTAAGTGGTTCAATATATGATTGACATCTACATACTCTTTGGGGGCTTGCTCTGTAGTGTCCTGAATATTTGGGGCGATATAATCAGGGATTGGACTCATTGGAGGCGTTTCTGACTGGTTATATTCCTCCAAAATGGGAGTAGGCAACAAAGGGTTGTCAAGCGGATTGGTCAAAAAAGGATTGGGGGGTAATCCTTGGGAGCTGTTGGTACTGGATGTACTAAAGGAACCATTGATATTGGTAGGTGCTTCTTGTTCTTGATCATTATCTTCTTCGTAATCCATTTTGATGATCGGTTTGGTCGTTTAATTCAGTTGTTCAAAAATAGGATTATAATCTTATTTATAATAAAAAACTATAAAAAAATAACACTAAAAATACATCAACAAAAGAAGCCCAAATTTGAACGACTTTTCCATTTAAACCCTTAACTTAGTTGGTGGACTGTTTAAGACAAGACATAAGACCATCAAATTCATTGTTTTTATTGAGGAAGTTGTTTGGTACAATTTCATAATACACCTATCACACTATGTTCAATTGGCTAAAAGGGTTATTTATAAAAAAGAAAGAAGCAGAAGAGGAACCGATTAAAATCGACAGAACGGTACACGATTTAGATGTTGGGTATATTCTCGATTATAACATGGAAAGTTGGGAAGTGTTGGCTTCCTATACCTATCGCTACAAGGGGCATGTTGCCAAAGAGTACAAAATTCGCTCTAGTGGGACGACGCACTTTTTGAATGTATCGGATAGCAATAGTTTGTTATTAAGTATTTCTACAGAGGCCAATATCAATAATGTAGATGCTACTCTACGTTCTAGTGTGTTGAGCGATCAACCCATCGTGCGATTGACATGGCAGAATGAAAACTATACCCTCAAAGAGTCGGCTCAAGGGCAATTTACAGACGATCGTTTACAAGATTGGGCTAGTTTTTCTAGTTGGGAATATGTCAATGTAGACAATAGCAAATTTGTTTATGTATCTCGCTGGGAGGATGGTTCTGTAGAGTGTTTTGTGGGCGACTACCTCAAGGAATACCATATTTCTAATATTTTAGCTAGTACTTGAAGGTCACGACAGGGTAATAAGAAGGGGTGTGGCTGGTTTTTGGCGTTGTTTGGAGTAATGGGGGGGCTATTTGCACTGCCGAGCATGTGCAGTTCTAACCAGATTAAGACGGATCCCATTGGGCAGTTGGTCAAAGAAAATGGGGGGACACCACAATTTACTATCCTATTGTACGATACAGAAAAGACGGGTGTGTTTAGCAAGGAGTACAAACACAAATATCGCCTTATCAAAAAAGAAAATGGTCGAGTGGTAGCCAAAGATACCAAGTGGTTTCCTATTGGCAGCTCTTATTATAACCAGCATGAAAATAATGTGGGGATGGAAGTGGCTGCCAAGGATACAACTGGCCGTGTCAAAAGGGTCGTAGGGCCTCCAGGGTACACCAATTATATTGGTCAGGCACAATATGGCTATTGGACATCTGGGATTAATGATACCGTTCTTATCCAAGAAAAAGTAGTCGATACCAGTGCAGCAGAGACGCGCTTAACGTATTATGATTATCCTACCAAAAGCACGGCTATTGTAACTACCAATGAGAGGGCTTATTGGCTCAAGCAATTTTCTAACAAGTTGCCCAATGATTTTGTTGCCGATACAGCTTATGTCAAAGACAATTTGTACAGAAAAGCTACTGGCAGTGCAGAACAACAAGCATTGGCAGGTGCTTACTACTGGAAATTCTACCCACATCAAGCCTACATTAGTACCTTACTACAATTGCCCACAGGCAAAATCAAATTATCTGAGCATCAACGAGCAAGAGAACGTTACCACAGAGGCATGTCTTATTATGGTATATTGATGATGGGAGGCAACAGACGCTATGGTACCTATAGCAGTCATTCGAGACGCTACAGCTCTGGCAAACGATTTGGTCGTGGTGGTGGTGGTTTTGGTAAATAATCTCACTCAATAAATTCTTAAACAACTTCTGAAAGTAAAACAAATGAAAGAGTATTTAGAAATCAGTTATTGGGGGGAGCCATTTATTTATATGCTGCTTTGTTTTGCCCTGTTTCTAATTGGTAAAATTTTATATCAACTGTTGAACAGAGGAATAGATGTAGATGCGGAAATGGTAGATAAGGATAATTTTGCCTTTGCTATTACTCAAGTGGGCTATTTTGTAGGGCTACTTTTAGCTATTGTTGGCACTATGGCAGGCTCCTCACACGAGTCCTTGATGCAAGATTTATTCCTCACCTTCGTCTATGGATTAATTGCAGTAGTATTGTTGAATATTGCTATTATCATCAATGATAAAATTGTGTTTTCCGCCTTAGACCTAAAGAAAAATATTGTAGAGCGTGGCAATGTCGCCGTAGGGGTAGTAGAAGCAGGAAATTATATTGCCAATGGTTTAATTATTTATGGCGTGTTGTCAATTGAGGCCAGTGAGGTGTGGTTTGCCTTGGGCTTTTGGTTGGCAGCCCAATTGATTTTGATAGCCGTTGCCTTGACTTATAATAGATTGACACCCTACGAAGTTTTTAACAAAATCTATACAGGCAATGTGGCCGTAGCGGTGGCGTTTGCTGGGTTTTTGATAGCGATAGGCAATATTGTACGTTATGTAATTGAAGCAGAGCATGAAAATATATTGGATTCTACCATTGCTATAAGCATCCAATTGGGAATGGCCTTGTTGGCTTTGCCCATTTTTAGATGGTTGACCGATAAATTGCTGTTGCCCAAACGCAGTATTACAGATGAATTAGTTAATCAAGAAGTGCCCAATGTAGGGGTGGGCTTAGTCGAAGCCTTTGCTTATATCAGTGCTTCTACACTCATTACCATTTCGCTATAGCGCGATATATGAAAGATAAAAAAAAGGCTTCTTTTATCCTGATGGCGGCATTATTTGCCACAGGATTATCGGGTATTGTAGCAGAATATGTATTGGCTACCTTGGCTACTTATTTCTTGGGAGATTCTGTTTTTCAATGGACGATTGTATTATCGCTGATGCTCTTTTCTATGGGCTTGGGCAGTCGTTTTAGCAAGCGTTTTGAAGGGCATTTACTAGAGACTTTTGTCAAAATTGAATTGCTGCTGTCCGTGCTTATTTCTCTGTGTGCCTTATTTGCTTATTTGATAATGCCCTACGTTACGAGCTTGTGGCTGATTCTGTACTTTATGGCCGTGCTTATTGGTTTGCTCATTGGTATGGAAATTCCCTTGGTGACACGCATTAATAACGATTATAAATCCCTGCGTACCAATATCTCAGGGGTCATGGAGAAAGATTATTACGGCAGTTTGTTTGGAGGTTTATTTTTTGCTTTTGTAGGAATTCGTCATTTGGGCTTGACCTATACGCCTTTTGTGGTTGGAGGCGTGAATTTTGGGGTGGCCTTGTTGTTGTTTTATACGTTGCGCGAATCTATTGCCAAGGAGCAAAAACGCTGGTTGCAATTGGGTTTTGTAGGCACAGCCATTATAATAGGAGTGGGGCTATTTTTGGCCAAACCCATTGTACTCTATGGCGAACAAAGCCGTTACCGCGAAAAAGTAGTGTTTACCAAACAAACCCCTTATCAAAAAATAACCGTTACCCAATGGCAAGGTGATTATTGGCTCTACCTCAATACTGGCAAGCAATTGAGCACCTTTGATGAATGGTTGTACCACGAACCATTGGTGCATCCTGCCATGAAGCTGGCTCGTGCTCCACGCTCTGTACTGATTATGGGTGCAGGAGATGGCTGCGCCATTCGAGAAGTACTTAAATACAGCACAGTAGACACCATCACCTTGGTCGATCTAGATCCAGAAATGACCAATATTGGAAAGAACCATCCTATTTTTCAGCAACTCAACCAAAAAGCCTATTTCTCACCCAAATTGAAGGTGGTGAATGCCGATGCTTTTACCTATTTGGAGCAGCACAAAGAGTTTTACGATGTCATCATTGCCGATTTTCCCGACCCTAAGAGTGTGGACGTAAATCGTCTGTATACCCGTGCTTTTTATGAATTGTGTTACCATCGTTTGCGCCCTCGTGGGGTCTTTGTTACCCAAGCAGCAAGCCCTTATTATACCACCAAAGCCTTCCGAACCATCGAAAAAACGGTGAAATCCGCAGGCTTTAATGCCGTGCCTATACACAACCATATTTATACCTTTGGCGAATGGGGGTGGGTACTGGGTATGAAAGAACTACCTGCTCCAGTCATCAAAAAAGCCTTGCAGCAACTCAATTTTGACAGTATTCCTGTGCGTTGGATCAATACCGAAAGTATGCTGATGATGACTTCGTTTGGGGGCGATTTGGTCCCTGTCGATCAAGAAGAATTAGAAATCAATACCTTGCACAATCCAGTCTTGTACCGTTATTATGCCGAAGGCAATTGGTCGTATTACTTTTAAACAACTTCTAATAGTAGAGGGTGTCTTCTGCTAGTTATGTTTAGGTTACCTGATTGTAAGTGCCTCCATTTATAAGCCCAAGACTAAGCCTCAAAGCAGAAACGCTTGATCTTCAATCTGAGTATCATGTGAAATATTCTTATAATAAATTATGAAACTATTATTTTTATTATTGCTATGCAGCTACAGTAGCCTGATCAGAGGACAACAAAAGTACAAGAACCACAAATTTCAAGCAGAATTCATTGCATTGGAATACTTCTTAGATAGTATTGTACCCTTTCAGGAAGATTTGAAGGATAGGTTATTAGTGACACAGGGCAAAATTGAGCCGTCAGATTGCGTAACATTTATGAATTTCATACCTGACTACAAAGATTTGCGATATATGTATTACAAGTGGGAAAAGGCATATCTAGCAAGAGACCCCAATATACCAGATACCTTAGATGGAGGAGGGCATTATTGTGCTAGAAGGCATGGTCTCAAAAGGATGCGCTACAATGCCTATAGAAAACGAGCAGAAGCTGGGGAGTTGATATCAAGAGTATCTATTTCCTCTATGATTTATGATGAATTGAATAATGAAAAACTAATTATGATAGGAATAGAACTAAAAAATCATCCTATAAACAGAATCTGGTATGTAGTAATTATTGCTGTTAAAAATAATAATATAATATATATTAAAGAAGATTTTTCAAGTTAATAGCAATGTATTCATCCTACTATGAATAAAGCCAAAATGTCTAATCATAGATAATAAACAAAAGATGGAAAAAGAACTAAGCCCTATGTTTTTGAGCAAATTGGTAGCATTTTAAGAATACTTCAAGTGTTTTTTGTTCTAATAAGGTCTAATACAATACTCTATAAGTATTCTTATCATAAATTATGAAACTATTATTTTTATTATTATTATGTAGCTACAGTAGCCTGATCAGAGGACAACAAAAGTACAAGAACCACAAATTTCAAGCAGAATTTATTGCATTGGAATACTTCTTAGATAGTATTGTACCCTTTCAGGAAGATTTGAAGGATAGATTATTAGTGACAGAGGGCGAAATTGAGCCATCAGATTGTGTAGAATTTATGCATTCTGTACCCGACTACAAAGATTTGCAGTATATGTATTATAAGTGGGAAAAGGCGTATCTAGCAAGAGACCCAAATATTCCAGATACCTTATATGGAGGAGGGCATTATTGTGCTAGAAGGCATGGTCTCAAAAGGATGCGTTACAATACCTATAGAAAACGAGCGGAAGCTGGGGATTTGATATCGCGTATTAATATTTCTTCTATGGTGTATGATGAGGTTACGGATGAGAAATTAGTGAGAATTTATGCAGAACTTAAGAATGATCTTATTAATGGAGAATGGTATGAGGTAGTATTTGCTGTATTGGATGGTGAAATTATCTACAAAAAAGCTAAGAAGGATAAAATGTCTAATCATAGATAATAGACAAAAGATGGAAAAAGAACTAAGCCCTATGTTTTTGAGCAAATAGGTAGCATTTTAAGAATACTTCAAGTGTTTTTTGTTCTAATAAGGTCTAATACAATACTCTATAAGTATTCTTATTATAAATTATGAAACTATTATTTTTATTATTATTATGTAGCTACAGTAGCCTGATCAGAGGACAACAAAAGTACAAGAACCACAAATTTCAAGCAGAATTCATTGCATTGGAATACTTCTTAGATAGTATTGTACCCTTTCAGGAAGATTTGAAGGATAGATTATTAGTGACACAGGGCGAAATTGAGCCTGCTCATATACAAACTCTCATTAATTCTGTACCCGACTACAAAGATTTGCAGTATATGTATTATAAGTGGGAAAAGACATATCTAGCAAGAGACCCAAATATACCAGATACCTTATATGGAGGAGGACATTATTGTGCTAGAAGGCATGGTCTCAAAAGGATGCGCTACAATACCTATAGAAAACGAGCAGAAGCTGGGGAGTTGATATCGCGTATTAATATTTCTTCTATGGTGTATGATGAGGTTACGGATGAGAAATTAGTGAGAATTTCGGCAGAATTGAAAAATGGGTTATTAGATAGAACTTGGTATGAAGTAACTTTTGCTTTATTGGATGGTAAAATTATTTATAAAAAAGCTAAAAAAGCAAAGTGGTCGGCTTATAAAAAAACTGAGTAATAAACAAAAGATGGAAAAAGAACTAAGCCCTATGTTTTTGAGCAAATTGGTAGCATTACAAGAGCACTTAAAGAATTTTCTGCTCTTATACCAAAAT
>JBGCDW010000205.1:0-4204 GCA_045105775.1 Aureispira sp.
TGAAGTCTTGTTTTAGTTGGGGTAGGTTTAGGTGTTCAATCATCGTTGGAGCATGTTTTAGCTTGCCATACTTTTGTTTTTTCTTAGGATTTAATTTTCTACGATAATTTCTCTGGATCAATGTGTCCAAGGTTCTACTTGGACAATCTATTTCTTGTATAATCTTCCCGTTAATTCCATCATCATTCTTTAATTCTCCTTCTACATCCTTTCTTACCCAACCTTGTTGTTTAGCACAATTTTCTATAGCCTCTAATTGTGATAAAAACCACGCCTCCATCTCCTTAACCATAAAAAACACGCTGTTTTGATGGTCTTCTATTTCCTCCAAGTCTATACCGCGATATTTGTACTTGGGAGATTGTCTTAGTTTATCTAATGTTTGTGTTAAATAGTCAATTTTATCTTTTTTTGTCTTTGATTTATAGACATCAATCAATAAAACTGCATTCTTACCTTCTTTTATTGCTCTCAAGAATAGTTCAGTTGCGTCAATTTCACCTCCGCCCATTTCCACAATGAGATTAAAGGGTATTGTTAAGTTATTATCAAAATTACTACTAAATAATTTGTAAAAACTCTCCCTAAGAGCAGTACTCATAGCAACAGTACTTGCATTTACGCCTATTTCAGAAGTTCCGCCTTCTACATATACTGTAATATTTACCATCGCTTTCCTCCCAAATAGCCCATTACCCACAATTGTCCTATTGGCCGTTCATCTATTTCACCAAAATCCTCTACAGTCTTGACAATAGTTTGATTATCAATATTTTTTTCAAAAACAATTAATTCCTCTATTTCAAAATCATTGAGCAATAAGGGGGAATGTGTAGCTATGAATAATTGTGTTCTATTCCTCGCTGCGTATTTGATTGCTCTGGAAATGGAATGGATCATATCGGGGTGCAAACCACGCTCTGGTTCATCAAAACTCAATGCCTCTCCTCGATTAGAATTATAAAAAATAACCATTAAAATCAAATAATACAGCGTACCATCCGAAATATGCGCTATAGAAATGGGTTTCCTTAATTTATCTTCTACAAAGGTCAAATAATGCTTGCCGTCACTATCTATATCCATTCGCAAGTCCTCAAATCTTTGGTTGATATTTTTGATTTCTTTTTTTATTAATCGGTAAGCATCTAAGTCTTGGTTTTTAATATAATGAAATACATTGTTTAAGTTATTCCCATCAGAAAATAAATATAGCTCTGATGCTAATGGTTTGGCTTGGCGGATAATGCTAGTTGGGGAAGTATCGAAATAATGGTAGTTGTGCATGTTTTTTATACTATGATACAAATCTCCTATACTAGAAAAATAATCCCAACCCTCTTGTCCTAATCGTAACTCAAGTTTGTCAACCCCATCCTCTTTATATTTAGTCACTCTGTCACTAAAAATATCATCTTCTTCTTTAATATTTCCAGTAATAGTGTAATTAGCTCCTTCCATTTTAACATCAATAACCTCAACCCAACTATCACCAGCCTGAACATCTTTCCACGATAAACGCTCATTTAAAACACGTTCATTTTCATATATAGCAACTGTTGTAATTCCAAAAGAAATAGTGTACCTAAAATACTCATTTTCTCCAAGGTCAAACTCATAAGTAAGTGTTGTGGTATCTTTTTCATCAGCACTATAATTACCAACACGCTCCCAGCCTCCCCAAGACTTTATCAACTCCTGCAAGCCCTGTTCCACTACTCCCACCTTCAACAATTGCAACGCCTTCAAGAAATTAGACTTACCACTAGCATTAATCCCAATCAAGAGATTTACTCCTGAATTGAGTTCAATAGTCGTTGCTTTGCCAAAAGAGAAGAAATTTTCTAGTGTAACTTTTGTTAACATGCAGTTGATTATTAATACAATAAAAAGAAAACCTAACGAAGCCTTTGCTTGAGTGAATACCCATCTTGGAGATCGTTATTCACTCAAACTCCAAAACCTACACCTCTTCCCGGACTGCCACATTCACATCCGAACGGCCAATGCTCATATAGGTCAAGCCTGCCTCTTCTACGACTTCCAAATCGTACAAATTGCGGCCATCAAAGATGATTTTATCGGTCAATTGTTGCTTCAATTCACCAAAATCGGGCGTTCTAAACTCGTTCCACTCGGTCATAATGGCCAAACAGTTGGCGTTTTTGGTGGCATCGTATTTAGAATTGACAAACGTTACTTTGTCGCCATAAATCGCCTTAACATTGTCCATCGCTTCTGGATCAAACGCCTGTACGGTTGCGCCAGCAGCTAGTAATTGGTCAATGGCTTCCAAGGCTGGTGCCTCGCGAATATCATCGGTATTGGGCTTAAACGCCAAGCCCCAGATGGCTACTACTTTACCCGCCAATTCATTATTATAAAAGGCATTCATTTTATCCACCAAGCGCAATTTTTGCTTCTGGTTCACATCCATTACTGCCTTGAGAATTTGAAAATCATACTCGTAATCGCCTGCGGTTTTGGCCAATGCCTTGACATCTTTGGGAAAACAACTGCCGCCGTATCCAATACCAGCAAACAAAAAGCGTTTTCCAATACGTCCATCGGCTCCCATGCCTCGGCGCACTTCGTCTACATTCGCTCCCACCAATTCGCATAAATTGGCAATTTCATTCATAAAGGAAATACGAGTAGCTAGATAAGAATTGGCTGCATATTTTGTCACTTCTGCCGAACGCTCATCCATAAAGAAAATAGGGTTGCCTTGGCGCACAAAGGGGCGATACAAACGCTCCATCAAATCGCGCGCACGTTCTGAACTGGTACCAATCACTACACGATCAGGTTTCATAAAGTCTTCTACGGCTACGCCTTCGCGCAAAAATTCGGGATTGGAAACCACGTCAAACAGCTCTTGGTCTAGGTTTTTGCCCAAAATAGCCGCTACTTTTTCGGCAGTTCCTACTGGAACGGTACTCTTATCAATCACTACGGTATATTTGGTAATAATATGGCTCAACTGCTCTGCTACGCCCAAAACATAGGACAAATCCGCAGAACCATCAGCACCAGGAGGCGTAGGCAATGCCAAAAACACCAATTCTGCTCCTGCTACGGCTTCCTCTAAGTTGGTCGTAAAGGTCAAACGACCATCGTTGGTATTGCGCTCAAAAATTACAGCAAGGCCAGGTTCAAAGATAGGCACTTCGCCCGCTTGCATACGTGCCACTTTGTTGGCATCAATATCTACACATACTACTTTATTGCCTGTTTCGGCAAAACATGTTCCTGTTACTAAACCTACATAGCCTGTTCCTATAATTGCTATATTCATGTTCTTTTTTTTGATAATTAATGGTGAACTTGTTGAAATTGGTCTTTGTTCTATAGACGCTTGCCTGTTGGCTACAACTGGACAAAGATACAGTTTTAAGGCAGAGAATAAAAAATTAAGTCTCTGAACCACTGAACAAAGTAAAGGCCAAAGAAGTCTATCTTAAGAACGGTATGCTCTACACAATATTTTTTAGTTTTATTTTTTGTTTAAGTCCTTCTTATTTTGATACCAATTTCGTGCAACCAAATACCAAACTGTTTGTTTTATGGAGGAATAAAAGTCTTCCTTTAGTATAAGTCTTGGTACTTTTATTTCCCTTCTTTATAAATAGGATTATCAGACTAAAAAACGATCAAAAAATAGCATGGATAATTTAGAAAAAGCAGTTTTTGGAGCAGGTTGTTTCTGGTGTATCGAAGCAATGTTTCAGGATTTGATAGGCGTAGAAAAAGTACAATCGGGCTATATGGGAGGTCATACAGACAATCCCACCTACAAAGAAGTGTGTACGGGCACTACAGGACACGCAGAAGTTTTGTCTATTGATTTTGACCCCAAAGTCATTAGTTATAATGATCTGTTAAAGGCATTTTGGTATGCCCATGACCCCACCCAGCTCAATCGCCAAGGCAATGATGTTGGTACACAGTACCGTTCGGCTGTTTTTTATTATGATAATGCTCAAAAAGAAGCCGTTGAAGCCTCTATGAAAGCAGCACAAGCAGCACACCCAGATACTATTGTCACCGAAATAACCCAAGCAGAAACCTTTTATCCTGCCGAAGATTATCACACCGATTATTTTAATCTACATGGTGAAAACCCTTATTGTAATGCCGTGGTTGCCCCCAAGGTCAAGAAATTTAGACAGGCATTTGCAGGGCGTTTGAAATAATACCATTT
>JBGCDW010000206.1:0-9482 GCA_045105775.1 Aureispira sp.
GATTGGCTTCGTCTAGTATAAAATTTACACTTCGATTTGCCTCCATCCTTCTGTTGTCCTCAAAAATACTCTGGGCAAAATAAATAGCCATTTCATTGTTCAATTCGTTCTGTCCCGTGCAAGCATTCATGGAGAATATTAAACTTAGTGCTGCAATTATAAATAGATTTGGTTGCATATTATTCGTCTGATTAAAACAGTTATTAACGAAAGTACAGGATAAAATTTTTATATTTATAAATGCTAAGATTGACCAAACGGCCAAAAATAACTTTCTACTTATAAGCAACTATAATCCATCACTTTTTCCGAATAGGGATCCAAATTTCCTCTTCTGAGTCGGGTGAATTGTTTTGATACTTAGCTCCCAACACCTCAAAATGTGGGCGATCATCTACCTTGTATACTGAATTGGGTATCCATTCTGAAAAAATATACCTAAAAATAGAGGGATCATTGCTAGAGCCTTTGTAATCAAACACCGCATACAAACCCTCCTCCAAGACAAACGACTGCATTCCTTCGGGGATGCTTGCCAAAGCACTCACCTCTACTGTTGCCCATTTTTCAAATTCCTTCACGGGGCTAAATTGCTCGTAATACAATGGTGGATAAACCTGCATGGATATTTTATCGGTCGAAATTCTGTGTTGAACGTCCTTAACTCTAGGCCCAAATGCTTGCCACAATTGCCCTGTTCTATTATTGGCCAAACTCATCTGAACGGACTGGCCGATCAACTGCTTTTGAGCTAATTTCTTGATTTTTGGTTCCATTATTTTAAGATTTAATTTTTTGGTTGAATTTTATTTTTAATAATTGAGGTTGTTTTTAATCAAAAATATACTATCTTATCAAAAATTAGAATTTCATTCTTGTTCCTCCTATTACAATACTATTTTAAGGTTACAATACCTTATGAAATACTCACTTGACATAAAACTTTATACCTTTAATAACCAAGACTTTATAATTATTATTTTTTAAAACATTTACTAAATATACTCAATAAACAAAAAAGCATCGTTTTTATGACTTAAGTACTTGTATTATTTTAGGATTTTCTTAAAAAAAACAAACTTAGCATATAAGTTTATTTTATATAAAAATACTTACCTCTTATAAATCAAAGGATTATTATAGCTCTTTGACAGCAGTCGAGCTTTTATAATCGCAAAACAACATTATTATGAAAATAAAACATTATGCAATAATACTATTCTTTTTGGGTTTAAACTTGCAAGCCCAAGCACAAGATTATGTTGATGTTTTTAGGCTTTCGTCCAACAATGGTTTCCTAACCAACAATTTTGACGATCAAGTTACAGGAGTTTACAACCAGCAAGCGCAATTGTACTATCCCATTCGTGTCAGTGAAAGCTTTGTAGTCCTTACTGGTTTTACGGCCGAAAATACCAATATTGATTTATTAGGCGCGCTAGGACGTGAAAACTTAATCATGGCTCGTCTAAATTTGGGTGTCAAACTTTTCCACTCTGATAGATGGAATGGAACCTATTTACTATTGCCCAAAATAGCCTCCAACTTCAAGCAATTGGATGGACGAGATATACAAATGGGAGGACTAGCCTTGATGAGCTACAAAGTCTCCGATCAATTTAGCTTCAAATTTGGTGTTTATGTTTCGTCCGAAAATCATGGCAGTACCATCACCCCATTACTTGGCCTGTGGTATCGTTCCAAAAATCGAAAATTCTACATCAATGCAGTATTGCCTATTCGAGCAGATATTAATTATACCATTGTGGGCAACTTTAGTGTTGGTGCCGATTTGCTAACATCGGTCAAATCTTATGATTTATCTTCTGATAATTTGAACTTGTATACCCAAGAGGAATCTATTCGTATAGGCGCGTATTTGTCTTATGCTTTTTTGGATGGTGCCGCTATTATTAGACTACGTGGAGGTTATGATCTTTCGAAATATGGTTTGTTTGGTTCTTCGGATGTGCTAGGTGGTCAAGTACTTACCTTCCCATTGGTAGCAGATACACGTTTCCGCCTCAATCAAGAATTCACCAATGGTCCCTACATTGCAGGGGATTTGATTTATCGTTTTGATTTGACGAAGGAGAAGAAATAATAGCCGTCTAATTTAGACTGTTTTATAATTTAAGGCACAATTGCTTAATGGGTTGAGAGACTTGTTGGGAATTGTGCCTTTTTTTAAAAGAAATGTCAAATTCAACTAGTCAGGCATCTCTCCTGTAAATATATAGGTCTTTTTTTTGGATTATGAAATACATTTCGATAATTTAGTATAATAAGGAATCATAGCCTCCAATCACTTCCCAACAACAACAACAAACCTCTCTGTACTAAATAATCACATATCCCGAATCACCTTGATAGGTCCCAGATGGAGTTGGTTATGCTTCGCGAACTCGGTTCAATTATAGGATTTCGTTTTACAAAATATTATAAAATTTAGTATAAGGTGTGCTATTTTTATTATCGAAGTTGTTTAAATACACTGTATCCAATAAGTCAGCTCGCTTAAGTGAGTGTCTTGACTTCCAAGCACTTTTCTACCTCAAATTTTTAAACAACTTCATCTAAACCAATTGATAGAATGAAGATTCTTGAAAGAATAATAAACTTAGGCATTACAGAGGATCTGCCCTATGAAGAAAAAATAAAAACACAGTTTACCAACAGTTTTTTATTACTATGCTTGGTATGGACACCCATATTGTCGATCGTATTTTCTCTTTTTTTGAACACTTTTTTTGTTATAAATTTGATTGGAATACCCTATACTATGTTTTGGTATGCTTTGGGGCTTCGAGCAGCTTATAAAAAAAAGTTAATCGCTTCAAGGAACTATCTATTATTAGGTGTTACCCCAAGTATTTATTTTTATGCTTTTGTGTTGGGGCTTGGTTCAGGCATAGAACTGTTTTTTTTGGTAGCCATTGTCATGGCCTACTTCCTAAACGTGGGTCACTCTAAGTTATTTTCGTATTGTTTTATTGGATTTTCCATCTTTATGATGCTACTTTTCTATTCGGGGTGGACGTTCATGCAAATGGATACCGCTTATACTATAAGTCCTTTTGTTTTTGCCACGGTTCTGATTCCATTGGCAATTTTCATACTTTTACTATTGATTATCTATTTTGATAAAAACACTGCCCACCTAAAAACAATTGAGTCCAAAAATCTAGAATTAAGCCAATTAATCCTCGAAAACAAAGAATTGGAGCATTTTGCTTACATAGCTTCGCATGATTTGAATGAACCTATCCGAACAATAGAAAGTTTTGTTGAAATCATCAAAGAAGAATACCATGACCCTAATAATCCAGAGCTTGATGATTACTTTTCTTTTATCCATGAAGCGTCCAATAGAATGCGTTCCATGATAGATGGCATCTTAGGGTATACCAAACTGGGAAAAGATAAAAACTTAGGATTATGTGATATCAATCAAACGATAATTGCCTTAGAGCAAGACTTGGCTCAAGTCATACAAGAGAACAAAGCCATCATCAAAAAATCTACCTTACCTACCATCCATTGTGATAATTCTGGAATTAGACAGGTTTTTCAAAATTTAATTGCTAATGCTATTAAATTTCAGCAACTCAACTCTCAACCTCATATTGAAATCAGTTATCAAGAACAACCAACACACTGGCAGTTTTGTGTATCTGATAATGGTATTGGCATACAGGAACAGAAGAAAGATGTAATTTTTAAAATGTTCAGCAAACTACACCGACCAGTCGAATTTAAAGGGCATGGAATTGGTCTGGCATTTTGCAAAAGGATTATTGAATTTCATCAAGGAGAGATATGGGTAGAATCCAGGCCCAATATAGGCAGTCATTTTTATTTTACGATATCCAAAGAGCTTTGATAAACACTAAAAATCAACTAAATATGCATAAGGGAGTGGGTTTAATCATAGGCAATACTACCAAAGATTTGTTTTTTGTACAAAAAAAAGATCAAAACTATCCAATAACCAAATGGATTGATGGCTTTTCGTTTTGGGGTGGTGCGGTAGAAGAAAATGACAAGTCTCTCTATGAGGCATTAATTAGAGAATTGCAGGAAGAATTGACAACAGCATTGGATTACCCAAACATTCAATTTGTCAAGGAATTTTTAGTAAAAAGTGATCGCAATTATACCTTTTATCTATTCGAGCTTCTGGTGGATGAAACGGTATTGCAACGCTTACAAAATCAAGAAGTAAAGGAAGGCAATGCTGATCTAGTGACCAAAACAACGCTATTAACCCAAAACTGGATTTGGGGACTGGAACAGGTGATTTTTCAATACTTTAATGATACGGATTATGGGACTCGAAATTGAACGTAAATTCCTACTCAAAAACTCAGATTGGGAGCAACTAATCGAGCGCGAAATTGCTATCCAACAAGGTTATTTAAATACTGATGCAGCAAGAACGGTAAGAATTAGAATCACCAATGAAATTGCTTGTCTAACGATAAAGGGTAAGACAGACAAAATAACCCGACAGGAATTTGAATATGAAATCCCAGTAGAAGATGCAGAATCCCTGTTACAACTTTGTGAGCAACCACTCATAGAAAAAACAAGATTTATCGTACAGCACCAAGGCAGTCTTTGGGAAATTGATAAATTCAAAGGAGACAACGAGGGTTTGGTTTTGGCAGAAATAGAACTGACTCATCAAGAAGAAGCCTTTGTATTACCCAAGTGGATTGGCGAAGAAGTCTCTCATGATCCTAGATTCTACAACTCTTCCCTTATTAAACATCCCTTCAAAAACTGGGAATAACATGTCTACTCTCTACAATAATCCACGACAATAAAAAAAGATCAAAAATATTATTGCCACCAATGTTCTAAAGCTATTGTTGGCTTTGTTCAATTATTTAAATAAAATGAAAATTTACAGCCCAATACTACTAGCCTTCGGCCTTTTAAGTATGTTCTTCTCTTGTGACCAAAAAGCAGTACCTACCATTATTGCCAAGGACGATTATTTTGATCCCGCTGCTTCTGATACAACAAGGCAAGAAATTTTAATTGCCGTTACGGATGAAGAAGAATTGCAATACGGGGCTCGGGTGGCTTATCTCAATGAAAAAGGAGATACCATTATTCCTTTTGGAAAATATGCCTACTTAGGGACGGATACCTTGGTGCATTTTGCGAATGTTATGGAATTTCCAAACGATAGTTCCTATGGTCAATGGGTGGCAATAGACCAGCACCAAAATCGACTCTATGATCTTGTTACTTTTGACAATGGGCCAGATTATTTTTATGAAGGGTTGGTAAGAGCCAAGAGAAACGAAAAAATGGGATTTGCCAACCAATATGGGCAAATAGTAATTCCTTGTACCTATGCTTTTGCTTGGTCATTTGAAGAAGGAAAGGCAAAAGTAGCCTTGAATGCCAAGGCCATTAAAGATGGAGAGCATACAAGAGTGGAATCTGATGAATGGTTTTTTATTGATAAAAAAGGACAAAAAATAAATTAAAAAGACCTCTTACTAGCCTGAATATACACCTGAATTTGGCGGCTCCTAGTAGCCCCAAAAGCATAATACAAAGAATCTAATACAGCATAACAAGAAACACTCCCCAAAAAGAGGAGTGTTTTTTAATTTAGTCTATCAGATACCAATAGGAATTAAGTATATTGGCAATGCCAAAACCACTTCCCAAAGCGACGGTGGCAAACCTCAATATGCTGCATCAATGCAGAAGCACATTATCACACCCAATAAATAATGAATGTTTTAAAAAAAATATTAAATTTAGGCGCAACAAATCAATTGTCGCGAGAAGAACAGATAAAAACAAAACTTACAAATACTATTATAGTTATTATTATAACAGGCTGTATAATTACTCTAACTGTCTTTTATCTGATTGATATATCCATTTTTAAACAAGGCTGGAAGATGTTCCTTATACCTGTATCTTCCTACATTGTAGCACTTATTGCTTCCTACAACAATCATATTATCATCTCTCGCCACCTGTTTATGGTTATGGCACTTTCGGCTGTATTCTATTTCTTAGTTCTTTTGGGAAATGGATTAGGAGTGGAACTATTCTTTGTTATAATGATTGGAGTCTCCTATTTAATCATGCCAAGTTCACAATTTTTTTTTCCTTTTCTGTATTCTGGAGCCTCATTGCTACTAATCATATTCAGTTATTTTGACTGGTTTTCTTTTACATTAGAATTAAGTGAAAGTGATCGCTTTCAAATGGCCATTTTTAACTCTAGTGCAGCTATAATTGCAATATTTATTATCATGAAATTATTCAATGATAATGTTTTAAGAAATTCACAAGTAATTGAAGCTCAAAACATAGAATTAAAGAAACTGGTCAGTGAAAATAAAGAATTGGAACACTTTGCCTATATCGCTTCACATGATTTGAATGAACCCATACGAACGATACATAGCTTCATAGAAATCATAAAAGATGAATACCATGATCCTGACAATCAAGAGCTAAATGAATATTTCTCTTTTATTGATGCATCATCTAATAGAATGCGCAACATGATCAATGGCATCTCCAATTATGCCAGATTGGGAAAAAATAAAAACTTTGAGCAATGCAATATTAATCAAACAATTACTGGTATAGAACAAGATTTGGCTCAATTAATACGTGAAAACAACGCAATCATCAACAAACCCAACTTGCCTACCATCACCTGTAACCGCACCGCAATTAGACAAATTTTCCAAAATCTAATGGCCAATGCCATCAAATTCCAACAACCCAATTCAACGCCCATCATTGAAATTGCTTGTCAGGAAAAATCCAATCATTGGGAGTTTTGTGTAATTGATAATGGCATTGGAATACACCAAAACAAACTAGAGGCAGTTTTTCAAATGTTTACTAAATTACACCGACCAACTGAATTTAAAGGGCATGGAATTGGTCTAGCATTTTGCAAAAAAATTATTGAATTGCACCAAGGAAATATATGGATTGAATCCACTCCAAATGTGGGAAGTAAATTTTATTTTACCATATCCAAAGAGCTTTAATTGAAGAAAGTTGTTTACGAATTCGAGGTGGAACAGGGCTTGCGAACCGAGGCTCTGCCGAGCTCATAAGCAACGCGCACTACCTTATGAGCCTACAGCAAGCTAATGACAAATAGATACCCGCCTTAGGATTATTGCAACAAACAATTAGAAAAACAACCGTAAGTAACTCGATATTCAACATTATGAAAATAAGAACGGCAAAAAAGACTGATTTAGAACAGTTAAGTGAATTATTTAATGGCTATAGGATTTTTTACAGAAAAGAGGCAGATATAAAAGGAGCCGCCTTATTTTTATCGGAGCGATTGGAAAAAATGGATTCTGAAATCTTTGTAGCAGAAAATGAAGCGCAGAAATTAATGGGGTTTGTCCAATTGTACCCGTTGTTTTCATCCACAAAAATGAAAAAATTATGGTTGCTCAATGACCTCTATGTAAATCCCCAATACAGAGGCCAACAAGTTTCGGTTCAACTCATTGAGCGAGCAAAACAATTGGTCAAGGATTCTGCTGCTTGTGGAATGTTTTTGGAAACGGAAAAAAACAATTTAATCGGCAATAAACTCTATCCTAAAGCTGGATTTAAGCTCAATAAAGGATCAAACTTTTATGAATGGAACAATGAAGTTGTTTAAACACCCTCTTATGAAAAAAATATTGTATCTATCCTTTATGCTCCTCTTCTCGTCTTGTATCATGTCTCAAAAAAACACCCCTCCAAGCCAACAGAAGAATATTGTAATTGTAGGGGCAGGTATTGCTGGATTGAGTGCGGCAAATTATCTTAAAGAAAAAGGCTTTAATCCGATTATACTAGAAGCGCAAGCAAAAGTAGGCGGCCGTTTAAAAACCAATAGAAGCCTTGGGTTTCCGTTTGATGAAGGTGCCAGTTGGATACATGGTCCCAATGGAAACCCCATCACCAAATTGGCCAAACAATCCAATACAAAAACCTTTCTGACCAGTGATGAAAGCATCAAAGTATATGCGGTAGATGGCTCGGAGTATACGAGCACGCAATTGGAACAAGCAGAAAATCAATACAATGAAATTTTGGAGGAACTAAAAGGGAAAAAGAATCAAAGTTTTGGAACAGTTTTCTATCAAAAATATCCACAGTACAAAGCGAATCCTTTATGGACCTACATGCTATCTGCATACTTAGAGTTTGATACAGGTGGAGATATTTACCAACTCTCCTCCAAGGATTTTTACGATGATAAGGCATTCAGAGGCGAAGATGTCATCATCACCAATGGTTATGATAATATAGCCAACTATTTAGCCAAGGGGCTTGATATTCGTTTAAATACAACCGTCACAAGCATTGACTATTCCAATAATAAGGTTTCGATAGGCACAAATAATGGCAACTATGTGGCAGATCAAATCTTAGTAACTGTTCCATTGGGAGTATTAAAAAAAGGGGCGATCAAATTTACCCCTCCACTCCCCGACCCCACACAAGAGGCCATTCATAAATTGCAACTGGGGGCGGTTAATAAATTTCTCTTGGTTTGGGACAAGGCCTTTTGGGAGGAAAATGTGCAATACATTGGCTATACCCCAACCGAAAAAGGCAAATTCAACTATTTCTTGAATATGAAAAAAATTGCCAACACCAATGCTCTTATGACCTTTGCTTTTGGGGAATACTCCAAACAAACAGAGCAAATGACAGACCAAGCAATCATAGCAGCAATCATGGAACATTTGAAGAATATTTATGGCCCAGACATCCCCCAGCCTAGCCAGTTCCTAAGAACCAAATGGAATGAAAACCCTTACAGTTATGGGGCGTATTCCTTTGCTACCAATGGCACTAGTAGTGCTTTGTTTGAGATGTTTGAGAAAGCCATAAACAACCAAGTTTTCTTTGCGGGCGAGCATACCATTCACGATTATCGTGGAACGGTACATGGGGCTTATTTGAGTGGAATTAGGGCGGCTAAAAAGATTGCTGTGAGGAGATAGAGCGCTTTTTTTACTGTAAACTATAGCTCCAGCATAGCTCCAGAGGAGCGATACCTTTATAGCTCCAGAGGAGCGACATCTTTACAGCTCCAGAGGAGCGACACCTTTACAGCTCCAGAGGAGCGACACCTTCATAGCTCCAGAGGAGCGACACCTTTACAGCTCCAGAGGAGCGACACCTTCATAGCTCCAGAGGAGCGACACCTTCATAGCTCCAGAAGAGCGACACCTTCATAGCTCCAGAGGAGCGACATCTTTACAGCTCCAGAGGAGCGATACCTTCATAGCTCCAGAGGAGCGACACCTTCATAGCTCCAGAGGAGCGACACCTTCATAGCTCCAGAGGAGCGACACCTTTATAGCTCCAGAGGAGCGATACCTTCATAGCTCCAGAGGAGCGACATCTAATCGAATTTTGAAGATGGTAATCAACAAAGACGCAATTATACCTAAAACATC
>JBGCDW010000207.1:0-15376 GCA_045105775.1 Aureispira sp.
ACCAGCATCAAAGACAGCTTGTACAATGTAGAAACGACCACCCAGATTGCAGCGATGCAAGCCGAGTACGATAATTTGCAAAAAGAAAAAGAGATTCAGCAACTCAGTTTGGAGAATAAAAACATCAGTATTGCAAACAAAAACATTGCCTTAGAGAATTCGCTCAAGACCAAGCAGCTTTATTTGTCCATGTTGGTTAGTGCATTGTTGTTGGCACTATTGGTATTGCTGTGGCGGTATCGACAGCAGCAACAAAAAAACCTATTGCACCAAAAAAAGATGCAAGAATTGCTGCACGAACAAGAAATCAAAATACTGGATGCGGTTGTAGAGGCACAGCAACAAGAACGAACTTATCTGGCCCAAGAAGTACACGACACGCTAGGCAGTTATTTGGCTATGCTTAGGCTAAAACACGAAACCATCAAGGATTTGATGGACGATGCCAATTATCGTAAAAAACACCTGCTGATGGAAGAAGTCATTGGCAAAATGGCAACAGAAGTGCGGAGTATTACGCACGAACTGTACACGGGCGAACAATTCTCTTTTGAGTTGCAAACAGAGCTAGAGCTGCTGGTCAGTCGCATTAGCAGTGGTCAGAAATTGGAAGTCGTGTTTCATTATATAGGCAAGACTTTTGAATTGCCCCGCAAGTTAGAATTGACCTTGTATCGAGTGGTACAGGAATCGTTATCCAATGTGGTTAGCCATGCTCAAGCTACCGAAACTACGGTTCAGGTCAGTCAAACCAATTCCGAAATTAGCCTAATCATTGAGGATAATGGTCAGGGTTTTGATCCCACACGGCAAAAAGAAGGACTTGGCTTGCGTAGTATGGAGAATCGTGTAAAAGCCCTTGATGGTGATTTTAATATAGATTCACACCCCAAAAGAGGTACTACTATTGTGGTAGAAATTCCTATTGATTGAAATATAAAGCATTGCTCAGGTCTCCACCATTCCTAATTATTTAAAACACAAACCATGATAAAAGCTTTTATAGTAGACGATCAACAAGTTATTATTGACGGACTCACCACCATATTGAGTGCTGCCCCAGCAATTGAAATCATTGGATCGGCACTCAATGGCAAGTTGTTGTTGGAGCAACTCCAAATACAGCAACCCGATATAATCTTGCTGGATATTAGTATGCCTGTTATGGATGGGATTAAGACGGCTAAATCCGTAAAAAAATTATACCCTGCTATAAAAA
The DNA here is from genome assembly GCA_045105775.1 of Aureispira sp. Classification (GTDB taxonomy): domain Bacteria; phylum Bacteroidota; class Bacteroidia; order Chitinophagales; family Saprospiraceae; genus Aureispira. The sequence goes on from JBGCDW010000207.1 coordinate 1,220, forward strand.
TTTTGATATTCACTACGTTTATGGAGCGGAGCAAGATCAAAAAAATGACTCAAGTGGGTGTAGAGGGGTATATGCTAAAGGATAGTACTAAAGAGCAAATTATTGATGCTGTTAATACAATTATGACGGACTCCCACTACTACGATGAACGAGTCGTAACATTGGTGATGAATAATTATAAAAGCACCTCATCTGTATCAATAAAAACTCCCCTTACCAAAAGAGAGATAGAAGTCTGTAAGCTGATTGTTAAGGGTAAGACCAATAAGGAAATAGCAGAGGAACTTGTTCTTAGTGTAAACACTATCAGTAGCCATCGGAAACATATTTTTTCTAAACTGGGTATCAATAAGGCTATTGATTTGGCACCCTATGCGTATGATAATAATTGGTTGGATGCTTAATACACTACGGTAAAGTAAATGATGGCATAGTCCGAGCTATCTTGATCTGCCCCAGATGGAGTTGATTAGCAACTTGGAGTTGCTAATCAACTATAGTATATCGCTTTAAGGAATATTATAAAACTTAGTACAAGGGGTACTAAAGAGCTTAATTCAAGCGAATTTCATCTTCATTTCCATCAAAGAAGCAGTACTTCAGCATGTGATACTTACTGGATACTTCCAGTTTGATCCATTTGCGGTGTTCCCAACGCCACTGCATGAGTAGGCTCCAAAATCCTTGCTTGAGATGAGCATAGATAAAAGGGTGCATTTTGATGGTCAATTTGTCGGGATTTTGAGATTTCATAATAAAATCCAAATCACGCTTAATATCATCCACCAACAAAATAGAGGCATTCACCTTGCCTGTGCCATCACAAACAGGGCATTGCTCGGCCGTGGTAATCGAAATGGCTGGACGTACCCGCTCTCGTGTAATTTGCATCAAGCCAAACTTGCTCAAGGGCAATATGGTGTGCTTGGCATTATCGTCCTCCATAAACTTACGCATGGCGTGAAAGAGTTTGACTTTGTTCTCATTCTTACGAACATCAATAAAGTCAATAATGATAATACCACCAATATCTCTCAGGCGCAATTGGCGCGCAATTTCTTCTGCCGATTCCAAGTTGACACGCAAGGCGTTTTCCTCTTGGTCATTGCTCACCATTTTGTGCCCACTGTTTACATCAATGACGTGCATGGCCTCAGTACTTTCGATGACCAAATAGGCTCCAGAGTGCATGGTGGCTGTTTTGCCAAAGGAAGATTTGATTTGTTTGGTAATGCCAAACTGGTCAAAGATGGGACGATTGCCAGAATAGTATCGAACAATATCCGTCTTCTTGGGGGCTACTTTTCGAATTTCACTAATGACCTCTTCCTCTACTTTTTTGTCGTTTACCACTACTCTAGAGAAGGATTCATTCCAAAAATCACGAATAAGGCTTTTGGTTTTGTTCAACTCACTTAGGCATTTGATGGGAGCCTGTGCTTGATGCAATTCTTTGTAAATGGTTTCCCACTTGTGCACCAATTCGGTAATATCATCGTGCAATTCGGCTACGCGTTTGCCTTCGGCAGCTGTGCGCACAATAAAACCAAAGTTCTTGGGACGAATGCTCTCCATAAGGCGGCGCAAGCGTTCGCGCTCTTCATCACTGGTGACCTTTTTGGATACCGCAATGACATTGGTAAATGGTGTCAACACCACATAACGCCCTGCAATTGTGATTTCGCAACACAAGCGCGGCCCTTTGGTAGAAATAGGCTCCTTGAGCACTTGCACCAAAATACTTTGCCCTTTTTGCAGTACTTGATTGATTTTTCCTTTTTTAGAAATGTCTGAATCTATTGAAAAATCCTTGAGCAAGTGTGTCTGCAAACTGCCATCAACGGCACCATTGGTGAATTTGATGAGTGATTTGAGTTTGGGCCCCAAATCTGTGTAGTGCAAAAAAGCATCTTTCTTGGAATTTCCAATGTGTACAAAAGCTGCGTTCAATCCAGGTAGGAGTTTGGTCACTCTACCGAGGTATATATCTCCAACTATTAAGTTGTTCTTGAGAGATTGGTTATGCAATTCTACCAGCTTATTGTTTTCAATAAGCGCCAATTGAATTTCTTTTTGGTTAGAATTGATAATTAGTTCTTTATCCAAAGCTATAGTATTCTTTTTTTGTGATGCTGTGTAGTTGTTTGGAAATCGTTCTGGTTGGAAAAGCACATTGAGATAAACTTAGGCTGTTATTAGAAGCCTTTTGTGTGTGGTGTGCTATATTGATATAAATAGATTCCAATGCACGATTGACCTGTAGTCAACAAAGCAGCATTTTTTGATCTATTTATGACTTTGTGGGAGGTTTACAAAGTATACTTCCATCAAACCAAATTCATTTCTACACAGTAGTCTTTTTGTTATTCGTGTTCAGCAATACAATAAGACTAACAATATTTTTTAATCTTGCTTTATTTGGGATAGACTTGTTGCTATTCTGCACAGCGATGTTGTCCTTTGAAACAAAGGCTATGAACAGAATCAGTATGTGGCAATTGTTCTTTGAGAAGGGGCCATAGATTACCCGTTGTGCATGAACCGTTGCGTAAGAAGTTGTATAGGAGAGAATAATAGAAGTGACAAATAGAAGGTGTACGTTCTTACTTATCACAAAAGTCAGCCAACAATAACTCGAATCAGTAGTTTATTGTTGGCTAACATATGTTTATTTAGAAGAAATTATTTTTTCTTCTTGTGACGATTTTTGCGCAATCTTTTTTTACGTTTGTGTGTCGCTATCTTATGTCTTTTACGTTTTTTTCCACAAGGCATATTCCTAGTATTTTTATTAATTGTTTAAATTATTTCTCTTGATGGAGACGATCTAAATATTGTTCTTTAGCACGTTTCATTTGTGCTTGTACAGCAGGTTGGCCTGCACTCAGTTCGTCCATTTTGTTGTAATGATACAACACTTTTTCCGAATTTTCTTCTTGCTTGTAACAATCTATCAAAAAGTAGTGTGCTTCTAGCAAGATTTCGTCTACTACAGGCTTAGTTTCAGCAATTTCCAGTACTTTTTCGAAGCGTGGTTTTGCTTTGGCTAAATCTCCTGAACGAGTAGCCGACAAGCGGCCAAGTGTCATATTTACACGTACATTATTGGGGAACTCTTGGTCTAGTGCTTGAAGCAAGCGCACTCCTTTCATAGGCATTACGCGTGCATCTACCGAACTTAACTCTAAGTACATGAGTCCTTCATTAATGCGATGTTGCAGACTGTCGGGCTGTAGGGCTTTAGCTTTTGCCAATGCCTCAATAGCCTTTTGTGCTGCTAACTGTTTAATATCGTTTTTTTGACCAGCACTAAAAGCTGCGGCATAAGTAGTACCGGCAATACTCCAGGCATCGCCTGTTTGTAAGAGCTCGGCTACTTTCTTGGCATAATAGCCACTAGCCAAATAATTTCCATTTTCGTACCAAGTTCTAGAAATCAATTTCAAAACCTCTGCCTCTTCTTCGATAGTAGCCGCTTGTGCCTTTTCTTGATCGAGATACGTCAACCAAGCTGTTTGGCTAGAATCTAAGGTATTTCTAGCATCTGCTAGAACAATTTCTTCTGTCAGAAAGTCTGCTGGATTATCTTCTGTAGGCTGCCCTTTCTTGGTAGTTGAGACGGTATAGCCCATTAAATTCAATGCTACCAAAATCAGCAACAATGTTATGGATCCAATGACAACTGTAATCTGTAATTTAGATAGATTCATATTGTGACTAACAAAGCAGAGGTTCTGAAAATGATGAAAGATTGGTGGTGTATAAGAATCGTCTATTTAGATTCTTCCACTATTACTTGATCTTTCACCTTGTTAACAAACGCTTTGGCAGGTTTGAAGGCAGGAATATAATGTGCTGGAATAACCATAGCTTTGTTTTGCTTAATGTTACGGCCTACTTTTTCGGCGCGTTTCTTAGCAATAAAGCTACCAAATCCACGAATGTAAACATTTTCTTTATTGGCTAGACTCTCTTTTACTTCTGTAAAAAAGCTCTCCAAAGTCATCAAAACATCTACTTTAGGAACGTTTGTCTTTTCAGCAATTCGAGAAACTAAATCAGCTTTTCTCATCTGTATACGATTGATTTTTACTTGTTAATAAACTAATTATGCTATAAACTCATTTAAGGAAAGGCAAATGTCTTACTTTTTTTCTAGAAATGGAAATGCCCAACCATTATTTTGGTCATTTTTGTGAAACAAATAACATATAAGGTTCTATTAGTGAGGTTTTAAGATTTAAAAATCCATAAATAAAGAATAACAGACCATAAAATCCCAAAACAATATCCAGCAAGAACATCTGTTAAAAAGTGTTTTTTGAGAAAAATACGCGAATAGCCCACTGTTATAATCACTAAAAAACTCATTATCAGTACCCAATTGTTTCCAATCCAATAGTGCATCATTCCTAAGGATAAGTAGACAAAAGATATTCGAGAGGCATGAATACTGGGAAAGCTTCCAGCATCTATTTTTTCCAAGCCGCCTATATATTGTTGGCCATTAGGTCTGGGCTTGTGCCAAAAATATTTGATTCCTGAGCAAACCACTTCATTAACAAAAAAGCCAATTAGTAGTAGGGGAAAAAAACTACTAAATTGTGGATGATTGCTCAACGCCATTAAAGCAACCAAAAGTAATAAAAAGGGGTTGCCTAAAGCGGTAAAATCATGAATATACTCTGCGGTCTTCGTCTGGCGCAATGATGAACGCGGCTCTTCCTGCTCTTCTTTCATTTATTCGTATGTTGTTACTTCTTTAACCGCCTTCCAGTTTTTTATGAAAAATAATAATCCTGAGCCAACAGTAAAGGCCAGAGAAGCCAAGATTAATAAGTGCATTATCCACCACATTACTACAGGCGTTCCAACCGAATCGCCTTCTGGATATAAACTGAGCATGAAGTATAGGTAAGCAAATGGTAAGGTAATCATCTGCATAACAGTCTTAGCCTTGCCCGACCAAGATGCTGCAACTACTATGGGCTTTTTTCTCAATAAAAATATCAACCGATAAATAGTGATAACAACCTCTCTCAAAAAAATGGGCACAATCCACCAGATGGAGTACATGTGCTCAAAAAAAATATCTGATAAGACAACAAAACTGCCTAATACAATGATCTTGTCGGCAATGGGATCTAAGATTTTGCCCAATTTTGTTACTAGATTGTATTTTCGCGCATACCAGCCATCTAGCCAATCGGTAAATGCTGCAATGGCAAAGAGAATAGCTGCCCACAAACGCCAAGAAAAGTCTTCTTGTAGCATCATATAAGGGACTATAAATCCCAAAACAATCCGTAGAGATGTAAGCGCATTTGGTAGATTCATAAATGGTTTATTCTGTTTTAAGAACACTAAAATTTATTCTATAAATAAAGGCACTCAAAAACATTCCAAAAATTAAAACCTTGTTTTTCAAGCCGAAAAATAGGCATTATTACTAAGACTATTAGCAAAAACAAGTAAAAATAACGATTCTTTACTGTTTCACCAACCGTACCACTACTACGTCAATTCCAAATCATTGGTTTTGTAACTAAAGCTGCATCGATGATAAATACAGGCTCCATTATCGACAACCGCTTGCCGATGTATTTTGGTTGGATAGCCCTTATTTTTTTGCCATCCATAACTAGGATACTGTGTGTCCAATTGCCGCATATACTCGTCCCTGTGGGTTTTGGCCAAAACAGAAGCTGCTGCAATAGATAAGTAATGTTGGTCGCCTTTTACCAAACAACTGTGCTCAATGGTTGGATAAGCGTGAAAACGGTTGCCATCAATTAAGAGATGTTCTGGTCGTACAGATAGCGCATCAACAGCACGATGCATGGCCAAAATAGAGGCATTTAAGATATTAATTGCCTCAATTTCTCGTGGTGTAGCGATAGCCACAGCCCAAGCCAATGCCTCTTCTTCTATGATGGTACGCATCAATTTTCGCCTGCGCTCCGTCATTTTTTTAGAGTCGTTTAGAAATTCATGCTCAAAATTGGGGGGCAAGATTACGGCTGCTGCAAAAACAGCCCCAGCCAGACAGCCTCTACCCGCTTCATCACAACCTGCTTCGGTTCTATTAGGTTCTAAATATGCTTTCAACACGTTATAACAATTTCTTTAGTGCTAAGAGATATCCACAGTGTATGCCTTCGTGAACATTATTAAATGTAATAGCTTGCTGCACATTGGTCAAATGGGTGCCAAAAGCAACCGTATAGGGCTTGTAATCCTTAAAAATACCTTTTTCTAAGTCTTGCTCCAACCAATCTACAGAGGTTAATAGGAGCTTATGCACTTCATCTACCATTTTCAAATCCACTGCTTTTGTCGGATGCGTTCCTCTGCTGTAATCGGTTATAATTGATTTGTCTACTCGAAGCGGCAACCCAGAAAGTCGATAACACAGTACTTGTTGTACAGCTATACAATGGGTGATGTTCCAAAAAATATTATTGTTGTGAGTAGGAGGAACATAATTTAATTGTTCTAGGCTTAGTTTTTCTAATTCTTCGGTAAGAGCTTTTCTAATTCCTCTGTGTAGGCTTATTTGTTCTTGCATAAATCTAAGTTTGGTGGTAAGTATTTTTTTGATAGTATTGAAAACACTATGCGTATTCTAATATCAGACAAAATAAGCTTTTCCAGTACTAAAACAAACTTCCTTGACTGTCTCCTTCTTGTTTTGGAGCAATACCCAAATGTTCATAAGCCTTGTACGTAGCCTCGCGCCCACGAGGAGTACGTTTGAGATAGCCCTGTTGAATAAGATAAGGTTCGTGTACTTCCTCAACGGTTCCTGCTTCTTCTCCTACAGCTGTAGCAATGGTCGTGAGTCCTACAGGCCCCCCATCAAAATGCTGAATAATGGTGCGTAAGATTTTATTATCCATTTCATCCAATCCTCTATTATCCACATTTAGTGCATCCAAACCATACTTGGCGATATTGGCATCAATAGTTCCATTGCCTTTGATTTGAGCAAAATCGCGTACCCGTCTCAAGAGGGCGTTGGCAATACGTGGTGTGCCTCTACTGCGTCGGCCTATTTCATCGGCTCCGTCTTGCGTAATGGGCACACCCAAAATACTAGCCGAGCGTTTGATGATGTTCACTAGGGTTGCCAGATCATAATAATTTAGCAAACAGGGAATGCCAAAACGCGCCCGCATAGGCGATGTGAGTAAGCCCATACGAGTTGTAGCACCAACCAGTGTAAAAGGATTGAGTGCAATTTGTATCGTTCGTGCATTAGGGCCAGAATCAATCATAATATCAATTCTATAATCCTCCATAGCCGAATATAAGTATTCCTCTACTACCGTATTGAGGCGATGAATCTCGTCGATAAACAAGACATCATTCTCTCCCAAATTGGTCAGTAACCCAGCCAAGTCGCCTGCTTTTTCCAAGACTGGTCCAGAGGTCATTTTTATATCAGCCTCTAATTCATTGGCAATAATCAACGACAAAGTTGTCTTGCCCAAACCTGGAGGGCCGTGCAACAATACATGATCCAACGCCTCTTCTCGAAGTTTGGCAGCCTCAATAAATACCTTTAAGTTTTCCACCAATTTTTGCTGTCCGCTAAAGTCGTCAAGCATCTTGGGGCGCAAGGCACGCTCTACCGCTTTTTCCCCATCATCATAACGCTCGTTGGTGGGATCTAAATGTTCATTTTTCATCCAACAAAGATAGAAAAAATCAAACAATTTGTTTGGTGAAGTCTTATTTTTTGAATGCTGTTTTTGTAGTGGTGCTGGTTACATTTTCTTTCGGATTGGTACTAATATCTGCATCATCAAAAGACGCACAGCCTATCCGAGGAGGCACGTTTTCGTTGCTGCCGCTAAAGAAAAAAATCAGAACAGCTCTCTTTTCATAAATTCTATGCGGGATAACCATTACTAGAGCTTTTAGACAAAGTTCTAAGGAATTCAAACCATTTAAATCAGTCTTTGTATATTTGTGTGTTTTTTGAGAATCCTTGCCTAAAGTGATCGGTCTTTTTATATGATTTGAAGCGGCTTATTTACTTTATTACGTCTGCTATTCTTTTAATCTAATTATTTATTATGAAACAATTTTTCCTAGCCTGCTTAATAGGTCTTTTGTATGCTTGTAATAGTACTACTCCTTCTGATAATGCTACTGTATCAAGTATTCAACCAGGAAATTGGCGTGCTACATTGAATATTAATACAGTAGATAGTCCCTTACTGTTACCCTTTAATATAGTAGTTGTCAATGCAGAAGATGAGGCTGCAATGCCTACTTTCCGTATTCAGAATGGAGCGGAAATTATTGAAGCAACAATGATAACTAGAGATACTGCTGATGCGACACAATTTACCATTACATTACCTGTTTTTAATTCTACTATAATGGCCCGCTTAGAAGATCAATTATTAGTAGGCCAATGGCACAACCACGCCAAAAAAGGATACCGCTTACCGTTTAAGGCCGAGTATGGTTCTGCTCAACGTTTTTTGAACACTCAAGCCCCCTCTCAGCCTTTAGCCAAACGTTGGAGAGTTACGTTTAACCCCAATACCCCCGATGCTTATCTTGCTATTGGGTTGTTTGAGGTAGCCAAAGATGGCAATGCCACAGGAACGTTTATGACCGAAACAGGCGACTATCGCTACTTGGCAGGGCATTTTGATGGCCACTTATTGCAATTGTCTTGTTTTGATGGTGCTCATGCTTTTTTGTTTAAAGCAACCTTGAATGAGCAAGGCGATTTGAACGGGCGTTTTTGGTCGGGCAACCACTGGAATGGGCCTTGGATAGCAAGCCCCAATGAGGACTTTCAATTAACAGACATGCAAAACTTGACTTACCTAAAAGAGGGCTATGAGTATTTGGAATTTGCCTTTCCTGATATAAATGGCGATACAATCGTGTATAACAGCGATTCTTACCAAGATAAGGTAACTATAGTACAAATTTCGGGTTCTTGGTGTCCCAATTGTATGGACGCGAGTCGCTTCTTGGGGCAATTATACCAAAATAATAAAAATAAAGGGCTGCATATGGTAGCCATAGACTATGAGTTGGAGAATAATTTTGAATTGTTCCAAACCAATGAAAAAAAGCTACGCAAAGATCTAAACATTAAGTACCCAGTACTTTTTGGAGGTGCTGCCAAGAAAACAATAGCCTCTAAAACACTCCCTATGCTCAATAAAATCATCTCTTATCCTACGTCTATTTTTATTGATAAAAAAGGAAAAGTACGAGCCATTCACACAGGGTTTGCTGGCCCTAGCACAGGGGAGATTTATACCAATTATATCAAAAAAACAAAGGCTTTTGTTCAAGAATTGTTGGCCGAATAAGTATGGAACAAACAACAGCTCTTGCTTCTACCAAACTCCACAAAGCAATCTTGTGGTTGGCTATTCCCAATATTCTCAGCAATATTTCAGCCCCTCTACTCAGTTCTGTAGATACAGGGCTTATGGGTATGCTTTCTACACTTCATATTGGAGCCGTAGGGCTAGGTGCTATGCTCTTTAATTTCCTCTATTGGAATTTGAGTTTTTTGCGTATGGGCACAACGGGCTTAACCGCCCAAGCCTTTGGCAGAGCAGACCAACAAACCATTGCCTACACCTTGTTCAGGGCATTAATCTTGAGTATTCTCTTAGGTCTACTCTTATTGTGTTTGAGAACACCTTTGCTACAATTGGGCATTCACTTGATGAACGTTCCTACCGAGCAAGTAGAGTTGGTGAGTAATTATTTTTCTATTCGCTTATTGGCCGCCCCTGCAACCCTCTTGTTGATGGTGTTGATGGGTTGGTTTTTTGGACTCCAAAATGTCTGGTATCCACTTCTATTAACCCTTATTATCAATGCTAGTAATATCCTTTTAAGCTATTGGCTAGTGTCTAGTCAAGGTTGGGGGGTAGCTGGTGTGGCTTATGGTACGGTAGGAGCACAATATTTAGGTGCTTTGGTGGGGTTAATACTTGTTATCAGTAAATACAAGCATTATTTTTCTAGACAGGAACAGCCTCAACTTTGGAATTGGTCAACCATATTGGAGCCTCAAGCCTTCCAACGCTTTTTGAACATTAATAGCGATATTTTTATTCGTACTTTTTGTTTGACTTTGGTTTTTGGATTTTTCTACAGTCAATCGGCTGTCGTTGGCGGTACTATTTTGGCAGTCAATACCATTCTGATGCAGTTTCTCAATTGGATGTCTTACGGAGTAGATGGCTTTGCTTATGCCGCCGAAAGTTTGGTGGGGCGTTATACAGGGGCTAACGCACCTAAAACCACTAAAAAAGCTATTCGTTTGTCCTTGTATTGGGGCATGGTCTTAGCAGTAGTTTTTAGCTTGGTTTATGGCTTGGCAGGCAATTCTATTGTGGCTTTATTTAGCCAGCAAGATACCGTAAGATCGGCCACCTTGCCCTACTTGCCTTGGCTGGTGGTTTTGCCCATTATTGGAACCCCTTGTTATATTTGGGATGGCATTTTTGTAGGGCTTACAGCCGTCAAATCTATGCGCAATAGCATGTTGATTGCCTTGGTTACTTTTGCAGTTTTTTATTGGGGATTGCGCTCGGTTAGTACACTCAATTTATCCCATGCATTGTGGTTCTCGATTATGGTGTTTTTGGCTACTAGAGGTCTAGTACAAGGCTGGTGGTATCGGCAAAAAGGATTAGATTTGACTTGATTGAGTCAAAAAAAACAACAAGCCATACAACTTTTTTGAAAGGGCTTTATTATTTAATTAACAAGGCTCTAAAGGACAAAGTTTGGTTTTATGTAGGCTTAGAACTATCTTAGAGTAACAACAATTGCCCATTCCATGTAAACCATCCAATAACACACTTTTGTAGTGGATATTTTTGCATTTTGACAAACAAAAAATGGATTTAAATATATCTCAACACTACTTGCCCCTTTATCTAATACAATATATTTATGGAGGAATACAATCCACTCTCTAGTAGAGAGAAAACAACTATCTTTTTACCCCTTCTCTTGGCCTTGGCTCTAGCAGGCGGAACATGGCTTGGTTTTCAACTGTCTAACCACCAACAGCAAGATTACACGGTTGTAACAGAGGGCGGACGTAAATACCATGGAAAAACAGGCAAAGTAGAAGAAATTTTGCGTTTTATTGATGCGCGTTATTTAGAAACAGAAGATAAGAACAATTTGGAAGAAGCGGCTGTCAAAGCGGTATTGGACGAATTGGACCCACATTCCAGCTATATTTCCTTAGAAGATATTCAAGGTGTAAATGAGTCCTTGAGTGGTAATTTTAATGGTATCGGAATCGAATTTTATCTATTAGATGATACCATTTATGTAGTAGGTGTTATTGAGGGTGGCCCCTCTGATAGTGCAGGATTGCAATGTGGGGATAAGATTATTGCCATTAACGATACTACTATTGCAGGTCAATCTATTATTAATAATGAAGTGATTGGCAAACTCAAAGGTCCCGCAGGAAGTACGGTCAACTTATCCGTCAAACGAGCAGGCAAAACGGGCACAGAAACAATAACGATTCGCCGTGGGCAAATCCCAATGCGTAGTGTGATTGCCTCCTATATGGTCACCTCCAACACAGGGTTGGTTAAGATTAATCGATTTAGTGGCACCACACATGAGGAGTTTAAAGATGCACTACAAATTTTGGTACAAAATCATCAAATGGAACATTTGATCTTGGATTTGCGCCACAATCCAGGGGGCTATCTCAATGCTGCCACAGAAATGTTGGATCAATTGTTTGACAGCCCCAAACTGTTGGTGTACACCGAAGGGCGCAGCTATCGCCGCAAAGAATACAATTCTACAGGTCGTACCAGTTTTGATATTAGCAAAGTAGTGGTGCTCATCAACGAAGGTTCGGCTTCGGCTAGTGAAATCATGGCTGGTGCTGTGCAAGACAATGATCGTGGATTGATTATTGGCCGTCGTTCTTTTGGGAAGGGCTTGGTACAAGAACAATACAAGCTCAGTGATGGCTCGGCCTTGAGATTGACCGTTGCGCGCTATTTTACACCTTCGGGCCGCTACATCCAAAAGCCTTATGAAGATACAGAAATTTCTTATAGCGATGATTTGCGCCAGCGTTATGAATCAGGGGAATTGTACTCTAGAGACAGCATCAAAATGACCGATTCTACCGTTTATAGAACCACCAATGGGCGTATTGTCTATGGGGGAGGGGGGATCGTCCCTGATATTTTTATTCCATTGGATACCACTCGCCGCAATAATTATTTCCAAAGTATGGGCATAGTGGTCAGAGAATATGTCTACAAATATTTGGATAACAAACGGGAGCGTTTAAATAAAAAATATGCTACTTATGAAGCATTCCAAAGCAATTATCAAGTAGACAATGCCTTGTTAGAGCAGGTTGTCAAGTATGGCGTAAGCAAACAAATACCCAAGGATGCCACTTTGGTCAACCAACATAGAACTGCTCTAAAATTGGAAATCAAAGCCTGTATAGCCGACCAACTTTATGGCGATATGGCTTATTATCAAACAATTTTCACAACTGATAAAATGGTCAATCGAGCAGTTGAAGAAATTGACCGTGTAGGCAGCACCACCAAAGCACCTTCTGCTTTAAAAATGGAAGCAGAGCAAGGGATTTAAGGTTTACGGTATAGGAGGCTGTCGAAAATTTGTTTTCTCGGCAGCCTCCTACAAATTGTGGTTCACGCCACTTGGCATTTCCAATCATTCTTAGTAATAGACGCTGCAACATAGATTCAACTCCTTGCCATTGTACAAGTACGCATTCCCATTCCCCACCTGCGGCTGCACATAATCCCATTGCCCCTCTATTCCCATCCCAAACGGATAAGAATGCGCCTGCTGCAACAGCTCGTTCACGCTTCCACCTTGGGTCACTTCTACCACGCCATCCTTATCCAAATCCAAGAAAAACACTCGGCTGTTGCCTAAGTGGTCTTTGAGGCAATACTCATAGCTATAGGCATAAATAGGCTCATTATTGGTGGCTACTCCTGTTAGTTTCCGAACAATGCGCCCCTCTTGGTGCTGAATAAACTCTATGGCTTCATCCACATACTGCACAGTTTAGACTGGACTTGCTTTTGGAGGTACAATAGACTAAATACAGAACACAAGGAGATAATTTTAGTATATGAAAGAAACTTTTCCTTCTCCTAATGTATAAACACCTTCTCCAAAGAAAAAAGTAGTTCCTTCTTGAAAATCTTTTCCTAAGTATTGTCTATTTAAAAAGGCTATTTCTACATAGGCTTCTTCTCCAGGAAGGAACTCTTGCTTATCAAGCAAAGTTATATGTCCTGACGTTTTGTTTTTACTTCCAAAATCAAATAAGGGTCGATAACCACTTCGAAATGGTGTTTTTCTGATATTGTATAATTTTATTTTTGCTCTTATTTTTATCATGTTTATTCAGGCAAAGGTGTATAATTTAATGGAGTACCTTTCAACGTATTAAGTTTATCAGCAGGTATTGAAATAGCATTCATACCATCAGCTGGGAACTTATAAGAATTATTTAGAACTTTATTTGGTACTTTAACTTGCATTATGTGATTTGGGATTTCATCAAATTTAAAATTATTTTTCCCAAATTGTACAGCTTCTCCTGCAGTCGGGGCAAATAGCTTTCCACTTTCATATCCTCCTTGTTTAGTTCTGAAACCAAATTGAGCTATATCGTCTAATTCTGCCTTTGAAACTGCTCTGTAAATCGTAGAAGTTCCACTTTTTTCTATAGAAATCTTAGCACCTTTCCTCAACTGTGCTCCAATGGCAACTTGCCCAAAAGCAGGGTTAGGCATCCACCTTGTGCTACCCACCACATTTTCTGCTCCTTTTGTTCCTGCCTTCTTACTTAATAGTTTACTGGCTCCTTTTGCAAGTGCTTTAGGGCTAATAACAGCTAAGTCTTCTATTGGGAATACATCTATCGCTCCTGATGGTAAGGGCATTGGTGCTTCCCATAGTCCTTGCAATGGAACACCATTGGCATCTCTCCCCCTAGTAGGTACTCCCATACCTGCATAGGTACTCGTATAATATACATCATAGTCTTTTCCTTCAAATACATTCGCTCCACCTAATACTGTAACTCGATCATAGTTATCTCCCCCTTCATTACTA
>JBGCDW010000208.1:0-14405 GCA_045105775.1 Aureispira sp.
CTGACTTACGCAACTTTGGCTTGCCAGGCTTAGTTTCTATTGCCCTAAAATGCTTCAGCATTGCCTTTTCAATTCCTACACACAACAAATCTCCAATTGGTTCTCCTGCTTCATTTGTGAAATAGTCATTCACCAAATAATAGGGTGCTCGTTGACCAAGATTCGCTGGTGCTGCTAATTTTTTGATCCCTGCTTTTAGCAATGTTTTTGCCTTTGCCATATCTACAGTCCCATCCTTGAACGCTGCAAATTGTACTTTACACTTGAACATATCTTCTTTTTTAAAAATTCAAAATTAAAACTTAAGGTGCTTTTCAGTCTTACATCAAAGAATTTCAACCAACAAAACCAAAAAGTGACATTCATAAATGTACAAATAATTTTTAAAAAAAAATAGCTAGTTTTAAAAAAAAGCTAAAATACTTGATGTATTTTCAATAAAAAATTGTTTAATTTTCAATTTAAGTGACTAAAACACAAATCATAAAAAAGTTGTAGCAAATGTTTTCTTTAGTAAATAAAAGTGAATTTCTAATAAATCTATTGCATCTAGCCCTAATAGCAATATTTAGTCTCTTAATAGAGTATGATTTTTTCTAATTTCATACCACTAAGAAAGGACATTTCTAAGCTGTTCCTTTTTAGACCTTATTATTTTTAGACAGTCAATTTTTTTTTAAAATTTCATTCTTTTAACAGAAAACAAAAGTGACATCCATAATATACACACAAACATACACACCTTAAGAAACATCCCTTAATTCAAAAAATCAAAAATATCATTTTAACAATCCAAAATAATGCTATTTTGTGACATTTTTCATATCTTCAAGTGGAAAATCCATATCAACAATACTCATTTTGACTACGTGATACCATAATTTTATTCGCGAATACAAGCTACTGCAAAGTATAGCATTATAAATAGATTGTAAATAGTTTAATTTCTTTTTAATAAACACGCACATCCAAAGCTATTTGTAGTAACCTTGAATCTATTTTATCTTTATAAAAAAACTAAAAATGAACAAAGAAGAACTGGAGAAATATATACAAACCGCCTTAGAACAAAAACAAAAAGAACAAGTAGAAACACTAGCTAAGGAAGCTGTTGCTACTTATCCTGAAGAACCTTTTGGTTATGCTTATTTAGCTGAAGCGATGCTTTTAGAGTTTCCCGTACCTTATGATAAAGCAGAATTATGTATTGCCAAAGCTTCGCAGTTGGCTCCAGAGAACATTCAGTATCTATCTTCTTTTGCAAATCTCAAATCTAAACAAGGCGAAAAAAGAGTCGCTCAAGTTTTTTGGAGCAAAGTACTTCTTAAAGATCCTAGCAATATAAAAGCACTTATAGCCAAGGGAGATTATGCACTAAATGTAACATTGAACTACTCGCAAGCTTTAGATTTTTTTAACCAAGCTATTACACAGGATATAAATCATGTAACAAGTCATTTTTATCGTGCTAAGACATTCTGTAAATTAAAGGAATACGATAAAGCCCTAAAGGATTATAATCACGGAGTTAAACTCAACGATGGAGTAGAAGATATTAGAATATTAAAATTAAAATTGGGTGTTTTTGTGGGGCTCGACGATAAAGCAGCTATTGCTGATGTTTATAGTGATATTGTCGCTATGGAACCAGATAATGCTTATTACTACAATCTTGGCGCAAAACACCTAGTTACGCTTGAGCGTTATCCTGAAGCAGCAGAATACTACAGCAAAGCTTATGAATTGCAAGAGCAGCAAAATATTATTTTGGTATATGAATGGGGAAACGTACTCGAAAAAGTCGAACAATACGAAAAAGCTTTAGAAGTTTTTGGTATCTATGAACAACTTTCAGACGATCCCATACCTGCTTTATTTAAACAAATTAATATTCTCATCAAAATAGAGCGTAATGAACTTGCGTTAGAAAAAATAGCCATTGCAAAAAAACAAAACTTACCAGCAATTGATGAAGAAAAATTGATTCTCAATGAAGGGAAAATATTGTTTCAATTAAAGCAGTACCAAAATGCTATTGACACCTTAAAAGTGCTTCTTCAAAACCAACAAAACCTCTCCATAAAAGACGCAGCCTATATAATGGGCAAATCGTATTTTGCAGATGGTAAGCGTCCTTATGCTTATTACTTTATGCGCTTCGCAGCTCGTGGTGGACATGAGGAAGCTACTGTATTTCTAAAAGAGGAGTTACATGACTATTTTAATGAGTATTTGCAAAAGTATTTTGAAGGTATCAAAGTGATCATTGACAAGAATGTCCCATCAAGTTTGCTTCAAGCAATTAAAGGTAAAGTTTGGTCTTTCCAAGATATACAGGGAGAAGCTCTAAAGGATTATGATCCAGAACTTTTATCTGAATTAAAGGAGAGAAGGTCAAATAATATGCTTCTTATCACAGAAAAAGCATTTTTTGTTCTTGAAAGAACTCATAGCACGCTTTATACTTATAATATTACTCAAGAAACAGCTAATAGTATTGCGTTCCTTGTAAAAGATATTCATGAGATTTCTAATGGTGACGTAAACTGGGGTGCTAAACTAACCTTGGAGGATAATGGTATAATGAAATATGAAGATACTCAAAACGAAGGCAATGTGATGCTTTTCAAAGAATGTGCACCTGATGATCTTACTGAAGAACACAAAGCACTATTGCAAAAAATGATTCATCAAGATATTTTCGCACAACTAGGAAGTTCTGTTGAAGACCTTGCAGGACATATATGGTCTTAGAGCAAAAATAAAGCTTTAAAAAAAGCCACGTATGTAATATTGACATGTTGTCAATAATTACCATTGAGGCTACTGAAAATGTAAATTTTCAGTAGCCTCAATTAGTTTGGCAGCAGCCCGTTAGAAGTAGGTACACAAATACTAACGAAGTAATTTGGCCTATCTACAGTAGCTAGTGTGCGTTACTAATGAGCTGAAAGAATTGGACTTACAAGCGTGTAATAGCAGTAATAGCAATTCTTTTTCGATAACTTCATTGCTTTACATCCTAGTTGTTACCGCAAGCCAATAACGCGAAAATCGGTGCGTCTATTTTCTGCGTGTTCGCTATTAGAACAACGAACACCATCCTTACATTTGTTGAGTAGTTTAGACTCACCGTAGCCCTTGTACTTTAGACGATGCTTATTCACCCCATTCTTAACCAAATAATCATAAACAGCTTTGGCACGTTTCTCGGATAGTTCTGTATTATAACTAGAAGAACCTCTAGCATCGGTATGAGATCGAATTTCTACGCTAATTTGATTGTCCTTGAGCAACTGTATCACTTCTGTTAGACCACGAGAATTGGCCATATCCAATTTTGCTTTATTCAGCTCGTAGTTGATGTTATCTACTTTGATAATGTCCCCGACCTTAAAGCCTTTTTGCCCAATAATTTTAAATTCCGTTCGGCGATTGCGCGCATGTTCATCTTTAGAACAATTTACCCCATCTTTACAGCCATTGAGCAATTGAGATTCGCCATAGCCTCTTGCCACCAAACGACTAGAGGGAATGCCTTTTTTCTCCAAGTACTTCTTAACAGCTATCGCGCGTTTTTCTGATAATTCTCGGTTGTATTTGGCTGGACCACTGGCATCTGTATGTGCACCAATTTCAATAACTACATGTTTGTGTACTGTTAGTATCTCCAACAACTCCTTTAATCCTGGTGATTTTTTGTGATCAATACTAGATTTGCCGTGCTCATAAAATACACTTGCCACTTCAATTTTATCCCCAATCGCATAATGATCTTTGCGCTCTGGTTTTTTGTAACTACTACTGCTCGGTTTTCTGGAGGAAGAAGAGCTTGTTGAGGTTCGTTTAGTGGATACGCTCATAGCAACTGCCTCTTGTGCAATTTTATCTGCATTGGGTGCGGGTGCTCCATCATAGGTAATATTCATCACATCATTGGAATAGGTTCCTACAACTACTACCTCTAGGCGACGATTTCGAGCGCGTTCCTCTGTTGTGCAACGGCTATTTTCGCCACAATTATTGACCAAGAAACTCTCCCCATAACCTGCTACTTTGATCCGTGTGCTATTAATACCACGCTGAACCAAAAAACTTGCAAGAGCAGAAGCACGTTCCTTGGACAACGCCAAATTACTGCTTGCAGAACCCACCGCATCGGTATACCCATTGATTTGTATGACCATTGTTGAATTGTCAACAAGTCGCTGTAAAAGGTCGTATAATTGCCGATCACTAGTATTGTACAAATTGCCATCTCCAGGTCTAAAATAACGATCACCCAAGATAAACTTCTTTCCTATGGTCAAAGCCAAGGCTTGTCGCTGGGGCAAGGCACGTTTTTGGCGCACTTGATAGATGTCCTCGTGTCCACGTCCTCCAACCCTATTGGAACTAAAGTACCCCACTTTGCCTGTTGCATCAAAAACCAGATACATATCATCTGCCGACGAGTTGACTTGTCTACCCATATTCTGCACTTCTCCCCAGCCATAAGCCGTTTTAGTAGACATAAATAAATCCATTCCTCCATAGCCATGATGCCAATCAGAAGCAAAGTACAAGTGTCCATTGCCATCCACAAATGGAGACATTTCATTGCCGCTCGTATTGATGGGGTGTCCTAGATTTTCGGGAACACTCCATCCTGTAGCCGTGCGTCTGCTCTTATAAAGATCATAACCGCCATAGCCACCAGGGCGATTGGAGCAAAAATAGAGTGTTGCACCATTATCTGCCAAACAAGGATGTCCTGTAGAAAAGGGCTTTTTGGTATCTACATTGGCATTAAACGGAAAAAACTGTTGGCTTTTCACATCCCACTCCTTAACAGATTTGGTTTCGTAGAGATACATATCCATCATCAAGCCACTGCCATCAACATGGCGAATACCATCCATAAAGTTATTGGAAGTAATCACTACTAAATCTTTATAAGGGGCATAGCTCATTGGCGCATCATTGATGTCATTGCCCACATAGGAACGCAACACTTTAGCCCCTGTTAATTCTTTTTGAGCGTTTATTTCCCCTAAATAATGCTGATTAAAAGCATCATTTGTCCATGCTACTTCACCATTCTTAGTCACAGCAATAGAGCGAGAAGAAGAAAAAATGAGTTGATCATTATAAAATGTAGGGGCAAAATCTGCACTCTTAGAGTTGAGGGCAGGAAGTGTTTTTACCGTATAAACATCATCCAAGACATTTTCCTTCAATGCAAAATCGCAGGAATTGGCATAATGTGTTCCAGGAGTAGCGTTGTTGCGTACCGATTCTCTAAACCAGCGTTTGGCCTCACTGTACTCTTTATTCATTTTGAGAACTTGACCATATTCAAATGCGTAGTGCTTATAACCATCATAGCGCAAAATTCGAGCATACCAAATTGCAGCTTCCTTGGGTTTGTTGGTATAGTAATAACATTGAGCCAGATTGACCATAGCATCCCCTAAATAGGGATCTTTTTGAAGAGCAGTTTCATAGAGGGGAATAGCTTCTTTGAACAGAAAAGACTTAAAATAAGTATTGGCTTGTGCTACCTCTGCGTGTTGAGTCTGCGCTACAGAAACATAGGTTAGCAGGAAACAAAAAGAAAAAATAAGTCGCTGCATAATAGTGGAAAAGGTCAATAAAACTTTATTTAGAAGTAGGAATAAAAGCAACTTGGAGTAATACAAAAGTCATCCTGTGATCTATTCAGGATGACTTTTGTTTTTATCAAAATGCTGTAATTTTTTACCTTAGAATGTACCTGCCGCTCGTGGCATTCGTACATCTTTTTTAAATGTTCGAGACAAACGCAAACCCGTGGTAGAAAAAGTCTGTGTATGGGTAAAAAAGCCGTCACGCTCAATTTTTAATACATATGAGCAATCCTTGGACAAAGGCACCACATAGGTTCCATCATAGGAAATAGGTACGGTTACTTTTTCTGCACCACAACCACTAATCAAAGTAATGGTTGCATCTACAAGAGGCTCACCAGAAGTGGCATCCATTACACGTCCTCTAGCTTCAAATGTAGCTTCTTTGAGTTGTAATGGAATATTAATAAATAATTCCGAGCCTGGAACATAACCAGAAGTAGAAACATCCTTTTCGGTAGCCGAAAATTGTTCTGCACTCAACATCAATTTGCAGTTGCGCTCCAATGGCAAGGGTACAAAAATACGCCCATCTATATTAGTAATCCATTCTTTGTTCTTGGGCAAGCATTCACTTTCTACTTTTACCCCTTCAATTCCTCTGCCTGTAGCTTTATCAAATACCAAAATCTGTGATTCTAGAGCTACGCGCTTGAAGTAGTAAATATCCATATTTCTATCGGGAACACGATTAGAAGACAAATAGCCATAGGTGCCCGAAGAATCTGCTATGTAAGCTACATCATCCTTATTCGAGTTGATGGGTGCTCCCATATTCGTAACAGGTGACCAATGTCCAGCACTAGAACTAGAGTAATAAATATCAAAACCACCTATTCCTGCTTGTCCATCAGAAGAAAAATATAAATTCTCATCTCTACCAAAAAACGGATAAACTTCATCGCCCTCTGTGTTAATTTCTGGCCCTAAGTTAATAGGTTTTGACCATTCTCCCCCTTCATTATAGCTCACATAAATGTCAAAACCACCAAAACCACCTGCAATATCAGAAGCAAAAAACATCTTGTCACCATCGGGCGTTACTGTTGGATGAATAACAGAGTATTCAGAGCTATTGAGGCGATTTTTTGTATTGGGCTTCGTCCATTGCTCCCCCACGCGCTTGCTAGTAGCAATACGCATATTCAACGTACTTGCACGCTTGTTTGATTTCTTATCGTTGGTACCAAATACAGTGTAATAAGCTGTTTGATCATTTCCATCAAAACGAACAGGCCCATCGTGATAGTTCATATTTAAATCATCGCCAAACAAAATAGGCATACCATATTCCCATTCTTTGGTGTCTTTGTCTTTCATTTCTGCTGTCATGAAATAAGACTGAATGTATGGTCTATATAACCAAGCTCCTCTATGAGAAGTAATTTTAGTAGTATCTCTATCCGAACTAAAGATCACGCCATCATCATAAAAAGACACCCCTACATCATCATAAGGGGTATTCATTTCCTTGACAGGCTCTATATCATACAGTGCTCCAGCATTAAGAAAATCTTTATGAATACTAGGCTGCACCGCAATCATCATATTATGACCGCGCAGTTGTGCCGTTTCCATTTCTCTAAATTTTCTAAATTGAGATTCTGCCTCTTCAAACTTATCATTTGCAATAAGTGTTAAGCCATAATAGTAGAAAATATCTGCGGTAGCCTCTGGGTGCTGCGCTGCTTTAGCATACCACTGCCCTGCCTGAAAGTAATTACCTACTTTACGATACAAATCGGGCAATGCAAATAATGCTGCTGGTTTCATTTCTTTTTTGAGTGCCTGCTCATACAGAGAAATAGCTTCTTGAAACTCAAGATCTCTAGCTTTTTTATTGGCTTTATTGATTAAAGCATCTGCTGACTGAGCCGAAACCATCAATGTAGATCCCAAAAACAGAAGTGTGATTAGATATAGATGTAATTTCATCGATTAGGTAACTTTGTTGTTAGACGAAGTGATTTTGATAATTCTAGTACTATGTTGGTTATACACGGTAATCTGGTTTTCCATTTCTCTATGTTGGATATTCCGTCAATTAGAAGCAATTATTTGAAGTTCTTCAGTGAAGTTTACTTCAATAATATTTGGATTGTCTTTGTGAACCAACTAACTAAAAGCAAGTATTATACCTCAATTGATAGGTTAGAATTACTTTTGACAAAGATAATGCGTTTTGGCAGGAAATAACAATATAGCCATAACAAAATTATGACACTCGTTTTTTTGAAACCTTATCTGTTGTTTTTTTGAGAAAAATCATCTTAATAGGATCGTTATTAGGTTTTTGCACCCTAAAACTATCCAAGAAATGCTAACGCAATCTGTTAAAATTATTCAAACATCTTTTCTACAGATATGATCTACTTTTAACCTATTCTTAATTTATAAGACTCAAAAAAGAAGGAAGGCTAATAAAAAAAGCTTTCTTCCAATTTATGGAAAAAAGCTTAGAAGTGATCCCGCTGGGATTCGAACCCAGGACCCTTTGATTAAAAGTCAAATGCTCTACCAACTGAGCTACGGAATCTACCGTGCTTTAAATAATTGAAGCCATCTTTTTAGATTTTATATCACAATCTTATTATGATTGCTTGAGTGTGATCCCGCTGGGATTCGAACCCAGGACCCTTTGATTAAAAGTCAAATGCTCTACCAACTGAGCTACGGAATCTACCGATGGCTTGAATGTTATTTACTCAAAGCGGTTGCAAATATAACTACTTTTATTAGACTTTGCAAATGTTTTGTACTTTTTTTTAAGTTTTTTTCTACTTCAACCAGTAGTAACAATTGAATTACTTCAAAATCACCCCATCTGCTACCAAGGTGTAGTTAGATTTTGGCTCTGTGATGGCAGCAATCTCCTCAGCAGATTTGCCAGCATCTTCTGCAAAATGGCGCAATTCGTCTACGGTTTGCACTGATTTGTAAGCATTGCCATCAATGACCACTGTTTTGCCAACAATATCTTTTGGGAATAAGAACTTGTGTTTTGTGTCTACAAATAACTCTGTTCCATCTTCCGTTTGTACCGTCAACCAACAACCTGCTGCTTGGCATACTTCAGCTACCTTGGCTTCTACCTTAGCAGGAACAGCTTGTACTTTTTGATCTTCGCCCAAATCATATTCGACGGTTCCTTCTCCACTTTCAACTTTTGCAATCGTCATATCTGGACTCATTGCTCCTTTAGGATCCACTTCATTCCCCCACTTTGCTGCTTCAGCATCGGCTGAACCATGATCGTGATTATGTCCTGCATGGTCGTGGTCGTGACTGTGATCGTGTCCTGCATGATCGTGGTCGTGGTCGTGATCGTGATCATGTCCAGTATGAGCACTATCTCCACAAGCAGCTACGGCATATACTACTGCCAAAATATATAACAAACGCAACATAATTTTTCTGTTTTTTCAAATTATCAATGATGTTTTTATAAATCGCACTTTGTGTATTGGTATGGTTATCAATATCATTTTGAATGAAACTTACCTATTTTTGTGTGTATAATTCATTGGGTACACTTTTTTCACAAGGTGGTGTACAAAGATAATAAGAAACTTATAAAAAGGAGGATATTGTTTAGTAATTGCATACAAAAAACAGTGGTTCGAAGATTGAGTTGACACAAAAAACTCAACCTTTGAAACCAATAATTAGTTCCTCAACCAAGGCTCTGGTTAATTCATAAGCAACGTGCGCGAAAAGCATTGAAATAAAAAAGAAAAGGAATTAACTTTCTGTATCAGGTTTACAATACACTACTTCTATCATCATAACACCATCTATCAGAGAGAGTTCTTTGGCAGTTTCGTTAGGAGATTCGAGCAATTCTTTGGGCTGTAAGGTAAATCCTTGGGCATCTTCCCCAAATTCAAATGTGTTGACTACTCGAAGTTCGTATACATCAATAAAGGTATTCAAATAGGAATTGGGGTTTTCTAAATCTTTTTGAGTATTGCCCGTGTAATAAACTACAAAGCGTGTAGATTGAGCAATTTTTTCAGGGGTAGATATGATATAATCATCCGCAGGGCTGGCTGTTTGTGCAACCAAATTGGGAGCACAAAACAAAGATAAAATTATTAAAAAAGTAAGTAATACAACTAATCGAATCATACCATTTCATTATGCACCATGCTAACAAATAATAATTTATATCGTTTAATACTTCATCAAATATCAATCCAAGATTTAAAGAACTTACAACCAAAATTTTATACAACAAAAAAAGAAGAATCTAATTCATTTTGAACCTTTTTTTTCATTCTGTCCCTTTTGGCTAACGCGCACCTCCACGTTTGGCCGCATCTCGAAGACGTTTTAAAAAAGGAGAAGCAAAGATAAAATCTTGTAGCAATTCATTGTCACTCTGCATGACTTCACTATGGTTGCCTACCCAAGCCAACTCACCCAGATGCAATAGATTGATATTATCACCAATTTCCATTACCGAACTCATATCGTGGGTATTGATAACGGTTGTCATTTGGTTTTCTCGGGTAATAGTTCTCAATAATTCATCAATTTTCATAGACGTAGTTGGATCCAAACCAGAGTTGGGTTCGTCACAAAACAAATACTTAGGATCAAGGATAATTGCCCGTGCAATTCCTACCCTTTTCTGCATCCCACCACTGACCTCTGAGGGGTATTTATTATTACTTCCCACCAATTCTACCCGTTCCAAGGTTTCATCTACTTTCATAGATTTTTCTTTGCGTGTCATCGGCGTAAACATATCCAATGGAAAGCGCACATTTTCCTCTACTGTCATAGAATCAAACAAAGCAGATCCTTGAAAAAGCATACCCATTTCTGTACGAATAGCTTTCATTTTTTTGGTACTCAATGCACTAAACTGTACATCTCCGTACCATACAGAACCAGTAGTAGGGGGTAACAATCCAACCAATATTTTGAGCATTACTGTTTTTCCTGCCCCTGACTTGCCAATAATTAAATTGGTCTTTCCCTTCTCAAAAACAGTAGTAATCCCTTTTAGGACCTCTTGGTCTCCAAATTGTTTTTTTATGTTTTCTATGCGAATCATAGTAAGTGTTTGAACAATTTTGTCAATACAGCAGCACTGTATAATAATTAGGTTAACAATAAAGCTAGTACGTAATCGGCCAATAGAATTAAAATATTACTAATTACTACCGCGCTAGTACTAGCACGCCCTAATTCAATACTTCCTCCTGTCACAAAAAATCCTTGGTAGCAAGAAACCGAAGTCAGCAAAAAGGCAAATACAAATGCCTTAATTTCCATCATCCAAATATTGTAAGGATCAAAGAAAGCACGTAGTCCTTGCATGAACTCTGCATCCGAAATTAAATTGCCAAAAGTACAGGCCGAATAACCACCCCCCATACCCAAGAAAGCAGAAATGACCACCAACATCGGAATAACGACCAAAGCTGCAATAATTTTGGGCAATACCAAGTAGGCAATCGTATCTACCCCCATTACTTGTAAGGCATCAATTTGCTCTTTTTGGCGCATTCCCCCCAATTCGGCAGCAATATTAGACCCGACTTTTCCTGCCAATGCTAGACAAGTAAATGTTGGAGCCAACTCAATAATCATAATGTCTCGTACAATATAACCGATATAATACTTGGGAATAGAGGAGCCTCCTAATTGGTAAGCAAATTGGACAGCCGTTACTGCTCCAATAAAAACAGAAACTAAACCTACAATAACCAAGGAACCAATACCAATATCAATCATCTGGCGGGTAGTCTCTTTCCAATACATGGAAAGCTTCTCTGGACGAGCAAACATGTTTTTAATAAACAACAGGTAACGCCCTAGATGGAAGAAGAAATTCAATGTTCTAAAGTTTTGTATAGAAGTTGTTAGAAACTATTCTGATTCTACAACTTCTTAAAATAAGAATAACCCTTGTTATGTTATATACAGGATAGCAAGGATAAGTTGGGATAAAAGTGGCATTTTTCTAAGAAAAAAACTTACTTTCTGGCTCAAAATAACATTTTATGTAGTGCTTTTCTAATTCATTTTGTAGAATGTAAGCAGCCGTTCAAAATTCTTTACAACAAAAAACCGTTATTTTTCTTTTATCTTGGTGTTGAGACGGCCTTGATAGGCATCCAACTCCGCTGTGCTAAAACGGTTGCACTCGTAAAATTAGACCTTGTTATCCTTGCACTACAAAAAAGTTGCCTAAAGTACCTTAACACACTAACCTCTTTCAGTATTTGCATAATATGACTATACAAAAAGAACTCGACCAAGTGCTCCACGCCTTGAACCTAGAAAAAAAAGAAGAAAGCTTACAGTATGAACGCTTATTAAAAGAACTGAGTATTCAGCAACGAGTTGAAAAAGGAGCCTGTTGGTATCCTGTGCAAGTAGAACAGACGGGATGGAGTCTGGGAGAGCATCCTTTTATTGTAGTGGAGCGCACCAAGCATCTAGAGCAAGCACACAAATTTAGAGCTGGCCAAGTGGTGAGTATTTTCTCTGAAAAAGAGGTAGCAGGCAATCCTGTAGAAAAAGGAGTGATTTATTTTGTTAAGAAAAATAGGATGAAAATCATCTTGTACGGCACTCAATTGCCACGCTGGATTATGGGAGGCAAGATTGGCATTCAGCTCGATTTTGATGAGCGCAGTTATATAGAAATGGAACGGGCACTCAAGACGGTTAAAGCGGCCAAAAATGATCGACTGGCCGAATTGCGCGATATTTTACTTGGCAAAAAACCAGCGCGCTTTAACAAAGAGTACTATCCTTACGAATTGCCGCAGCTCAATCGTTCTCAAAATAAGGCCGTACAGCAAATTCTATCGGCCGAGGATGTGGCCGTCATTCACGGCCCTCCAGGTACAGGCAAAACCACGACCTTGGTGGCCGCTATTCAACAACTCATCAAGCATGAATCTCCAATCTTGGTCTGTGCCCCTTCCAACTCGGCCACAGATCTGCTCACAGAAAAGTTGGCTCATGCTGGCCTAAATGTAGTACGTATTGGTAATGTCTCGCGTGTAGATGAAGATTTGCTCCAACATACCATAGAGGGTATTTTACAAACGCTTCCTGAAATTCAGGAGGTCAAAAAAATGAAAATTGAAGCTGCTAAATTAAGGCGTGATGCCGAACGGTTTAAGCGAAAGTTTGGCGGACAAGAACGAACTGAACGACGCAACAATTATCATGCAGCTAGAGAATTGATGCAGCAAGCCAAAATGCTAGAGGATTACATTATAGGTAAAGTACTGCAAGAGGCGGATGTAATTTGTAGCACCTTGGTAGGCTCTGTAGGACGCTACATTGAAAAGATGCAATTCCATACTATAATTATTGATGAAGCGGCTCAAGCATTGGAACCCGCTACTTGGATTCCAATTATGAAGGCCCAAAAAGTGGTGTTTGCAGGGGATCCTTTTCAGTTGCCTCCTACGGTCAAAAGCCGAAAGGCGGCTCAAGAGGGGCTCAGTGTTACCTTATTAGAAAAAGCCGTAGAACGTTTGGAGCAGGTCAATTTATTAGACACGCAATATCGAATGCACCACAAAATCATGGGCTTTTCCAACACACAGTTTTATCACAACCAACTAAAAGCAGCAGAGGCGGTTGCCGACTGGCAACTCCATCTATCGGATGGACAACCCAGCCCACCAATGGAGTTTATTGATACGGCTGGCTGTGGGTTTGAAGAGCAAATTAACCCCGAGTCTCAAAGTTCTTACAATCTGGAGGAGTATTTTGTACTACGCCAACACTTGGATAACTTGCTTGTTATATTGGGACAGCAGGATATATCTATTGGCATTATTTCGCCTTATCGAGAGCAGGTTTTAAAAATTCAAGAAGCAATCGTTCACGATTTTGATCACTTCCCTGATGCTGATATTGAGGTCAATACCATTGATGCCTTTCAAGGGCAGGAACGGGATGTTATTTATATCTCTTTGGTGCGTTCCAATGACAAGGGCGAAATTGGTTTCTTGAAAGATACTAGACGTATGAATGTAGCTATGACTAGAGCCAAGAAAAAATTAATTATTATTGGAGATAGTGCTACACTGGCTAGTGCTGCTTTTTATCGCGACTTTCTCGATTACGTAGACGCGCATGGGGTGTATGGTTCGGCTTGGGAATGGCAGTAATGGGGATAGATTGCTAAGATTATAACTATGTTTAACAAAGAAGAGAGCAAACAAATTCGGCAGGAGTTTTGGACGACTTTTGGGCAGCAGTATCCTAGAAAATGGCTGTTGTACAACACCAAAATTAAGGAACTGGTACTCAAATTTACCTTTACGACCAAGATCGCACAGGTTTCTATTGATATTGAGAGCAAGGAGGAATTGTACAAGGAGTACTATTATGATAAGTTGTGGAGTTTGGAAACTATTCTAAAAACACAATATCTGCCTAAAATCACCTTGGACCCCCATTACGAATTGGCTCCCAATAGATTGGTGAGCCGTGCGTATGTAGAATTGGAGGGGGTTTCCATTCACGATAAACGTACTTGGCCGCGTACGTTTGAGTTTTTTTATGAGAATATGACCCAACTAGAATTGTTTTTCCATGAGTTTGCTCACTTTATTCGCGATTAGAGCAGTAGCCATTAGACATTATCACGACTGGAGTTGTACAGAGACAAAAAGTAAGGTTTTTTCATCAATCAAGGCACTCGCAAAGCGATCTGCGTGGGTTGTACCTAAAAGGTACAAAAGTCCTAGCGCATTTAGTTCATAGCAGTGCTAT
>JBGCDW010000209.1:0-17203 GCA_045105775.1 Aureispira sp.
GATACCGATGGAGATGGTGTGGTAGACAATACAACCGATACCGATGGAGACGGTTTGGCAGATGTAGTGGATAACAATGATACGGATGGTCCAGAAGGAACCAGCCCATGTGCGCCACAAACATCCTGCTTACTAACCAGCTCAACTTCTAATATCCTAGATACGAATGGAGATGGTGTAACCGATGTTAATGTAGATAAAGATGGAGACGGAGTTGCAGATTACTTAGATTTGGATGCAGATAATGATGGCATTCCAGATGTAGTAGAAGCAGGAGGAGTAGATACCGATGGAGATGGTATAGCCGATGACTTTACAGATGCCGATGGCGATGGATTTAACGACAACAATGATGGGGATGTAGGTAACGACGGCATAGCCGAAAATACAAACAGTGCTCTACAATTGACAGGAGCAGATACCAACAACGATGGTCGCCCAGACAGTTACCCAGAAGGGGACACGGATGGAGACGGCGTTCTAGATCAGTTGGATTTGGATGCCGATAATGATGGAATACCAGATGTAGTAGAAGCAGGTGGAACAGATGAGAATGGAGATGGCCGTGCTGATAATTATGTCGATGTCGATGGAGATGGCTTTAACGATGTGGTAGATGGCGACACGGATAATGATGGTGTAATCGATAACACTGATGTATTGCAATTGACAGGAGCCGATACGAATGGAGATGGCAAAGCTGATAGTTACCCAGAAGGGGACACGGATGGAGACGGCGTTCTAGATCAGTTGGATTTGGATGCGGACAACGATGGTATTCCAGATGTAGTAGAAGCGGGTGGAACGGATGTAGATGGCGATGGTGTTGCTGATAACTACGTAGATGCAGACAATGATGGATTCAATGATGTAGTAGATGGTGATCCAACCAATACTTTAACAGCAGGAGATGATTCCGCAGGAAGTAATACAGGTGACGCATTGGTAACTACAGGCCCAGATGCCAATAATGATGGTGTACCAGACAACTATCCAAATGGAGACTTGGATGGAGACGGCATTTTGAACCACAAAGACTTAGATGCAGATAATGATGGCATTCTAGATGTCTTAGAAGCAGGTGGAACGGATGTTGACCGTGATGGTATTGAAGACAGCTTTATTGATGTCGATGGTGATGGTTTCAATGATAATGTAGATGGTGATGTTGGTAATGATGGGGTTGCCGAAAATACGGCTAATGCTACCACAACTACAGGCGCAGATGGCAATGGAGATGGTGCCCCAGACAGTTATCCAAATGATAACCAAGATGGAGATGGTAATCCCAACTTCTTGGATATTGATGCCGACAATGACGGTATTGTAGACAATACAGAAGGTCAATCTACCGCCAACTATGTAGCTCCAACAGGTGTAGACACTGATGGCGATGGTATTGATAATGCTTATGACAATGACGATGCGAACTTTGGTGGTACAGGTTCTGGTATACTACCCAACAACCAAGATGGCGTGGACAATCCTGATTACTTAGATCTAGATACGGATAATGATGGTGTCAGTGATTTGGTAGAAGGACACGATACCAATGGAGATGGCGTAGTAGATGGTAGTGATACTCCAAATGCTAATACGGGTATTGGAGGATTGCTAGACACAGACAATGATGGATTGTTAGATGGTTTTGATAACAATACCGCTAGTACAGATGCCACCAACACTAGTCAGCAAGGAACCAGCCACCCCGATCAATCGAATACGGTTAGCTTTGAGCGCGATTGGAGAGAGTTGAATACTACTTTTGCTACCAATGATGTCAATACAACACCAGTAGGTATTCCTGTATCTGGATCTGTAGCAACCAACGATGACGATTACGAAGGGAATAACCAAACGGTTACTGCTGTAAGAATTGATACCGATGGAGATGGTATTCCTGAAACACTGGTTACCGTAGGAAATACGGTTACTACAGGAGGTGTAAACGAAAACCAAAGTGCCAATGCCAATGCAGGACAATTTGTTCTGAATGATAACGGGACGTATACCTACACACCAACAGCAACCTTTGAAGGAGAAATTACAGTAGAGTATGTGGTTTGTGATGATGGCGTACCACAAGCTTGTGATAGTGCACTTCTAGTCATTGACACAGAACCTGTTCCTTCGGATGAAAATGGCAATGTAGCGGCTGCACCAGATGTGAATGTTACTTATGATGACCTTCCAGTAAGTGGACAGGTACTATCAAATGACAATGATGCAGAAGGCGATATTTTAACTGTAACGGGAACCATAGATATAGATACCGATGGCGATGGTGTGGTAGATGCTACAAGCCCCGTAGGTGCCTTGACCTCAATTGCTGGGGTGAATGTAGATGGTGGTGCTGTCGTCAATGCAGGTACACTCATTCAGAATGCAAATGGTACCTACACCTTTGATCCTGTCGCAGGTTTTATTGGGACCGTTCAATACAATTATACCGTTTGTGATAATGGCGTACCCATTAGCTGCGAGGAAACAACCGTAACTATCCAAGTATTGCCACGCTTGAAAAATAGCACCAATGCTAATGATGATAAGGAATTCTTAGATCAAGGAACTACACTAACAGAAAATGTATTGCCTAATGACAGCGATGTAGAGGGCGATGCACAAAATGGTGGGGTAACATTAGTAACAGGACCAACCAATGGAACATTGAGTTTGAACCCTGATGGTTCCTACAGCTATACACCAAACGATCCTCTGTTTGTAGGAAATGACGAATTTGTATACAGCGTTTGTGATAATGGAACGCCTCAAGCTTGTGATACAGCAACGGTTTATTTGACAATACTGGAAGTGAACAAAGACTATGGTGATGCACCTGCTGTATATGGTACACCATACCACAGAACAAGTCCAGATGTCAATGGCGACAACATCCCAGATGGCTCAACAGCAATTTGGTTGGGAAGCAATGTAGATTATGAAGAAGCACCATCCGCTGTAGGTGCCGACAACTTTGATGATGCGGTTACATTTGGAACAGGTATACCAGGGGCATTCCCTCGTACTGTAACACCAAATACCAACTACCCAGTAGATGTAGCTATTTCTACAGCAGATGCAGACAATGTATTCTATGGTATGTGGGTAGACTGGGATAATGATGGCGTGTACGACGATTTCTACGATGGCAACATTGTTACGACACCAGGTTCCAATACAGAAGTAGTAAATATTACTACACCAGCAGTCGTAAGCACCAATGATGTACACGTACGTGTACGTGTTGACGATGCTCCATTCTCAGCAGCAGAATTTGCAGCTGTTAGAACCAATGGAGAGGTAGAGGACTACTTGTTCTTGATGAACAATCCATTGCCTGTAGAATTACTTAGTTTTACCGCTACACTACAAGGACAAAATACAGGTGTCTTGGATTGGGCGACAGCAACGGAGTTGAACAATGCAGGTTTTGAAATCGAACATGCCTTGCCAAGTACAGGCGCGCCAGTATTCCAAAACATTGGTTTTGTAACGGGTCAAGGAACTACGCTACAAACACACGATTACCAGCACATTGTTGAGAATATGATTCCAGGGGTACACTATTTCCGTCTCAAACAAGTAGACTTTGATGGTACCTTCAAGTATACACCAGTGCGAGCATTGACCGTAAAAGCTCCTGCTGTGAAAGACTTGTTCCCAACAGTAGTACACGAGGGAAGCCCAACGGTATTCTTACAAGTAGGACAAGATGGTAGATATACCGTTGAAATCCTGACGATTCTTGGTCAAAGAGTAGAAGCTTACGAAGCAGAAATGACAACAACCAGCTATCACAAAATCAACTTTGATATTGGACGTTACCCATCTGCTATCTACTTAGTACGCATCAGCAATGGATTGAGTAGTTATACAGAGAAAATACGTGTAGAATAAAACAGCTTTCTCTTTGAAATATAGTAGAAGCATTCTGGCCCAGTGTCAGAATGCTTTTTTTATGGGCGTTATGATTATCAAAAACTTAAAAAATAAAGACGCTCTACGTTCCTTTTTTTTTGTTGTATATTCGCTCCCTACAAACCATTATAACAATCATTTATGCGCTACACCTTTCGTAAGCAAGAACGTCTAAAAAGCAGAAAACAAATAGCAGCACTATTCAAGAATAAACACACCGTAGGTGCTTATCCATTGCGTATATTTTGGGGCGAACGTGCTACAGCTGCCAATGACTATCCTGTTTCTATAGGATTTAATGTATCCAAACGAGTATTCAAACATGCCGTAGATCGAAACCGATACCGCCGACTCATGCAAGAAGCCTTTCGCTTAAACAAACAAGAGTTGTATGATTTTTTAGAAACACAAGAAAAACAATTGAACTTGATGCTTATTTTTGTAGGAAAAGAAGGAGCAGACTACGCTACAGTAGAACGCAAGTTCAAAAAATTGATAACTAAACTAATTAGTGAAATTAAGAGCGTATGAATTGGATAATTTGGTGGCTAAAATCACCCTTATTACTACTTGGCAAAATCATGATGCTCCTTATTAGAATATATCAGGTAGTATTATCTCCGATTTTGCCTGCTGCCTGCCGTTATACGCCCTCTTGTTCTCAATATGGTCTGGAGGCGATTAAAAAACACGGCCCTTTCAAGGGAGGATATTTAACGGTTCGTCGTATCTTGCGCTGCAATCCATGGGGAGGCCATGGGCACGATCCTGTTCCTTAATGAAGACTGGAAGCAGAACGCGCAACCATCAAAAATTATACAGTGCAACAAAGTGCTTTTAATTGCGTAGATGCTACTATAAGGACAAGATTCGTCTAATAACCTCATTAATAAATAAATATTCCTATGAAGTTTCCTATTTTTGCGCTGTTTAGTAACTATTTTATGGCCTTAATAGTGGGCAGTTTTTTACTAGTTGCTTGTCAGGGAGAACCCTCGGCACAAGAATATGCACAACGATTATGTGCATGTTACAGTGCTGATACCGATGCAGCATTGCAATTGCGTACTGGAACCATTGATCGTACTACTTACGACCAGTTGGTTTTAGATTGTATGGGAGAGGAGAACCCATTACAACAACTAGAAGATGATCCACAAGCATTATTAAAATTTAAAGTAGCATTTTTGGATACCTTAGAAGCTACTTGCCCTGATGTGGCACGAAGCATAGGCTATTAGAACACAAACAAAACAAGTATGAGTTTTTTAAGCAAACTATATTTAAAAATAACGGGTTGGAAAATTGATCCTTATTTCCCAAAAGAACTAAATGAGCAGTGTGTTATGATTTGCGCCCCTCATACCTCCAATTGGGATTTTCCAATTACACTAGCTGTTATGACCGCACTAAATGTCAAAGCACGTTATGCTATGAAAAAAGAGCTGATGCGCTTTCCATTTGGCTTTTTGATGCGAGCTGTTGGGGGGATAAGTATTGATAGAAGTCCCAAAAAAGCAGGCGCAGAAAGAAAGAGTACGGTAGAAGCTATTGCAGAATTGTATGAACAAGAAGAAAAACTTTGCTTGATGATTGCTGCCGAAGGCACGCGCTCCATACGCAAAGAATGGAAAACAGGGTTTTATTACATTGCATTACAGGCCAATGTGCCCATTTGTTTAGGCTATTTAGATTATGAGAAAAAAGTAGGTGGTTTTGGAAAAGTAGTACACCCAACGGGCGATATCAACAAAGATATGGCAGAAATTATGGAATTCTTTGCAAACAAAACGGCCAAACATCCTAAGAACTTTGCATTAGACCATCGTTTTTATCGTTCATTACCCCGCAACTCTTCTGAGAAAGCATAAATCGCATTTTCAAATGCCTTATTTTTTATTCGTTCGAAGTTCGCAAACTCCGTTATACGGCTGTTTATTCCTAAGCTTACAATTGCTATTAGCTTGTAATAATAACGCCTCTAAACCGCCTGCAAATTCTGATATATACAGAACAGACATTACCTTAGGCTATGATTTAGAAAAGGCAGATGAAGAAATCAAACTCTCTAACAAACTCCGCGAAATTTCGGGCTTGACCTATGTACCCAAAAAGGGTTTGGTGGCTGTACAAGATGAAAAAGGAGCCTTATACTGGCTAAACAAAAAAGGAGAAATTGATAAAGTAATTGACTTTTCGGCAGATGGCGACTATGAAGCACTGGCATTTGAAGAAGCGTTTTTATTTGCTTTGAGGGCAGATGGAGTACTGTTTGAGATTGATCGCTGGGAAAAAAACAAAAAGAAAGCCAAAACACGGGTCATTAATACCAACTTAGGAGAAATTAACGACACAGAGGGGTTGGCATATCATCCTACAGAAAACCAACTTTGGATTGCCTGCAAAGGCTCTGCGGCTATTGGTAGCGAACGCTACTATGAACGCGCCATCTATGCCTACGATTGCTCTTTAGACTCGTTTCTGGTAGAACCAATTTTTGTGATTACACGGAAGCAATTGCAGCGTTTCATCCGCCAAACCATGCGCCAGCACCCCGATTATGGTTTTTACAAAAAGATGCTACGCAAGCAAAAACCCAATATGCCCTTACAGCCTTCTGCTATTGCCATCCACCCCATCACACAAGATATTTATTTGCTCTGTGCAGCTGGCAACAGCTTATTGGTCCTGAATCCATCTTTTGAGATAAAAGCCCTTTGGCACCTCTCTCCTGAGGTATTTGAGCAGCCCGAAGGGTTAGCCTTTCATCCCAAAGGCGATTTATTTTTGTCCTCCGAAGGGCAGAAAAAAAGAGCGCGTATTTATCAATTCAAATATCGGCCCTAATTGTTTACCAATGCGCGAGCTTGTTGACCGTGCGCCAATTTCTGGTGGTTGCCACTTGCCCCAATTGTTTTTCTAAATATTGATTGGTCAATTTGGTGCGCCCGTAACCATTGACACAGTAAAGATACACCCTATCATCAATAATTTTCCACTGATCCCCTTTGTGGTCTTTGTGTTGAAGGGCGTTGACTTGAGTGGCTAGGGGAGCTTGTTCCAAAAAAGTAACATGCAGCATCTTGGGATCTATAGCTCCATCTCCTTCTAAAAAAGGATTTT
The DNA here is from genome assembly GCA_045105775.1 of Aureispira sp. Taxonomy (GTDB): domain Bacteria; phylum Bacteroidota; class Bacteroidia; order Chitinophagales; family Saprospiraceae; genus Aureispira. The sequence continues at coordinate 7,042 of JBGCDW010000209.1, forward strand.
TCAGTGCCTCTTGAAAATAAGTTTGAGGCCGCACCAAAACGGGAACTTTATAGTTATATTTTTCCTTTATAGCAACAGATAAATCTAGTGCAGCATTGGCAGCCTCTTGCAATTCAAATTTTACATTACCCGATTGAATATAACTTTGCACCTGTTGCCAGCCCAGCTGCTCACAGAGTGCTCGCAAATCGACCATCGGCAATTTATTTTTTCCACCGACATTGATTCCGCGTAAAAGGGTGATGTAGAGCATGTTTTCTTTTTTTAGTAAATAGAAACATAGAGGAGCGCAAGCCAATAAGCAGCTGCTAAGATTTAAGACGATTTTTCTAAAACCCCTTAAAACTATACATTCTAACCCATGTTTCCAACCATTTCTTATCTAGAATACGAACAAAACGCACCCCAAAATGGCAAGCACATTCTAGCTACCCTCAGAGGAGAAAATATTATTGTTTATCAAGCCTATCGTCCTAGTATTGGAGCTTATGCGCTGAAGCACCAAAAATTTGGTGGTGATTTTAAATTGACCAGAATGAGTTGGATCAAGCCCAATTTCTTGTGGATGATGTATCGTTCGGGCTGGGGACAAAAAGAAGGACAGACCTATGTGCTCGGGGTAGAAATTCCGCTTCGGTTTTTTGTAGAAATACTCAATGAAAGTATCGTATCTTCTTACAAAAAACATATTTACCCTGAACGAGCAGATTGGCAGGCCGCCATAGCCAATAGTGAGGTGCGTTTGCAATGGGACCCCGACCATCACCCGACTGGAGCCAAGTTGGATAGAAAAGCTGTACAATTAGGTTTGCGAGGAGAATTTATTAGACGTTATGCCCAAGAAGAAGTGGTAGCCATCCATGATATGCGCCCTTTTATTGCCGAACAATTACCACTACTGGAAAAAAAAGATTGGAAGGGACTGCAAATTCCTCAAGAGCAAGTGCTCAAATTAGAGGGGATAAAACCAGCCTTTTGGCAATAAAATCAGACTATTGGATAGTTTTGTTATCGCCAGAGGTTGCTTTTTAACTGATGGTATTGCCTTGCTTGATAAAAAGCATCAAAATCTGTTGCTTTTGTTGCAGGAAACTCTATCTCAATTTCATTGGATATTATTTCAATGATTTTATCTCCAATTTCATTGCTATATACCCCTTTCATTGCCTTTTCATACCAATTTATTAAATCATCTTCTGTGATAATTGCTTGGATTTTCGATTTCCAACCTATTTGATTAAGAAGCGATAAAATAACTTTTTCTTCAGCTTTTTTGCAAACAATTACAATTCGATCTGCGGAAACAGAGCTAACTATATCTGAAGCCAGTTCTTCACTCAACGATAAGTGTTTTATTTGAATCGCCAAGCCAAAGTTTGCCCACATATCTAATCCTCTATCTGCTGCATTTGTCACTCCAACTCTATAAATTTTTGCATTGGTTTCAAAACTTGTATGCGCGGAATCTAACTGAATTACCTTTTTTGCGAAATCCTGAAACTCTTCCAAAATAGAAGCTTTGGTTGGGTCATAAGAAACTTTTACCTTTAAATTTAAAGACTCAACAATACTTGAAAATAAGGCATAAACTACTATCTCATAAATCTTGTCTATGCTTCTTCGTAGCCCTGCTTCTTGCCAAAAAGCATCAATAAACTCTTTGAGTTGAAAGTTGGATTTATTATGAATGTTAGCATATTCTAATGCATTTGACAATTGAGAAAACCGTTCTAAAAATCTTTGATAGATATAGGCTTCAACAACTCCATTGTTCGCTCTATTTTCTTTGCCAAGTGCAACTAATGCATTAGGAGGAACAGCAGTGAGGCTAAATAAATCATCTTGATATCGTGCAGACGAAGTGCTAGTACGCCCTAGAAATCTCCTGCAAATTATATCACGCCATTTTCTAGATGCTGTTCGATAGGTATCCAATTCAGATAAATTAATGTCCTTTTCAACTCTATCTCTGTATAAAATCTCTGCAACTTGAATTGGTTTATAAAGATGTACTCTGGCTTTCTTTATAATTTTGTCAATCGTTTTTTTTTGCTTCTTCGATATTCATGTTTAGGCTCTAGCAATGTTAATTGAATTCCCACAGTTTGAGGTTTTACTTTTTCTTGCAAAGCAAGCATCATTTGCCCAGCAATGGCTTCGATCACAGGAACAGTTACCGAATTCCCTGCTACCTTTCGCACTTGTGTATAAGGTATATTAATAATAAAATCTTCAGGGAATCCTTGCAATCTCAACATTTCCCTACCAGTTAATCTTCTTATACCATTTACAACTAGATAATTATAACTACCACCAGCTCTCAAAGCACAGGAATAAGGTAGTGCAGATATGTTTCCAGCAATATTTTCATGCCAAATAGAAGGGTAGGGGGGATTAGGTTTTACGGCCTTTATCCTTTTTTCTTTTAACTTTTCTGATAGAAAGAAATTCTCAGGTACATTTTCATCTTTGTCTAAAAAATCCGCTAATGGTTTATAAGATCTAGTTGGCTTAGGGAATTTAAATGCAATAGATTCTAAGAATCCAACAATGTAGATTCGTTCTCTCTTTTGAGGAATTCCATAGTCTAAGGTATTTAGTACTTGATGATAGACGGTATAACCTAGATTTTTTAATTTTTCGAAGATAACACCTAAGGTGCGCCCTTTGTCATGTGTTCTCAGCCGCTTTACATTCTCCAATAAGAAAGCTTTTGGTTTTTTTTCTTTTAAAATTGCTTCAATATTGAAAAAAAGTGTTCCTCGGGTATCTGCAAAACCAAGTTGTTTTCCTGCAATACTGAAGGGTTGGCAAGGAAAGCCAGCTAGTAAAATATCATGATCTGGTATATCTTGAGGGGCAATTTCATTTATATCACCATGAGGTTTTTCTCCAAAATTAGCTTCATACATTTTCTGAGCATTCTTATCCCACTCTGAGGTAAAGACTGTTTTACAACCATGTGCTTCAAAACCTAGTCTTATCCCTCCAATACCTGCAAAAAGGTCTATTATTTTTAAGTTATCAATCATTCTTTATGTTTTCTCAAAAATACAGATTTAGTAAGTATTTGTTGAAGCTATTTCTAAAACAAAAGCAACTGCAAGCCTATAAGCCGAATCCTGTTTTTGACACTAGGTATCAAAACCCCATCATTTATCTAGACTCAACATCACTGTTGAGCTCTATCTGCCTACCCTCCAACACAAGCGAGCAACTTGTTGACCGCCGAGGCAGTCCTGTTGGTATACATGGCATTTCAACGCACAAGGTTTATCCCCTACCTATGTTGCCATAAGCAAGCGTGCGCTCTTACCGCACGTTTTCACCCTTACCTCACTTGGAGGCGGTAATTTTCTGTGATACTTGCTGTATTCTGACCAGTCAGAATCCCATCCGTTAGATGGTGTGCTGCTCTGCGTTGTTCGGACTTTCCTCATTTTCGATCCAATCGAAACCGCGATAGGGCAGCTTGCAGTTGCGCTTACAAAGGTAGTTTATTTTCAGAGAAAAATAAACAAGAAGTAACAATGTGCCGAATCTATGTTTTTCATTTTGTCAATTGTAAAAATTGCAATAAAAAGACCATTTATCAACAGCTTTTACAGAGTTTTATTGTTACAACAACAAGAATAAGAGGCAGCAATAGGGGATGCTCAGTAAAAGGAATAGATGTATAGAATAAGTCTAGAATTATTCTAAATAAAAATAGAGTTTAAATATCCATTAACATAGGTTGCAAAATTGCCGTTGAATAGATATTTTGCAAGATATCGCGTAAATTTAACGACTTTGTATTGTTAAAACAGTTCTCTTAACAAAGAACATTGATGGAAATACATTGGATTATTCCGCCCAACACTTAATATTTTAAACTAAAATTAATTTTACAACATGAAGTGGATTGTAAACTTTTTATTGTCTTCTATTGGCAGAAAGCTTATCATGTCGCTAACAGGATTGTTCTTATGTCTGTTCTTGGTAGTACACATGGTTGGTAACCTACAACTGTTTATCAGTACTGAAGGGGCTTCAGATGGCTATCAGTTTAATATGTATGCCTATACTATGACACATAACCCCTTGATTAAGTTGGTCTCTTATGGAAATTACTTCTTTATTTTGCTTCATGCTATACAAGGAATTCTAATTTCTGTTTATAACAGGAGAGCAAAAGGAACTCGTTATGAAGGCAAAGAAATTTCAGATACGGATGCTAAGATTGCTTCTCGTAATATGATTGCATTAGGTATGCTAATTTTTGCTTTTATAGGATTGCACATGTGGCAATTTTGGGCTCAAATGCACTTTGGAGAAGTGCCCTATATCGAAGAATTAACACCAGATGGAGATAAGGTAAAAGATCTTTATGTATTGGTTAAGGCTGCTTTTGCCAATCCTATGAACGTAGTTTTTTATCTCGTTTCTTTGGTAGCATTAAGCTTGCACCTGTTGCATGGTTTCTGGAGTGCTTTTCAGACTACAGGGTTGAACAACAAGAAATACTCTCCTATCATTAGAGCAGTAGGTATTGGTTATGCGGTATTGGTCCCATTGGGCTTTGCTACAATGCCTATTTACTTTTATTACCTTGCTCAAGTAGCAGCCTAATTGAAGCCATTCATTGGTGGCCAGAGTAGTTGATACAAACAGTCAAAATACTGTGCTCCTATTCGTTCTATTTATTTTTTTTGAACTAAATTCATTCTAATTGTATGGACAAGTTTCAGTCAAATGTACCAGAAAGCGCAACGTTAGCAGAAAAATGGACGGAATACCGTTCTACAATGCCACTAGTTGCTCCCAATAACAAACGTAATATTGAAATTATTGTCGTTGGTACTGGTTTAGCAGGTGCTTCTGCTGCCGCTACCCTTGGCGAATTAGGTTACCGTGTCAAAGCACTTTGTTTTCACGATAGCCCACGTCGCGCCCACAGTATTGCTGCCCAAGGAGGCATCAATGCTGCCAAAAATTACCAAAATGATGGAGATTCTGTTTACCGTCTATTTTATGATACGGTCAAAGGGGGAGACTATCGTTCTCGTGAGGCCAATGTACACCGTTTAGCAGAGGTCTCTCGTAATATTATTGACCAATGTGTGGCACAAGGAGTGCCTTTTGCAAGAGAATATGGCGGTAGTTTGGCCAACCGTTCTTTTGGTGGGGTGCAAGTATCTCGTACGTTTTATGCCCGTGGTCAAACTGGTCAGCAGTTATTGATTGGGGCCTACAGTGCTCTTTCTAGACAAATTTCTCTAGGTAATGTAGAAATGTACAACCGGCATGAGATGTTGGATTTAGTAGTGGTAGAGGGCAAAGCACGCGGTATCATTGCACGTAACCTACTTACAGGTAAATTGAAGCGTTTCGGCGCACATGCAGTTGTCTTGGCTTCTGGGGGTTATGGCAATGTGTATTATTTGTCTACCAATGCAATGGGCTCAAACGTAACAGCTGCTTGGACAGCACATAGACGTGGGGCTTATTTTGCCAATCCTTGTTTCTGTCAAATTCACCCTACTTGTATTCCTGTATCGGGAGATTACCAATCTAAGCTGACCCTGATGTCAGAATCTCTACGTAATGATGGACGTGTTTGGGTACCTAAGCACAAAAAAGATGTAGAGTTGTTGCGTCAAGGCAAAATGAAGCCTACAGATTTGGCAGAAGAGGACAGAGATTATTACCTAGAGCGTATTTACCCTTCTTTTGGTAACTTAGTACCACGAGATGTAGCATCAAGAGCAGCCAAATATCGTTGTGATGATGGACATGGAGTAGGGACAACAGGGTTGTCTGTTTACTTAGACTTTGCGGCAGCTGTTGAACGTTACGGGCATTCAGAAGCGGTATCGGCTGGTCTGAACAACCCTAGTGATGAAGAAATTAAGCGTATGGGGCGTGCTGTAGTCGCTAAGAAGTATGGCAACCTTTTCCAGATGTATGAAAAAATAACAGGAGAAGATCCTTATTACACACCCATGCGTATTTACCCAGCTATTCACTACACAATGGGTGGTGTTTGGGTAGATTATAACTTGCAGACTTCTGTTCCTGGGTTATTTGCCACAGGAGAGGCGAACTTTTCTGACCACGGTGCCAACCGCTTGGGGGCATCTGCCTTGATGCAAGGTTTGGCCGATGGCTATTTTGTATTGCCGTACACTATTGGTGTTTTCTTGAGCAAAGAAATCCGTACACCAATGATTGATGTTAACAGCGCAGAATTTGAAGAAGCAGAACAAAGTGTTCGCAACAGAATTCGAAAATTGTTAAGCATTGCAGGTAAGCGTTCTGTAGAGTCTTTCCATAGAGAGTTAGGCGTAGAAGTTATGTGGGAACATTGTGGTATGTCTCGTAGCGCAGAAGGCCTAAAAGAAGGTCGCGTAAAAGTAAAAGATTTGTACAAACGTTTCTGGAGCGAGGTGTTTATTCCACATACGGATCCTGACGGCGAAGAATTCAACCCAGAATTAGAAAAAGCTTTACGTGTAGCTGATTTTATAGAATTGGGCGAATTGATGATGGTAGATGCCTTAGATAGAGACGAATCTTGTGGGGGACACTTCCGCGAGGAGTATGCAACACCAGAAGGAGAAGCCGTTCGTAATGACGAAGATTACGCCTATGTTTCTGCCTGGGAATACACAGGAGCAGGCAATGATCCTGTCTTGCACAAGGAGGAATTAGAGTTCAAGGATATTGAATTAAAAACACGTTCTTACAAGTAATACTATAGGCACAATGGTACATTAAAACCAAGAATTGTGCAGTAAGGTAATTGCTTAATTTTTTCTTATAAAAAACAATAGAGACTTATGGCTCACGGAAATATAAAAGTAAATCTGTTTGTTTGGAGACAGTCTGGTGAGAACGATCCTAATGCTGGAATTCGCTCCTATCCTAATATTGCTATCAATACACACATGTCCTTCTTAGAAATGCTTGATGTATTGAATGCACACATTATTGATAATATTTCACAATACCCCGAAGGCCCTGTAGCCTTTGAACACGATTGTAGAGAAGGTATTTGTGGTTCTTGTAGTTTGGTTATTAATGGTCGCCCTCATGGCCCTATGAAAGGAACCACTGCTTGTCAATTGCACATGCGCCACTACAATGATGGAGACAATATCTACATCGAACCATTTAGAGCGGCTGCTTTCCCTGTAATAAAAGACTTGGTAGTAGATAGAAGCTCTTTTGATAGAATTATTCAGTCTGGTGGATATATCTCTGTTAATACAGGAGGAGCACCTGATGGTAATGCTATTCCAGTGTCTCAAGATGCGTCTACAGAAGCGATGGATGCTGCCACTTGTATTGGTTGTGGAGCTTGTGTAGCTGCTTGTCCCAATGCTTCTGCTATGCTCTTTACGTCTGCAAAGGTGTCGCATTTGGCTATCTTGCCACAAGGAGAATCAGAAGCCCAAAAGCGTGTGAAGCGCATGGTAGCACAAATGGACAAAGAAGGATTTGGTTACTGCTCTAATATTGGAGCTTGTGAAGCTGAATGTCCTAAGGAAATTTCTATCGAGAATATTGCGCGTATGAATCGCCAATATTATGGAGCAGTGGTAGGAAAAGAATAAACAAACTCAACAAAGAAGCTTCAAGCTTCTGGCTAAAATACAAATGCTTTTATCCTTTTGGGGTAAAAGCATTTTTCATGTCCGCTTGTCAGAAAAATCAGCTTAGTTAAGCGCAAAAAAAAAGAGAGAACTAGGGGTAGTCTCTCTTTGGTTTCCTTTATGGAATTTTACATAACCAAGTTGCAAATATTAGTGGGGTTGTGTTTGCAACAAAATTGAATGACAATCACTAGGATTATATAAGCCATTCACTTGTATAACTCATTCATTTAGGGTAGAATAACAACAATATCAATCAACTTTAGAACGACATGAGCTTAAGTCTGGAGGATGCTCACGAGTCTAGAAATAAGTAGTTGCATTGTTATCACTCAAAATGATAGAAATAGATGCTAATAGTTCCTAATTCTACCTCCATGACAAGCACTTGTTCTAAAGGTTGGAATTACAATAACATTTTTTAAGCTTTTTTTGAAAAAAAAACTCCAGCCATCTAACAACAACAAAAGGTCACTATAGGGCATACAAAAAGGGAAGATTTCCTCCTAAATCTTCCCTAGTGCCTTTTCTAAAGAAAAGAATTTCATTCAATCAAAACTAATAGCGGTATCTATTTTAATGTAAGATTGAATTATACATATAGTATCGTACTACAACACAAAGCCCTCCAGCTTTGTATCGTCCTAGACGACAATGAAACGTTGCAAATGGTTGCAAGCAATTTTAAAAAATGTCATTTTTTTTATAACAACTAAGAATTACTTTTTCTTTATTTTAGTTTTATTGTACAGACTTAGAGTTGCTTTTTGAACAGTCTTTCTTAAAAACTTATTGACCTGAAACGTTACGTGTGCATCACTGCCCACCAGTATTCTGCTTTTCTTTTTCTCAATGCCTTTGATGATAACTTGTGCGGCGGTTGATGCAGTTGTACGGAACATTTTTATTTGTTTCTTAGCAGCTTTCTCGCTAATATTGCGCCCATTTTTTAGAATGTTGGTTTTAATACCACCTGGGTGCACACAAGAAACAACGACCCCCGATTGGTTGTTTTGCTCTTCTAGAAACAAGGCCTCTGAAAAACCTCTTACTGCAAATTTAGAAGCATTATAAGAGGTTTGACTTGGGGCACCAATCATTCCAAAAAGACTAGAAAGATTCACTAAGCTGCTTTCTTGTTGTTCACGCAAATAGGGTAGGAAGCTTTTAGAACCGTAAATTACTCCCCAAAAATTAATATTCATTAACCAGTGGAAATCTTCGGTGGTCATTTTTGCAAATTCTGTTCCCCCTTGCACTACACCAGCGTTGTTGATAACTACATCTACTTGTTGATATTGAGTGTAAACAGCTTCTGCAAATTCCTGCATAGCTGATTCGTTGCCTACATCAAATACACGACTAAATACTTGCGTGGTAGTGGACAATGCTTGCGTTACTTCTTGGAGATTCGCTTCATTAATATCATTGAGTGCTAATAATGCACCTTTTTGTGCAAATTCTTCTGCCAATGCTTTGCCGATCCCTGATCCAGCTCCTGTAATGACAACTACTTTGTTCTTAAATGTTTTCATAGCTAACTAGTATAATTTTTTTCTATCCAATCTTCAATCCTTTGTTGAACTTTCTCTATTTGATGAGTGACTTCTTTATTGCTAAAACGCAAAACACTAAATCCACAAGCCTCTAGTTTTTGGGTACGTTTACTATCATACGCTTTTTGATATTTGTGATTGCGCCCATCTACTTCTATAATTAAGGCCAACTCTTTGCACATAAAGTCAGGTATATAATACAATACAGGAACTTGTCGCATAAACCGAAACCCTTTCATTTTGCGGGCAATTAATACCTGTTCCCACAATTTTTTTTCAGGTAAGGTAATGTTTTTGACAAGTTGTGCTGCTCTTTTTTTGAGCTTGGGATTGTAATAATAATTATTGTCTTTGAGTTGTTGGAGCTTATTAATAAGGGGCATGATCTGAGAAACTAGAATGGATTTGCACAATACCGTTATTATTCTCTTCTAATAAAGCAAAAAAACTATAAAGTATTAAATTATAAAAGAGATATTTAGTTGGGTAAGTAAGTAGGTGGTCAAAATAAATGTTAATTAAAAAAATGGAATACTCGCAAAGCGATCTGGGCTGGCTTGTACCTAAAAGGTACAAAGGCTGTGGCACTTATTCAGATCAAGGCAAAAAACGGAGTCTTAGCGGGCTAAGACGAGTATTTTTAACGATGAGCTGGAAGAAAATAACTGTTTTTTGTTAGTAGTAATTTTGAACAACTACTTATAATAAGGAACAACTATGTTAAGCAAACTTCAAGTACAACAACAATTTAAGCAGCGCAGCAATGGGCGTGGTTTGGGGGTTTTATTGCGCGATGGGCTGTTTTTGGGGCTGGCTTGGTGGCTGGCTGCCCAATGGGGGCATTATATGCCTATTGCAATATTGTTGATTTGGTTTATTGGCTGTGTGCAATTTGCTATGGGCGAATCGCTGCTGCATGAGGCAAGTCATGGCAATTTGTTCCGAACCGCTTGGCTGAACAAGGCGGTG
>JBGCDW010000210.1:0-8957 GCA_045105775.1 Aureispira sp.
ATCCAGATGAAAGACTAGAAGTAGCTGGGGATATTAAATTTACAGGGGGTGATCTCAAAACAGAAGCAATGGGTAAGATGACTCCACTATTTGTTCGAGGTAGTGGTCGTAATAATCCAGCTGCTACAGGCCGTCAAATAAAACTAGGCAATGATATTTTGCCTATTAATAATGGGCGTGGATTGAATTTGACGGTTATTAATGCTTCCACTCATACGCTGGTTAGTAATACCACCTATGATACCTACATTGGTACGGTTGGGGTCAATGGACTGGTTAATGCGTTGAGAAATGCTACTAGAGATAATATTTACATCTTGACCAGCAGAGATGCTTGGGAACCCAGTGTTAATAATAATTTGAGGTTTCAAGCAAGAAGATTAGGACTTTTTAAGTTGGCTGGTATGAAGATTAATAATTATGGCATCAGTCAAGGAAGGTTTCCGTATGTGGCTATTTTTAGAGGAGCAGGAACAGGCACGAATAATAGTCAAGTTAATAGACATGTTTTGGAGGTCATAGGAACAGAGGCAACTGGTGGGCCACAAGGTTTAGACGTTGGTGTTTGGCTGATGGATGGTGGATTTTCTGGGGGTGGCGTGCCCACAGCACTAGTCAGTCCTGACCCTGATCGCAGAGAGGCCGTTGTATTTGTAACGAGTGATAACAGAGTAGGTATTAATACTTTTGCCCCAACTCAAACACTCTCTGTAAGCGGTAGTGCTGGCAAAACAGGCGGCGGAAATTGGGCTACCTTTTCGGATGCACGTGTCAAAAAGAACATCATGCCCTATAAAGATGGACTGGCAGAAGTACTACAAATAGCTCCTAAAACATTTCAATACAATGGCAAAGGAGGGTATGAAGAGGATGGCAAAACCTATTATGGCGTTATTGCCCAAGAGATAGAACAAATCGCACCTTATACCGTTAGCCAAGTCACTACTAGAGATTTTGAAGATCAAAGGTTGTATGATGGCACGGCACTTACCTATATGCTTATCAATGCAGTACAGGAACAACAACAAATAATAGAACGTCTAGAGGAGAAAATAACCGCTATAGAGCAACAAAATGCTTCATTGCTTTCTCAACATTCTAATAAGAAACAATAAACCTTGTTTTGTAGGAGGGCAAGACCTTGGTGCTTGCTCTCCTCAAAACTAAAGCATTTTTTATCTTCTAAAATTCATCAAAAGGCGATTTGTCTTCTGTCAAATTAACCACATCGGTTGCGACCCATTTGCCCTGTACCTTCATGATTTTTTCCAACAAATCGCGTACACAGCCCTCGCCCCCATTGAAAGGAGAAATATACTGGCTGATCGCTTTGATTTCTGGTGCAGCATTATTGGGGCAAGTAGGCAAGGCTACCACACGCATCGATTCATAATCGGGCATATCATCTCCCATGTAAGCTGTTTGAGCTACATTCAAGCCATAAATCTCAATGAGGTCATCCATGACCTCTAGCTTGTCTTGTATACCACTATAAATTTCAGTGATCCCTAGGTTTTTGAGCCGAAGTATTACGCCTTCCGAACGCCCTCCTGTAATGATGATAATTCGATAATCTTGCTGAACGGCACGTTTGAGTGCATAACCATCTCTAGTATGCATTCGTCTCAGCAATTTACCATCTTCTAGTACATGCAATAGGCTATCCGTTAGTACACCATCTACATCTAATATAATGGTATCAATCTTGGACAAATGTTCTAAATATGACATAGCCAGCTATGGTTTTAAAATAAATATTCTGTGGATTTATAAAAACCCCCTTTAGATTATTGATTGTCGCGCCACTCATAAACCCACTTGGCCTGAATTTGCTCCAAGTGTCCTTCATTACACTGTTCTTTAGTGCCTTCAAAATTGGGCAAGCTCAAAATCCAATCTAACAAATCTGTAAAACGAATACGATATATCTTGGACTCTGTAAATTCATCTCCGAACTTATCATACAATCCCATTGCAATATCCTCGTGATCTTCCCAGTGAATGGGCAAGTTTAATTCAAAACTCATTTTATTTGTGCTGTTAAATAATTAATAATAGGTAGTCGTTCAAAACTTCCTTAGTGCTCATGTCCAATAATCTGAGATTGGTCAGGTACCAACACCTCAATAACAATATCATCGGCATCTTCCTCCAATTTGCATTGACAAGACAAGCGCGACTCAATGCGTGGACTGACAGCACGGTCTATAAAATCTTCTTCTTGGTCTGAAATTTCTGTCAAATAATCTTCGCCAGACTCAATATAGACATGACAAGTACTACAAGCACACACCATCCCACAATTGCTGTTGATGTGCATACCATTGTCCTCGGCCAAATCCAAAATATTGTCTCCTACCATTCCCTTGACCTCTTGGTCGGGAATATTTTTATCTTCAAATGTAAATTTTACAATAGCCATTCGTTTGTTTATTCTAATGATCTACAAAATAGAAAACACAAAATTATTTTCCATTTCTTATTTCAAGGCTGCAAAGTTAATGTATTATTATCATAAAATAGCAGAACCTTCAAATTGTTGTGCTTCGAGAAAAAAAATCTACTTTTTTTTGAATGTTTCTTGTAATGATTAGAAACGCAAGCCACCTCCTATACCTATCCAGAGTTTTAGGTTGGTTCCTTGCAGATTAGTTGCATTAATAAGCGTATAAGGAGCGAGTGTAGAACCATATTCTTGTGTATCTGAATTATAAGAACGTGAGACATGTACATTGAGCACAGGCCCTAAAAACAAACTTACACGTTCATCCATCTTAATGTCTAAGTTGATTTTGAGCTGCTGCAACAAATTGAGTTTTGTTTCCCAAAAGACTCCTTCATTTACTTTGGAGATTAATAGTTCGAAATTCGTTTGCAAGTGTTTGGTCAATGGCAATGCGGTACCAAGACCGCCACCAACAGCCCAAACATATTCGCTTCGTGCATTGACTTGCCAGCCCATTTGCGCCAACTGGTACAATCGAGGAACGCCAAATTTGGCCCCCCATTGAAAATACAAAATATCTCCTGTTGCTATTTCGATACGATTATAACCATTGCGTTTTACTATGTTAATTAAGCCCAAAGAAACCCCTTTGAGGCTGTCTACAACATTGATTAAACCCAACAAAAAACCATGTGCTTCGTCTGTACTATTGATAAGGCCAATTTGTACGCCTTTTAGTTTTTTGGCTCTATTAAGAACACCTATCTGACAACCATTGAGCTGTTTATTGGCTGCATTGAACAAGCCCAATTGAGCACCATCTACATACTGGGCCATATTGAACAAGCTTGAAATTTGAAATTGAGCTTTGGCACTGTAATTAAACAAGCCTGCAAACTGCACCGCACTCTTGCCTCCCCAGGCCATATTTCCCAGCCCTGCAATTTGAGAACCAAACAATTTTCCATTGGCAAAATTGAGCAAACCAGCAAATTGAAAGCCGTATACATCGGTAGCAATATTGCTCACTCCCGAAGCTTGTAAGCCATACAAATCCCTAGCAACATTACTCAAAACGGACCCCTGAATACCGTACACATCTGCCCCCATATTAAGCACACCACTGCACTGCACTCCCATAATTTTACCACTGGATAAATTGAACAGGCCAGCAAACTGCAACCCTTGTATGTTTCCCTCTACTTTGTTAAAAAAACCTCCAATTTGTAACCCTTGCATTTCTCGGTACAAACTGTTGCCAATGCCGCCTATCTCTAGCCCTTTGATACTGCCATTCATTCCCCACATTAAATTCAAAGAGGTAATGTTAACGGCTTTATGAAACTGACGACCATTGGTTCCAATAAATGGAAGTAAAGAAACTTGGGCAATTCTAGGGCGAATTTTTAATTTAAATTTGGCATCAGGCACCAAATCAGTTGAATCTATTACAAGAGCCATTGTTGTTCCTATGCGAGTAGCAATAAGGGGTTTTATGGGCTTGGTAGAACGAACAGGAGGCGGAACAGCTGTTGCAGGCGTTGCCCCCAACAATTCGGAATGAAGATCAAAATCAAATAGACGTTCGCGTTCTATCGTTTGTTGTTCTCGTTTATCGCGCTTTTTTTTGCGTTGTAGACGCTCTTTTCGTTTGCGAATGCGTGCTAAATTGGGCTTGAGTACATACTGATCCCCAATATAAGCACAAACAATGTCCTGCTCTTTAAAGAGTTGACGAATGGCTTTGTTGAGGGATTGGTTGCTGCTGTGGTAAGTCACTTTTTGCTGGAGGGGCAAGTGATTATTACTATAAGAAAACTGAACCCGATATTGGGTTTCTAGCTTTCTTAATACGTTTTTGAGGGGTTCTTCTTGGAAATGAAGCGAAACTATTTGCTTGTAATAAGTGGGTTGGGCAACTATGCCTGTGCAATAGATTACCCAAAATACACTTACCAATAATAGTTTATATAAATGCATGTTTGCAACGCTGGTCTAGTCAACGACTAGTCACATCTTTGCCCAGTCAATATGTACTTGTCGTTTATTTTCTCAATATTCATCCCATTAGGAAAGGTAAAAGCAATGGTGTTTAATACCTCTTCTAATGCTGCTTGTTTAAAGTTACCAGTATAATGGCAATTTAACAAGCTTTCACTTCCTTCTATTGCAATCCCATAGTAACGTTCTAAGATAGGCAAAACTTCTGACAATGCTTGGTTGTCAAAATTTAGCTGCTGGGTCTTCCAAGCCAAAGCATTGTTGCCTTTTGCTATTGTCTTGACAATACCTTTGTTATCTTGGTGTGTTCCAAGCTCTTGGGGAAGTAATAAAACATGTTCCTGTTTGGGGGTTTCTACTGCTCCAAAGGTTACTTTACCTGTTACAACAGCAATCTCTGTATCTTGGTTGAGATAAGCCCGCACATTAAATGAAGTCCCTAATACGGTAGTTTTTGTTTTTGCGGTTATAATTTCAAAAGATTGACCATCTTTCTTGACCACATCAAAAAAAGCTTCTCCTTCTAATTGTACCGTTCTTGGTTCAAAATTAGCCTCATATTGTAAGGTAGATTTTTCATTGAGCATAACTTTGGAGCCATCGGGCAGCTGTACTTCTTGTTGCATACCTGCTGCTGTGCTAATACTTGCCAATTGAGGGAAATCTGTGTCTGTTGCCGTTTGGAGTGTTTGCTGGTACCACCCACCCAATCCGATGGCCACGACCACTACGGCAGCGGCCAATTGATACCACAAAGTTTTCATTTTTGCTTTGGGGGTTGCAGCAGTAGCGGGATTTTCTAATTGTGCTTCCAGACGTTCCCAAGCTGCTGCTTTGTTGGATCTAACAGTAGGTAAGGCATCATCTGCCTTTTCCCAAATAAGCGTCGTTTCATCTACCAATTGTTGGTGATGTTGTTCTTCCTGTGTCCATTGATTCAATGCTTCTTGTTCTTGTTCCGAAGCTTCTTTACTCAATACCTTTCCAAGTAATTGTAAATGTTTATTCCAGTCGTTCATTGTTTTTATGGCTTACTACTGCTTACTGTCGCAAGAAAGTTGTTTCCAACATCTTTTACTAGAATAAGCTATCAGGCTCGGTTAAAAAAAGCAGGACAAGATCTAACAACCTGATAAGCTGTTAGACGCAACATATTTTTTATCGTTACCAAAAGAAGGATAAAATGTATTATGGGGTAATACTGTTAATAAGATGCAAGAATTATCGCTTGCCCCTACCTAGAATACTATTTTGAGTCAAAAAGTTTTCATTTTTCAGACAAGGGTCAAAACAAGGGCTTATAGCCAAGGGTTGAAGAACAATAAAAAGGCTAAATAGCCCTTTAGTGCCGCACGCATAATTTTTAAGGCTTTGGAAATTTGGTTCTCTACTGTTTTGGGAGAAATTTCTAGTTTTTCACTAATTTCTTTATAGGAGAGTTCTTCAAAACGGCTGAGGACAAAAACCGTTTTGCAACGAGGAGGTAAGGTAGCAATGGCTTGCTGGATTTGTTGTTCTAATTCTCCATCTATATACGCATCTTCGCCGCTACAGATTAGTGGGCTGTGCTGGTCTTGGATTTCTTCAATGCCGTATTTTTTATTCTTACGCAAATAGCCTAACCCTTCATTGATGGCCATTCGACGGATGTAAGCACCAATAGAACCATTGATAGTAATTTGATGGCGCTTTTCCCACAAACGCATAAAAACATCTTGTGATAAATCCTCAGCGGTGTTTTTGTCGCTCACAATTCTATACACTGCATAAAACACCATATCGTAGTACGCATCAAATATTACCCTAAGTGCCTGTTTGTTATTGGCGCTCAACTGCTGTAATAATTCTTTCTGTTGCTGTTCCAGCATTCTTATCTATTTGTTACCACTATTTTGCAATAAACACTTCATGGTGTTGGAGAACCTGCGTTAATTTGCAACATTCACCCACCTTTACAACACCTTACATTAATCTGATAATCAACAAGATACACTTTACCGTGAACCCATTTTTTATAAAAACAAAAAACAATCATGCACTTATAGAACAGGGAAGATACGCATTTCAACCTTTTATCAAAAGTATCTCTAGGGTTTAAGTACATTAAGTATATAATATAGTAAGGTTATACCTTTGATGAAACGAACAATAAGACAAAATAGTCTTTTTATAGCATATAAATTCAACAAAAACGATTCCCTATTTGAATTAAAATAGGTGTCAGGAACGTTGAACGTTCCTGACACCTATGAGACCATACAACCATGCTGTATTTAATGGGCTTGGCGCAATGTACGAATAGAGCGAACATTGGAAACTCTGTTTCTGTGTTCTAGATAGCGTTGTTGATCGGCCCTAAGAAAATCGCTACTATTGGAAATTGTAACGGAATAGCCTTGCAATCCGCTTTGCTGTAAAATAACCTTATCGGGATATTTGGAGCGTCCTTTTTGTTCAAATACAAATCGTTCTTGCCCAAAAGAAGTAAGCATGTACTCTACTTTTTCGTTGTTTTCGTCAAAACTCATGACCAGAAAAATTTGATTGTTTCGGTATTCTATACGCATCAATTCTTCAAAAATGCGCTCCTTATCTTTAGATAGTTTATACCCTTTACCAACCATAGTATTTTCGTCCCTAAGATTCCAAATTTCATAAGAACGGCCTTCCAGTTCATGGTCATCATCCCACCGTCCTAACAAAAAGCCAAAGGGATATAAACGCGGATGCGCCTTGGCCATAGGTGATTTTATTTTCTCTCCCTCTTTGGCTTTGGCAACAATTCCTCCACGGCGACGACCAGTAGCACGTTTTTTAGTAGGAGTTTCTATTGTTTTAGTAGCAGCTACATTCCCATAGGCATTTTCAGCCTCTTGCTTTTTGTATTTAGAAGCCCCTTTATCTGCTCGGCTGGCACTGCGATTGAGCACCTCTTCTACTTCTGCTAAGTTGGTATTTGTATTGGTAACTTGAGGCACCGAACTGCTGTTGTAATTCAATTGTGGTGCTACAGGTTGGTTATTTTGATAAAAATTCACTTGTGGTGTTCCTCCTCCCGAACCTGAGGGCACAAAATGATTATTTTGTAGCGGCTCTACCAACTCTAGTTTCACATCATCCATAATTGCCTCATCTGCCACTACAATATCATTCATGGCAATGTCATCTACATTGTTGACTTGTATTTGTTGTAAAGTGGTTGTTTCTATGCGTTTTTGTACAGCAGCTACAATTCGCTCCTCTTGTTGACGCGCTTCTTCTTCTTCCTTTTCTTCAATAACCAATGTAGCGTTTTTATTTACGTCTTCATTGATTTTGTTAGAATTGCCTAAGGCTCTTGGCAATTCCTCATAAGGTTCTGGCTCGCCCTCTTCCTCTGCTACTTCTGGAACATCTGTATGCAAGGCCAATGGTGCTGCCATTTGTGTAGTAGGGTTGATTGGATCTGTTGCCAGCCATTTCAAACTCCCTACGGCCACCACTAGTACTACCGAAGCGGCTGCTAAATAGCCGAACCAAGCTCTAGGGAGCAATACAGGTATTGCTCTTTGAGCAGGTGCAGGCGCGTCTAGCTCTGCTTCTAGCTTCGACCAAAGATCAGCAGAAGGAGCTTGCTCTAGCTTGTCCTGATTTTTTATAAACAGCTTAGAAATGTAATCATCTCTGCTCATAAGCGTTAGAAAATTTGTTTGGTTTGAGGATAGTAGAAAGCAATGTTATTGCCTTCTATTACCCTCTTTATTTTTTTATATAAACCCTAATTGTTTAGGATAAGTTTGTTTTTAATAGTGAAGTTGTTTAAGAATAGCCTAATGTCGCTAATGAAAGCTAATTTTTTCCTACTCATCGTTAAAAATTGACTCCATAGCGCTGCTATGAACTAAATTTTCGCCTTGATTAGAATCAAATTATCACTCATTATCAACGCTATTCCATTTTTAAACAACTTCAGTTAATTTCCGTTTAACTTCCCATGCTTTGGGAACGTTGTATCATTTTTCGTAATTTTTTCTTGGCCAAAATCAATTGTGATTTTGATGTATTGATACTGATGCCCAACTGTTCGGCTATTTCTCTGTGCTTAAACCCTTCTATTACATAAAGGTTAAATACGGTTCGGTAGCCAATGGGCAATTGTTCTAGTAATTGTAAAATATCTTGCGCTGCCAATTCGTCCTCTACTGTTACTTGTACAGCTCTTACGGGTATATCGTCAATATCTTTGTGCTCATTAAACCGATAATTCTTGCGCAAAAACATCAAGGATTCATTGACCATGATACGTCGAATCCAGCCCTCAAAACTCCCCTTGTCCGAAAAGGTGTCTATTTTCTTAAACACTTTGCAAAAGGCCATCAACAATACTTCTTCGGTATTTTCTACCGTCTTGACGTATCGACGACAGACCCCAAACATCTTGGCAGAAAAACGCTCGTATAGGGCTTTCTGTGCCAAACGGTCATTGGCTTTGCAGCGTTCTATGAGTTGTTGCTCGGTCAAAGGGCAGCTA